>DATLRS010000076.1:0-8224 GCA_035534535.1 Allostellaceae bacterium | reverse complement strand
ACGCTGCGCGTTTTGAGCGGCAGCACGATCCTCGAGACGGTGCGCGACGGCGGCATCATCGGCGAGATGGCGATCATCGAGGAGCAGATGCCGCGCAGCGCGACGGTGATCGCCGGCACCTGGTGCGAGCTGGTCGAGATTGACGTGCCCGGGTTTCTGTCGCTGGTGGCGGGCACGCCGGCGTTTTCGATCACCGTACTGCGCGTCATCTCGCGCCGCTTGCGGGTGATGAACCGGCGCTACCGCGACAGCACCCGGCACCTCTGACCCGGCACCTCTAATCGTCAGGCGCGCTCGACCGCCTGCGTCACGGCGCCGCCCGTCGCGGTGCGCCCGCCATCGACGACATACTGGCCGCCGGTGATGTTGCTGGCGAGGTCGGAGCACAGAAACAGCACCATGTTGGCGATCTCGTCCGCGGTCGTGTAGCGCCCGCTCGGCATCGCCGCCTGGTAGCGCCGCCCGACGCTGGCCGGGTCGGCCGGGTCGATCTGCTGTTCGAGCGAATGGATCATGCGGGTATCGACCGGGCCGGGGCAGACCGCGTTGACCCGCACGCCGTCGCGCGCGACCTCGCCGGCGGCGGTCTTCGTCAGCCCGATGACGGCATGCTTGGAGGCGACATAGGCCGGCATGCCGGGAGTGGCAACAAGGCCGGCGACCGAGGCGGTGTTGACGATCGCCCCCGCCTTCTGCCGCAACATTTCCGGCAGGACATGGCGCAGGCCGAGAAAGACGCCCTTCACATTGACCGCGATAACCTGGTCGAACATCGCCTCGTCATACTCCGCAGTGTGCTGCAACGTCCCTTCGATGCCGGCATTGTTGAAGAAGCAGTCGATCCGGCCATAGGCGTCGAGCGCGGCCTTCACATAGGCGGCGACGTCGGCCGATCGGGTCACGTCGGCGGCGACAAAGCGCGCCTCGCCGCCCTGCTGGCGGATGATGCCGGCGGTGGCTTCGCCGCCGGCCGTATCGCGATCGACGAGGACGACCTTGGCGCCGCTTTTGGCAAAGGCGACAGCGGTGGCGCGGCCGATGCCGTTACCCGCCCCGGTGACCAGCGCTACCTTGCCGGTGAAATCCATCTCCATCGCGTCCTCCCCGATAATTCGTCATGGCCCGGCTCGGCCCGGCCAGCCACGTGGATGCCCGGCACAAGGCCGGGCATGACGGAAAGGGATTGCTGGTCGCTATCCCTTCTTCGTGATCTGCCGCGCCCACCCCGCGAGGTTGGCCATCACATCGCGGATCAGGTTGCGGGCGACCTCGTCGAGCAGCCTGCCGTCGGCGTCGAACTTGGCCTGCGCCTGGCCGATCAGCACTTCCGGCTTGTTCAACGGGTGCATGTCGAGAAAGACGCAAGCCCGCCGCAGATCGTATTGCGCGCGGGCACTGCCGGCCATGCCGGCGGCGGCGCCGATGATCGCGCAGGGCTTGCCGGCGAAGGGCTGGTCGGGCGGGCGCGACGCCCAGTCGATCGCGTTTTTGAGGACGCCCGACATCGAGTAGTTGTATTCCGGGCAGGCAAACAACAGCGCATCGGCCGCCGCGATCTGACCCCGCAGCGTCTCGACCGACGGCGGAAAACCCTGCGCCCTGACATCCTCGTTATAGGGCGGGATCTGCGAAATGTCGGCGAGCGTCACCGTCATGCCGGCCGGTTTCAGCGCGATCGCGGTGTGCAATGCCGCAAGGTTGTAGGAAGCCTTGCGCAGGCTGCCGCAAATGCCGAGTACCGAGATGATGCCGGCCTCGCTCATACTGGTCCTCCGATCGCGATCGCCGATGTCAGGGGCAACCCCTTAGCGCAGGCGCCGGCGGCGGACAAGCGGCGCGAGCAGCGCGAGCGGCGCGAGGCAGCGCGAGGCAGCGCGAGGCAGCGCTCTGGGGCGTTGACTCGCCGTTGCGATCTCCGAACATGCGGTCTCGGACAGGCTCGGGGGCGTGGCATGCGCAATCTGACGGTAAATGGCGAGCGGCTGTGGGCCAGCCTGATGGAGCTGGCGAAAATCGGTGCGACCGCCAAGGGCGGGGTGTGCCGGCTCGCCGCCAGCGATCTCGATGGCGCGGCGCGGCAGCTGTTCATCCGCTGGTGCGAGGAAGCCGGCTGCAGCGTCGCGGTCGACCGCATCGGCAACATTTTCGCCCGCCGCCCCGGCCGCAATCCCGAATTGGCGCCGGTCATGGCCGGCAGCCATCTCGACACGCAGCCCACCGGGGGCAGGTTCGACGGCGCCTATGGCGTCATGGCCGGGCTGGAAGTGGTGCGCACCCTCAACGACCTTGGCTACCAGACCGAGGCGCCGATCGAGATCGTCGCCTGGACCGACGAGGAAGGGTCGCGGTTTTCGCCGGCGATGGTCGGCTCCGGCGTGTTTGCCGGCGTCTTCGACCTCGCCTACGGCCTGGCGCGGCCGGACAATGTCAGCGGCGTGACGCTCGGCGCCGAATTAGAGCGCATCGGCTTTGCCGGCCGGGCGCCGGTCGGCGGCCGCCCGGTCGCGGCCTATTTCGAGGCGCATATCGAGCAGGGCCCGATCCTCGAAGCGGCCGGCCTGCCGGTCGGCATCGTCACCGGGGCGCAGGGCCAGCGCTGGTACGAAGTGACCGTCACCGGCCAGGAGGCGCATGCCGGGCCGACGCCGATGAAGCGGCGGCGCGACGCTCTGGTCGGCGCGGCGGGCATGATCGAGGCGGTCAACCGGATCGGCCACGCGCACGCGCCCCATGCCTGCGCCACGGTCGGATTTGTCCAGGTCAGCCCCAATTCGCGCAACACGATCCCCGGCCATGTGTTTTTCACGGTCGATTTCCGCCATCCCGATGACGCGGTGCTGAGCGCGATGGACCGCGACTTGCGCGCCGCCTGCGCCGCCGCGGCGGCCTCGCAGAGCCTCGACGTCGCGGTCGAGGAGTTCTGGTATTTCCCGCCGACCCCGTTCGATCCCGCCCTCGTCGGCGCGGTGCGGGCGGCCGCGACCGCACAGGGCTACCCGCATCAGGACATCATCAGCGGCGCCGGGCACGACGCCGTCTACCTGGCGCGGGTGGCGCCCAGCGCGATGATCTTCGTGCCCTGCGTCGGCGGCATCAGCCACAACGAGATCGAGGACGCCAAGCCCGCCGATCTGACCGCCGGCTGTAACGTGCTGCTCAACGTCGTGCTCGACAGCGCCGACCGGCAGCAGCGGGACGCCGCCGCGCTTTAACGTCTTGGCGTCCCCGGCAGGACTCGAACCTGTCTTCTGCTTACCTACCATCATTGCCCAGGGCGGGTGGAGGGCGGACGCTGGACAAGATTAGCAGATGATATCCGCTTCCTTTATGCCTTTCTTATTTTTACGCTCGATAGCTCGCCTGGATTGTTTATTTCCTCGCGCCCTATTATCGACATGTGACGCAGCGAACCCAACAGAAGCACCTGGACTTGTGGCCAAGCACCCCCGAGCCATTGGCCTGCCCGGCGCCGACGTGGCGCGAAATCGATCCGACCAAGCATCCGATCATCGCCGCGATTAACAGGATCGCCGGATTATTGGTAGAGATATTAGGCCCAATGTTTTGGGCCGCCCTGATAGTGCTGTTCGTCTGGTCGGAAACTTTTGCCAATTGACCATCGGCACAAACCGCACAGAATCCAGCTTCGTCGCCGTTGCGGGTCAACGGCTGCTCGGCGCGCGCTGCTCGGGCGGCAGTTGCAGGCGATACCCGACCCCCAGTTCGGTGAGGATATGGGTCGGCTGTGTCGGGTCGGGTTCGAGCTTCTGCCGCAGACCGCGGATGAACACCCGCAGATATTGCACTTCGTCGGCCTGTGCCGGTCCCCACACCTCGCGCAGCAGCTGCCGGTGCGTCACCACCTTGCCGGCGTGCGCAACGAGATGGCGCAACAACTCGAATTCCTTGGGCGAAAGCTTTACCTCACGGCCGGCGCGCGTAACCTGACGGCGCACCAGGTCTATTGCCAGCTCTCCCGAGGCGAATAACGGCATCTCGCCCTTGGCCTGGAAGGCGTGCCGCAGAGCCGCTCGCAGCCGGGCGATCAATTCGGCCATGCCGAACGGCTTGCTGACGTAATCATCGGCGCCGGAATCGAGCGCCTCGACCTTGGTGCGCTCGTCGTCGCGCGCCGACAGCACGATGATCGGCACCGGCGAGAGCTGGCGCAACGCGACGATGACCTCAAGGCCGCTTCGATCGGGCAAGCCAAGGTCGAGAATGATCAGGTCGACCTTCTCGCTGGCGAAGGCAGCGAGCGCTTCTGTGGCATTCTCGGCGGCGATCACGCGATACCCGGCCGCGGCGAGGCTGGTGCGCAGAAATCGCCGGATCGGCGGTTCGTCATCGACGACGAGTACGGTGATCGCGTTAGACACCGGCCGCCACGCCGTCGCTGATCGCGACTTCGGCGGGCAGCGGCATGCGGATCGTCATCACCGCCCCGTTGCGGTCGCGGCGATTGCCGGCATCGATTCGACCGCCCTGCGCCTCGATGAAGCCGCGGCAAATGGCAAGGCCAAGCCCGGTGCCGGCGCGCCGCCGGTCCTGCGCGTGGACCCGGTAGAACTTATCAAAGATCTGTTCGCGCTCGCCGGGCGGAATCCCCGGCCCCTCGTCGCGCACCTCGATGACCATGTCATCGCCCTCGCGGCGCGCGCGCAGGTCGATCCGGCTGCCCGGCGGCGCATATTTGGCAGCGTTGTCGAGCAGATTGAACAGCACCTGCTCGAACAGCACTGCGTCGATCCGCAGCATCGGCAGATCGGCCGGGAGGTCGACCGCCACGTGGTGGCGGGCGAGCAGTTCGCCAGCCCGATGCAGCGCCACGCCGACGATGTCGCCGATATCGAACAGGTCGAGCCGAAGCTCGATCGCTCCCGATTCGAGTCGGGTCATGTCGAGCAGATTGGCGACAAAGCGGCTGAGCCGCTCGGCCTCCTCCTGCAGGGTCGCCAGCAGCTCCTCACGCTGCCCAGCGTCGTAATTCTCGGAAAGACTGCGCAGGCTCGATACGGCTCCCAGGATGGACGCCAGCGGAGTGCGCAAATCATGGGAGATCGACGTGAGCAGGGCGGCGCGCAGGCGTTCGGTTTCGGCCAGCACCCGCGCCTCGGCCAACACCGCGGCCAGCGACACGCGCTCGATCGCCACCGCGGCCTGATCGGCAAGCGCGTCCAACAGGCGGCGCTCGTCGGCCGACAATGGCGGCCGCGACCGATCGCGTTCGATGCCGATCAACCCGACCGGGCCGCTGCCGGTGCGCAGCGGCAGGAACAGTTTCCTGGCGCCCGGCGCGAGCCCTGCGTCGGGAGCGGCGGCGGTATTGTGTTCCCAGGCCCGGTCTGCCGCTCTTCTGTCGGCGTCGTCGAGCCGGTCTTCCGGGGGATAGGCGCAGGCGATTTGCAGCGGGCCGCCGGCCTTCGCGGGCATCAGCAACACGCACCCCACATCGAGCATCGATGATACCTGATACGAGGTGGCCCACAGCAAATCATCAAGCGACCCAATGCCGGCGAGCTTGCCGCTGAAGGTGTAAAGCGCGGCCGTCGTCTTTGCTCGGGTGCGGGCGATAACAATCTGGGTGCGGGCCGCCGCGGTCAAATTGCTGACGATGACCGCGACAATGAAAAAGAAAAACAGCGCGACAACGTTGTCCGGGTCCGCGATCGTAAATGTGTAGAGCGGCGGCAACAGAAAGAAATTAAAGGCCATGACGCTCAGGATGCAGGCCGCCAGAGAGGGCAACAGGCCCCAGACGATGGCCGAAGCGAGGATCGCCATCAGAAATACCAGCAGCACGCTTTGCCGGCCGACAAAGCGCTCGATCAGCAAGCCGCAGGCAAGCGCCAGAGCGACCGCCAGCGCGCTGCCGAGATAGGCAAGAGGGCGCAAGGCGTCGCCCGATCCTGGCGCGGTTCCGAAAAAAAACGCGAGGCGTCGGAGGTCGCCTCGCGCGGCCGCTTCCGGAAACGCCGCCGGGGCCGCTGCCTCATCGGGTCTCGCCGCTCGCGTGATCACCCCCTGACCTCCACCGACGGATAGGTCGGCCATCAACCTATCAATTTCCCTGTCTCGGAAACAGTTCGCTGCGCGGCATCGCCGCTGCCGCAACCCATGATTGCACTGATCTTTATGCCACGTTTATGCAAACCTAGACGAATGCCGCTCGATTCTTTATGCCGGCGTTGGCACTTCACTGCCGGCAACTCGCAGTTGGTCGATCAACCGGTGGCGTCGACGTTGGCGGCAGCAAATTCCGTTGGGCACGACGTCGCGGAGAGCGGTGGGCTTTCGCGCAGCCTGATGATCGCCGCGCTCGGCGTCGTCTATGGCGATATCGGCACCTCGCCGCTCTACGCGGTCCGTCAATCGCTGATCGAGTTCGGCGAAACCACCGAGCGCTCGATCCTCGGCGTGATTTCGCTGATCGTCTGGTCGCTGCTGCTGGTCGTTACGGTCAAATACGTGCTCGTCATCATGCGCGCCGACAATCATGGCGAGGGCGGGCTGTTGGCTCTGACCGCGCTGACCTTGCGCAAGGTCGGCCCTTCGGGGCGGGCCCGTTTCTGGATCATGGCGGCGGGTCTGGTCGGGGCCGCGCTGTTCTACGGCGACGGGGTCATTACCCCGGCAATTTCGGTATTGAGCGCCGTTGAAGGGCTCAAAGTTGCGACTCCGATTTTCGATCCGTACGTCGTGCCGATTTCCCTGGTGCTGCTGATCGGGCTGTTCATCGTGCAGCGGTACGGCACCGCTGCCGTTGGCGGGTTGTTCGGTCCGCTCATGCTGGTCTGGTTTGCCGTCTTGGCGGTGCTCGGCGTCGCCAACATCGTCCGGCGGCCGGACATCCTGCTTGCGCTCGACCCGTGGTACGGGGTTGCTCTTTTGGCGAGCGCGCCCTGGCAGGGTTTTGTCATGCTCGGCGCGGTCTTTCTCGCGGTGACCGGGGCCGAGACGCTCTATGCCGATATGGGGCATTTCGGGCGCGTGCCGATGCGCCGGGCGTGGCTCTTTATCGTGCTGCCGGCCTTGCTCATGAACTACATCGGCCAGGGCGCTCTGCTGCTCGCCGAGCCGTCTGCCTTGCAGAACCCGTTCTACCGGCTGGTGCCCGGCTGGGGCCTCTATCCGCTGGTGGCGCTGGCCGCGATCGCGACGATCATCGCCTCGCAGGCCGTCATCTCGGGCGCGTTCTCGATCACCCGCCAGGCCATTCAGCTTGGCTACCTGCCGCGCCTGCAGGTGTGTCACACCTCGGAGTCGGAGATCGGCCAGGTTTACGTCCCGAAAATCAATGGCGGGCTGCTGGCTGCGGTCATCGTTCTGGTAGCGGGTTTCCAGACTTCCGACAGCCTGGGCGCCGCCTACGGCATCGCGGTGACGGGCATGATGGTGATCACCAGCGGGCTCGCGTTCATCTATATGCGCAGTATCGGGTGGAACCTGGCCCTCGCGGCTGGCGTATTCGGGTTCTTTCTGTCGATCGATCTGGTGTTTCTCAGCGCGAACCTGCTGAAGATCGCCGAGGGGGGCTGGTTCCCTATCCTGGTGGCGCTGGCGGTCTTCGCGGTGATGTCGACGTGGTGGCGCGGGCGACGCATCCTCGCGGAAAAACGGGCCCGCGAGACGATGCCGCTGGCGGCTTTTATCGACGGCATTAAACCCGATCACCCGCCGCGGATCGCCGGCACCGCGGTGATCATGGCGCGCGAGATCGACCAGGTGCCGACCGCCTTGTTGCACGCGCTCAAACATTACAAGGTACTGCACGAACGCACCGTGCTGATGCGCGTCGCAACCCGCGATGTGCCGCATGTGAGCGACGACGAGAGGCTCGAAATCCGCGATCTCGGCAAGGGCTTCTTCACCGTCTGCGTCTGGTACGGCTTCATGGACGAACCCAACCTGCTGCGGGCGCTGGCACAGTTACGCTTGCAGCAGCTCCACGTTAGCTTAACAGAGACCTCGTTCATCATCGGGCGGGAAAAATTGGTGCCCAGCCGGCGGCGATCGTTGCTGTCTCCCTGGCGCAAGCAACTGTTCATTCTGATGTCGAACAATGCGCTCGATGCGACCGAATTCTTCCGCATACCGGCAAATCGAGTTGTGGAACTGGGCGGTCAGGTCGAGATTTGAGCGCGGGTTCAAGACTGGCGGCAGGCCACCGCGGGAGGGGCGGCGGCAGGGACGGCGCCCCTGATGGACAACGCCGGCTACGGCG
>DATLRS010000075.1:0-18996 GCA_035534535.1 Allostellaceae bacterium | reverse complement strand
AAGGCGCTGCGCTCGATGGATACCGGGCTCGACGGCTTCGACGAGATCGCGATCGAGGGCGTCGATCCGGCGCAGGCCGAGGGTGAAGTCAAGGCGGCGGTCAAGGCGGCGCTCGCCCGCCCGTCGCCCGACCGGCTGCTGCTGATCGCGCAAGCCTATCGGCACGGCCTCTCGACGGCCGAGATCCACGCCGCCTGCCGCTACGATTCCTGGTTTCTGGAGCGCATCCGCGAGATCGTCCTGGCCGAGGACAGGGTGCGCCGGGACGGGCTGCCGCAGGACGCCACCGGGCTGTTGCGGCTGAAGCAGATGGGCTTTTCCGACGCGCGGCTGGGCCGGGTGGCGGCGCTTGATGAAGCGCAGGTCGCCGAGCGCCGGCGTCGCCTCGGGCTGCATCCGGTCTATAAGCGCGTCGACACCTGCGCCGCCGAATTTCCCTCGCTCACCCCGTACATGTATTCCTGCTACGAGGGCGACGGGGTCAGCCCGCCGGAATGCGAAGCGGAGCCCAGCGAGCGCGACAAGGTCATCATCCTCGGCGGCGGGCCCAACCGCATCGGCCAGGGCATCGAGTTCGACTATTGCTGCGTGCATGCCGCCTACAGCCTCTCCGAGGCGGGCATCGAGCCGATCATGGTCAACTGCAACCCGGAGACCGTCTCGACCGATTACGACACCTCGGACCGGCTCTATTTCGAGCCGCTGACCGCCGAGGATGTGATCGAGATCGTGCGGGTGGAGGCCTCGCGCGGCCATCTCCTCGGGGTCATCGTGCAGCTTGGCGGGCAGACGCCGCTCAACCTCGCCAAGTCGCTCGAACATGCCGGCGTGCCGATCCTCGGCACCTCGCCCGACGCGATCGACCTCGCCGAGGACCGCCAGCGCTTTCAGCTGTTGCTGCGCGGCCTCGGGCTGCGCCAGCCGGATAACGGCACCGCCTATTCGCCCGAGGAAGCCGGGCGGATCGCCCAGGAGATCGGCTATCCGGTGGTGATCCGTCCCTCTTATGTGCTCGGCGGCCGGGCGATGGAGATCGTCCACGACAGCGCCGGGCTCGGCCGCTACATCCGGCGCGCCGTCAACGTCTCGGGCGCCAGCCCGGTGCTGATCGACCGCTATCTGCAGGACGCGATCGAGGTTGATGTCGACGCCGTCGCGGACGGCGCAGAGGTTTATGTCGCCGGGATCATGGAGCATATCGAGGAGGCCGGCATTCATTCCGGCGACAGCGCGTGCTCATTGCCCCCCTACAGCCTCGACAAGGGCACGATCGCCGAGATCGAGCGGCAGACCGTCGCTCTGGCGCGCGGGCTCGATGTCGTCGGACTGATGAATGTGCAGTTCGCGGTCAAGGATGGCGATGTCTATGTGCTCGAGGTCAACCCGCGCGCCTCGCGCACCGTGCCGTTTGTCGCCAAGGCGACCGGCGTGCCGATCGCCAAGATCGCGGCGCGGGTGATGGCCGGCGAAAAGCTCGCGGCGCTGTTGCCGCCTGTCCGGCGGCGGCCGGGCGGCGACACATCGATCGGCCATGTCGCGGTCAAGGAGGCGGTGTTTCCGTTCGCCCGCTTCCCGGGCGTCGACCTCATTCTCGGGCCGGAAATGAAGTCGACCGGCGAGGTCATGGGGCTCGACCGCGATTTCGGCCGCGCCTTCGCCAAGTCGCAGCTCGGCAGCGGTACCGATCTGCCGCTCGGGGGCTGCGTCTTCGTCTCGGTGCGCGACCGCGACAAGGCGGCGCTGGTTGAGCCGTGCCGCCAGCTCGCCGCCTGGGGGTTCGAACTGGTGGCGACGCACGGCACTGCGCAAACGCTGAGAGAGGCTGGCGTGCCGGTCAGCCTCGTCAACAAGGTGCAGGAAGGCCGCCCCGACATCGTCGACGAGATGCGCAGCGGCCATATCCAGCTGGTCTTCAACACGACCGAGGGCGCCCAGACGATCACCGACAGCTTCAGCCTGCGGCGCACCGCGCTGACCCACGGCATTCCGTACTACACGACGGTCGCCGGCGCCCGCGCCGCGGTGCAGGCGATCCAGGCGTTGCGCGCAGGCTGTCTTGAAGTCGCGCCTCTGCAATCCTACCTTTGAACGCTCGTCCGGTTAGCAAGGTGCGATCCCGACTTTGATGACCAAGATCCCCATGACCGTGGGTGGCTACAGCCGGTTGCAGGACGAGCTGAAGCGCCTCAAATCGGTTGATCGACCGGCGGTTATCCGCGCCATCGCCGAGGCGCGCACGCATGGCGACCTGGCGGAGAACGCCGAGTACCACGCCGCACGCGAGCGCCAGAGCTTTATCGAAGGCCGCCTCGGCGAACTCGAGGACAAGATCGCGCGCGCCGAGGTCATCGACGTGTCCAAGTTGTCGGGCTCGGTGGTCAAGTTCGGCGCCACGGTCACCCTCGCCGATGAGGAAACCGACGAGGAGCAGACCTTCCGGATCGTCGGCGAGGACGAAGCCGACATCAAGGACGGCCGGCTCTCGGTCACCTCGCCGCTGGCGCGCGCCCTCATTGGCAAGGGCAAGGGCGATAGCGTCGAGGTGTCGACGCCGCGCGGCAACAAATCCTACGAGGTCGTCACCGTCGCCTTCGAGTGAGGCGTCGCCGGCGTTATCGCGCCGCCGCCTGGTGGCTGCCGAGAAAGTCGAGCGCCGCCCGCAGCTGTGCGTCGCGCGGCGTGCCGATGATCTTCGGGTTGATCGGGTGATCGGATTCCTTGGCGGCGGTGGCGGCTGGCGTCGTCCCGTTGGGAGCCCCCTTGGGAGCTCCCGTGGGGGGCCCGGTGGGAGCCAGCGCACCGGTGGCCTTGAGGGCGCCGTACAGGTCGCTCTCGTAGGCGATGACGGCGTTCGCCACCTGCTCGTCCTTGGGCAGCGTGACAACCCGATCGGGGGTGATGCCGTGGCCCTGGATCGAGCGGCCCGACGGCGTGTAATAGAGCGCTGTCGTCAGCCGCAACGCCCCCTGTCCGTCGAGCGGGATGATGCTCTGCACCGATCCCTTGCCGAAACTGTGGGTGCCGAGCACCGTCGCCCGGCGGTCGTCCTGCAGCGCGCCGGCGACGATCTCCGAGGCTGACGCCGTGGCGCCATTGATCAGCACCACCATCGGCGTGCCGCGGATCAAATCGCCGTTCGGCGGCGCGTCGTAGACCCGGTTTTCGTCGGTTTCGCGTCCGCGCGTCGACACCACCGGGCCGGCATCGAGAAAATCGCCGGAAACGTCGACGGCTGCATCGAGCAGCCCGCCGGCATCGTTGCGCAGATCGAGGACAAAGCCCGACAGGCGACCTCCCGCCGCGCGGCGCAGCCGGGCAATCGCGGCGCGCAGCTCGGCGGGCGTGTTGTCGTCGAACGTGCTGATCCGGACATAGCCGATCCGGCCCGGCTGCATCGCCGATTTGACCGATTTGACATGGATGATGGCGCGCGTGATCGGCACGTTGAATTCCGGCCGCTTGGCGCGCGCGATGGTCAGCACGACGCGGCTCCCCGGGCTGCCGCGCAGGCGGCGGACGACATCGCCGATATCCATCCCGACGATCGGCTGTCCGTCCGCCTTGACGATCCGGTCGCCCGGTTCGATGCCGGCGGAAGCGGCCGGGGTGCCCTCGATCGCCGAGATGACCTGCGGCACCCCCTGGTCGACCGAGATCTCGATGCCGATGCCGCCGAACTGGCCGCTGGTCGTGGCGATGAGCTCGCGATATTCGCGCTCGGTCATGTAATCCGAATGCGGGTCGAGCTTGTTGAGCATGCCCTTGAGCGCGTCATCGACGAGCTTATTGGGCTTGACCGGGACGACATAGCTGTGCTCGACCTGCTGCATCGCGTCCTTGATCAGACGGAGATCGTCGGCGCTCGCCGGCGGATCCGCGGCCGGCGCGCGGCACCCGCTGACGCCGACGACGAGGAAACAGGCGGCAACCGCGAGCGCCCTGACGCTGCGGCTCATCAGATGCCGTCGCGGCGCGCCGGGCGCGGTCATGCTTCGCGGTCGGGCTGCCGCTCCGGATGGGCGGCGGCAAAGGCGTCGAGCTGCATGCAAGTCTCAAAGATCCTCGTTATCGTCGAGTAGGGCGCCAGATCGAGATGGTAGCGCTCGGCATTGATGACCTGCGGCACCAGCGCAATGTCGGCGAGGCCGGGGCGTTCGCCGTGGCAGAAGGTTCCGGTCCGGCGGTCGCCGGCCAGCAGTTGCTCGAACGCGCCAAAGCCGACATCGATCCAATGATTGTACCAAGTCTCGGTGGCGGCCTGGTCATGCCCGAGCGAGCGCTGCAGATAGCGCAGGACGCGCAGATTGTTGAGCGGATGAATGTCGCAGGCAACGATCGCGGCCAGCGCGCGGACGCGGGCCCGCCCGGCCGCGTCGCCCGGCAACAGGGGCGGCTCGGGATGCCTCTCGTCGAGGTACTCGATGATCGGCAGCGACTGGATCAGCCGCTCGCCATCGACCTCGAGCGCCGGCACCAGTCCCTGCGGGTTGACCCCGAGAAAATCCGGCCGGCCCTGATCGCCGCGCCGCAAATGGATAAAGGCGCTATCGTAATCGAGCTGCTTGAGATTGAGGGCGATGCGCACGCGAAACGCGGCGGAGGAGCGAAAATAGCCGTACAGCTTCATCGGGGGGCGCCCGTCGACAAACGCGACCGGCGGCGACGTTACTCCGCTGCTGCCGTCGCGGGAAGAGCGCTGCGCCGCGCCGGCCGATCGTTAGCAGTCGTCCGGTTGACCGGTGCCCTGCGGCGGCCTGCCGGCGAACCGCGCCACCAGCGCAAGGAATTCGCGCAGCACGATCGGCTTTGCGATATAGGCATCGCACCCGGCCGCCAGCGCCTTGCGCTCGTCGCCAACCATCGCGAAGGCGGTGACCGCGACGACCGGAATGGCCTGCGTCGTCGGATCGTCCTTCAACTGGCGGACCGCTTCGTAGCCCGAAATGTCGGGCAGCTGTAGGTCCAGCAGGATCATGTCGGGATGAGAATCATGCGCCAGGGCCACCCCTGCAGCGCCCTCGCGGGCGGCGATCGTGACATAGCCGTGCGCCTCAAGGACATCGTGCAACAGCTTCAGATTGAGCTCGTTGTCCTCGACGATCAGGATTCGCGGCGGCACGGGCCGCGCGGGCGCATCACCTTGCATCGACAAATTTTCTGGCGCGGGCGGAGGGGAGGGTGCGGGCTTCGGCGGTTGCTGCGATGGGAGCAGTTCGGCGCGAAATTGATTAGCAATTTGTTAAATTATCGGCATCAGACGCGAGATTCGGCAGGCATCGTGAAAAAATCGGCGAAGGCGGCCGCGCTATACGCCGTGATCGCGGCGCTGGCGGCGGGTGCCACACCGGCAGCGGCGCAGGACACCGCCGCGCAGGAGAGTGCGCACCGCCAGGCGGTGCTGGCCGCGTTGCCGCAGGACGCCGCCAAGCGGGCCTTCGGATTGGCGACGGGCCCGGCGCCCGGTCCGGCGGATGCGATCGGGACCTATACAAGGGGCTGCCTTGCCGGCGCCGTCGCAATGCCGGCTGACGGGCCGCATTGGGAGGTCATGCGTCCCTCGCGCCACCGCGCGTGGGGGCACCCGCTGCTGATCGCGTTTCTCGAGCGCCTCGCCGCCACGGCCGCCAGCGCGGCGCGATGGCCGGGTCTGTTGATCGGCGATATCGCCGAGCCGCGCGGCGGACCGATGCTGACGGGCCACGCCTCGCACCAGTTGGGGATCGAGGCCGACATCTGGCTGACCCCGATGCCGGCGCGGCGATTGAGCGCCGCCGAGCGCGACGAGATGCCGGCGACCGACCTTGTCGCCGCCGATGGCTATGACATCGACCCGCAAACCTGGCGGGCGCGGGACCGAAGGTTGCTCGAAGTCGCGGCACGCAGCCCCGGGGTGGCGCGCATTTTCGTCAATCCGGCGATCAAGCGGGCGCTATGCCGCGAGGCCGGCGGCAACCGTTCCTGGCTGCGGTTGATCCGGCCGTGGTGGGGGCACATGCGGCATTTTCACCTGCGCCTCGCCTGTCCGCCGGGCGAACCGGGCTGCCGCAATCAGCCGCCGCCGCCGCCCGGCGACGGCTGCGGCGCGCAGCTCGCCTGGTGGTTCACGCCAGAAGCGATGCACCCGAAACCGGGGCCGCCGCGGCCGCCCCTGCTGGTGTCGGACCTGCCGCGCGCCTGTGCTGCGCTGGTCAGGGCGCGCTGAGCGGTGAAAATCGCGAGCAGCGTCACGTCCCGCGCCCTGCCGCGCTTCGAGATGTTCTGTTAGTGCAGCCGCGGTCCCTTCATCAGCCGGGTGCGGTCGGTCGAGGGGATGCGCACGTTCATCGTCTCCTTGTCGCGCAGCACCTGTAGCACCACCTCGCTGCCGGCCGGGCCGCTGGCCCACACCCGGCGCCAAAACGCGGCGAGGCTTGAGACCGGCTCGTCGCGCACCGCGAGAATGCGGTCGCCGGGCTTGAGCCCGGTCTGGCTCGCCGGGCCGCGTTCGGACAATCCGGCGACGACGATCGCGTCCTCGACCTCGGCGGCATAGAGGCCGAGCCACGGCCGTGGCGGGCGGTTCGGCCGGCCGTAGGTCAACAGATCGTCGAGGATCGGCGGCAGCAGATCGATCGGCACCACCATGTTGACGTCGCGGCGCAATTCGCGGCCGTTGGAATGCTGCACATGCAGGGAGCCGATGCCGAGCAGGTCGCCGTCGCCGCCGATCAACGCCGCGCCGCCCCAGAACGGATGCGCCGGGGCGGTGAAAATCGCGCGGTCGAGCAGATATTCCCAATAGCCGGCAAATTCCTGGCGGGCCACGACCGTTGCGGCGACGGCGTGCCGCCTTCCGCCGCCGGCCGCCAGGATCACCTTGTCGCCGGCGCCGACGCGGGCGCGCACGCCAACCTCGAGCGGCGGCACGTTGAGCCGGCCGAGCGCCTGCACCAGCCCGAACCCGGTCTCCTGGTCGTAGCCCAGCACATGGCCGGGCACCGCGCCGCCGAGGCTCGAGGTCAGCCAGATCGACTCGGCCTCGGTGATCAGGTAGCCGATCGTCAGCACCAATCCGTCCTTGCGGATCAGGACGGCGCTGCCGGCGCGCTCGGTGCCGAGCGTCGTGGCGGTAAACGCGTCCTCGGGGACGGTCGCCTGCAGCCCGAGCACCGCCGAGAGCGCGTGTTCCATATCAAACGTGAAGTCCGCAGCCTTTGGCTGGAACTCGCTGGGGATCTCCCAATCGGTGGTTTTCGGCATGGTCAAGGCTCGCTGCTAACGGGTCCGCCATTATAGCGCGGCGAGAGTGCGCCGGGGCTCCGCCATTGTCAAAAACTTGGCCCGCCGGTCGCCGTCCGCGCCGGCGCGGACCCCGCCGGGCGCGCCATTGGGCATTGACAAAGCGGCGCGACCCGCCTATCTCGGCAGCACTCTCGATCAGAGAGTGCTAACCGTAAATTCTGACGTGCCAGGAGGTATACATGGGATTCCGTCCGTTGCATGACCGCGTGGTCATCCGGCGCGTTGAAGCCGAGGAGAAGACCACCGGCGGCATCATCATCCCCGACACGGCGAAGGAAAAGCCGATGGAGGGCGAGGTGGTCGCGGTAGGGCCCGGGGCTCGCGGCGATGACGGCAAGATCCAGTCGCTTGATGTCAAGGCCGGCGACCGGGTGCTGTTCGGCAAGTGGTCGGGCACCGAAGTGAAGCTCGACGGTGAAGATCTGATCATCATGAAAGAATCCGACATCATGGGGATCATCGAAGCCTCGGCTGCCCGCAAGGCTGCATAAGGGAGAAAGCAACCAATGGCTGCGAAGGACGTCAGATTTCATGCCGACGCGCGCGAGCGGATGTTGCGCGGCGTCGATATACTTGCCAATGCGGTCAAGGTGACATTGGGCCCCAAGGGCCGCAACGTCGTCCTCGACAAATCGTTCGGCGCGCCGCGGATCACCAAGGACGGCGTCACCGTCGCCAAGGAGATCGAACTGTCCGACAAGTTCGAGAACATGGGCGCGCAGATGGTCAAGGAGGTCGCCTCCAAGACCAGCGACCAGGCCGGTGACGGCACCACCACGGCGACCGTGCTGGCCCAGGCGATCGTGCGCGAAGGCGCCAAGGCGGTGGCCGCCGGGATGAATCCGATGGATTTGAAGCGCGGCATCGACATCGCGGTCGACTGCGTCGTCGAGGACATCAAGTCGCGCTCGAAGAAGATCTCGACCAACGCCGAGATCGCCCAGGTCGGCACGATTTCCGCCAATGGCGAACGCAGCATCGGCGAGATGATCGCGCAGGCGATGCAGCGGGTCGGCAACGAGGGGGTCATCACGGTCGAGGAGGCCAAGAGCCTGGAGACCGAACTCGACGTCGTCGAGGGCATGCAGTTCGATCGCGGCTATTTGTCGCCGTACTTCGTGACCAATGCCGAGAAGATGATCGCCGAATTGGAAAACCCGTATCTGCTGATCCACGAGAAAAAGCTGTCGGGTCTGCAGGCGATGCTGCCGGTGCTCGAAGCGGTGGTGCAAAGCGGGCGTCCGCTGCTGATCGTCGCCGAGGATGTCGAGGGTGAGGCGCTCGCCACGCTCGTCGTCAACAAGCTGCGCGGCGGCCTCAAGGTGGCGGCGGTCAAGGCGCCGGGCTTCGGCGACCGCCGCAAGGCGATGCTCGAAGACATCGCGATCCTCACGGGCGGCCAGGTGATCAGCGAAGACCTCGGCATCAAGCTCGAGAACGTCACGCTCGACATGCTCGGCTCGGCCAAGAAGGTCCGCGTCGAGAAGGAGAACTCGACGATCGTCGACGGCGCCGGCAAGAAGGCCGACATCGAGGGCCGCTGCACCCAGATCCGCCAGCAGATCGAGGAAACCACCTCCGACTACGATCGCGAAAAGCTGCAGGAGCGGCTGGCCAAGCTGGCCGGCGGCGTGGCGGTGATCCGGGTCGGCGGCGCGACCGAGATCGAGGTCAAGGAGCGCAAGGATCTGGTCGACGACGCGATGCACGCGACCCGCGCGGCAGTCGAAGAGGGCGTTGTCCCCGGCGGCGGCTCGGCGCTGCTTTACGCGGCGCGTGCGCTCGACAAGCTGAGCCCGGCCAATCCGGACCAGAAGGTCGGCATCGAGATCGTCCGCAAGGCATTGCAGGCGCCGGCCCGCCAGATCGCCGAGAATTCCGGCACTGACGGCTCGATCATCGTCGGCAAGCTGCAGGACAGCAAGGACCCCAACTACGGCTATGATGCGCAAAAGGGCGAGTTCACCGACATGATCCAGGCCGGGATCATCGATCCCACCAAGGTCGTGCGGCATTCGCTGCAGGACGCCGCATCGGTCGCCGGCCTGCTCGTCACCACCGAGGCCATGATCGCCGAGAAGCCCGAGCCCAAGGCGGCGCCGGGGATGCCGCCGGGCGGCGGCATGGGTGGCATGGGCGGTATGGGCGGCATGGACTTCTAGGCCCGTCTGCTCGCGAACCCGGGCGCAACACCGGGCCGCCCGCCCGCGGGAAACTGCGGGCGGGCGGTTTTGCCTGTGCACATCGGCGCAACCCAGCTCTGCGTCGCTCGCACCAGACCGCGCGCCGCGCGGCGAATCCTTGTCACGCGGCGGCCCGCCACCCATACTGAACCCCATGCGGCGTCAACCGATCGATCCCGTCTTCGCGGCCGAACCCGGGCCGCCAAGCCGATTATGCGAGCACCCCGGCTGTGCCGCGGGCGGCGACTTTCGCGCGCCGCGATCGCGCCTCGAACTCAACTGCTACTTCTGGTTCTGCCTCGAACATGTGCGCGCCTACAACACCGCGTGGAACTATTATGCCGGCATGAACGACAGCGAGATCGAGGCCGAAATCCGCCGCGACACGGTGTGGCAGCGCCCGAGCTGGCGCCTCGGTGCGCGCCACGGGCCGGGGCCGCGGCTGCGCGATCCGTTCGGCTTTCACACCGGCCCGCGCTACGATGGCGCGGCGCACGACCGGGGCGGCCGGGCGCGGGACGCCGCGGCGCGCGTCACCTCGGCGAGCGAGCAGGCGCTCGCGGTGTTCGATCTCGAACCGCCACTCACCCCGGTGCGCCTCAAGGCGCGCTACAAGCTGCTTGTCAAGCAGCACCACCCCGACGCCCATGGCGGCGACAAGGCCGCCGAGGAGAAACTGAAAATCATCAACCAGGCCTACGCGACCCTCAAAGCCAGCTACTTCAACCTACCCCCTACTTCCAACTGACCCCCTAATCGCCGGCCGCAACCCCTCCGCAACACGAGAAAGCACCACACGCAATGCCAACCGTTCAGCAAGCGGCACCCGTTCCGACTCCGCTCGGTGCGCCCGACATCAAGGTCTCGGTGCGGCAGACCTTCGGGATCGACAGCGACCTCGAAGTGCCGGCGTTCAGCCAGCCGAGCGAGCATGTCCCCGATCTCGACGAGGCCTATCGCTTCGATCACGACACGACGCTGGCGATTCTTGCCGGCTTCGCCTTCAACCGGCGAGTGATGATTTGCGGCTATCACGGCACCGGCAAATCGACCCATGTCGAGCAGGTCGCCTGCCGCCTCAACTGGCCGTGCATCCGGGTCAATCTCGACAGCCACATCAGCCGCATCGATCTCGTCGGCAAGGACGCCATCGTGCTGCGCGACAACAAGCAGGTCACCGAGTTCCGCGAGGGCATCCTGCCCTGGGCGTTGCAGCATCCGGTGGCGCTGTGCTTCGACGAATATGACGCGGGGCGCCCCGATGTGATGTTCGTTATCCAGCGGGTGCTCGAAGTCGAGGGCAAGCTGACCCTGCTCGATCAGAACCGGGTCATTCGGCCGCATTCGGCGTTCCGCCTGTTCTCGACCGCCAACACGGTCGGGCTCGGCGACACCAGCGGCCTCTACCACGGCACGCAGCAGATCAACCAGGGCCAGATGGACCGCTGGAACATCGTCGCGACGCTCAACTACCTGCCGCACGATGCCGAAGTCGAGATCGTGCTGGCCAAGGTGCCGAGCTACAACGACGACGAGGGTCGCCGCCGCGTCAGCGCGATGGTGGCGCTGGCCGATCTGACCCGCAGCGGCTTCATCAATGGCGACATCTCGACCGTGATGTCGCCGCGCACGGTGATGACCTGGGCCGAAAACGCCCGTATTTTCAACGATCTCGCGTTCGCCTTCCGGCTGACCTTCCTCAACAAATGCGACGAGATGGAACGGCCGACCGTGGCGGAATACTATCAGCGCTGCTTTGGCACCGAATTGCCCGAGACCGGCGTCAACGCGACCCTGATGTAGACGGCGGAACCCCTCATGGCGCAGGCCTCCTCGCCGACCGAGATCTTCAAGCGTGCAACCGCCTCGACCTTGCGGGCGATCGCCGAGCGCGACGACTTGACCGTCGGCTTCGGCCCGGAGCCGCCGGGTCTGGCCGGCTCGCGGGTCAAATTGCCCAACCCGGCGCGCGATCTGCCGCCCGAGGAAGCCGCGCAATTGCGCGGCGCCGCCGACAGCATGGCCCTGCGGCTGCGCTATCATGACGACGCGGTGCATTCCAAGCGGCTGCCGGGCAGCGCCCTGGCGCGCTCGGTGTTCGAGGCGTTGGAACAGGCGCGGGTCGAGGCCTTGGGGTCGCGGCGCATGGTCGGGGTCGCCGCCAACCTGACGGCGATGCTCGACGAGCAATACCGCCGCCAGGGCTTCGAGCGCGTCACCGAGCGCACCGAGGGCACGATGGCCGAGGCGGTGCGGCTGTTGACGCGCGAAGCCTTGACGCATGAGCCGCCGCCGCCGGCAGCGCGGCACGTCGTCGATCTGTGGCGGCCGTGGCTCGAGGGCAAGATCGCCCGCGACATCGCCGAACTCGACCGCACTGTGCTCGACCAGGATTCCTACGCCCGCGTTACCCGCCGCCTGATCCAGGATCTCGACATCGATCTCGGCGAACTTGACGATTCCTCCTCGGACGAAAGCCAGGGCGGCGAAGAGGCGGAAGGCGAGAACGAGAGCGAGAGCGGCGAAAGCAGCAGCGCCGGCGCGCAGCCCTCCTCGGAAGGCTCACCCGCCGACAGCGCTGACGCCGATTCCGAAGAGGATGGCGAAGCCGACGCCGAGGGCGAGATGATGCCCGGCGCCAGCGATGACGACCCCGGCCGGCCGGGGCGGCCGGGAACGCTGCCGCGCGGCCGCCCCGACGAAAACGCCGTCTACCGCGCCTTCAGCACGACGGCCGACGAGGTCGTCGACGCCGACAAATTGTGCGATTCCGACGAACTCGGCCGGCTGCGTCATTTGCTCGACCAGCAGCTGTCGCATCTGCAGAGCGTCATCGCGCGGCTCGCCAACCGCCTGCAGCGTCGCCTCCTGGCCAAGCAGACGCGTGCCTGGGAGTTCGACCTCGAAGAGGGCATCCTCGACGCGGCGCGCCTGTCACGGGTGGTGACCAACCCGGTCTTGCCGCTGTCCTACAAGCGCGAGCGCGAGATGGAGTTCCGCGACACGGTGGTCTCGCTGCTGATCGACAATTCCGGCTCGATGCGCGGCCGGCCGATCACGGTCGCGGCGATGAGTGCCGACATCCTGGCGCGCACGCTGGAGCGCTGCGGCGTCAAGGTCGAGATCCTCGGCTTCACGACGCGGGCCTGGAAGGGCGGCCAGGCGCGCGAGAAGTGGATCGCCGCCGGCAAGCCGGCCAATCCCGGCCGGCTCAACGATCTGCGCCATATCGTCTACAAGCCGGCCGACGCGCCGTGGCGACGGGCGCGGCGCAATCTCGGGCTGATGCTGCGCGAGGGCATCCTCAAGGAAAACATCGATGGCGAAGCGTTGATGTGGGCCCACAACCGGCTCCTGGGGCGCCCCGAGGAACGCCGCATCTTGATGGTCATTTCCGATGGCGCGCCGGTCGATGATTCGACGCTCTCGGTCAACCCCGGCAACTACCTCGAAAAGCACCTGCGCGAGGTGATCCGCGAGATCGAGCGGATCGGCAGCGTTGAACTCACCGCGATCGGCATCGGCCACGACGTGACCCGCTACTACCGGCGCGCCGTGACGATCGTCGATGCCGAGCAGCTGGGCGGCGTCATGCTCGAACGCCTCGCCGACCTGTTCGAGGAAGAGAGTACCGGCCAGAACCGCGTCAAGAGCCGCCGCCGCGCGGCGTAGCACGGCTGGCCTGCGGCGCCATCGCCTGCTCTGGCGGAAGCGCCGCAAGGATGACAATCTCGACCACCGGTGAAACCGAGCCGCACGGCGGCGCTGCTGCAGGAGGACGTCATGCGCAGGATCGGACGCAACAGCTTTACCGAGATCTATTTCGCCGGCTGCAACCCCGGCTTTGTCGAGACCAGCGACGGCTATGTGATGATCGATTCGCCGCAGCAGCCGATCGACGCGGTGCGCTGGCGCGAGCAGCTCGAGGAAAAGGCGCCGATCCGCTACCTGATCAACACCGAGCCGCATGGCGACCACATCGCCGGCAACGCCTATTTCACGAATGTCACGGTGGTCGGTCAGGTCAAATTGCAGGAATGCTTTGACCGGTATCTCAATGCGTTCGGCTCGCTCGACGACAAGCGCGAGCGCTTCAAGCAGACCGACCCCGACAGCGTCTGGCTGGTCGGCCATCCCGACTATCCGCCGTCAAACCCGCCGACCGTGACCTTTGACGACACGCTGACCCTGCATGTCGGCGACCATACCTTCAACATCATCCACATGCCCGGCCACACCGCGCCGCAGACCTCGGTTCACGTGCCCGAGGAGGGCCTTGTCTTCACCGGCGACAACGTGTTCCACAAATGCCGCTCCTGGCTGCAGGAATGCGACCCGTGGGAATGGCTGGCGGCGCTCGACCGGATCGCGGCGCTCGATGTCGAGACGATCGTGCCCGGCCACGGCGAGCCCTGCGGCAAGGCTTATCTGAGGGAACAGGCGCAGATCGTCGAAAACTGGGTCGGCTTTGTCGAGCGGCATGTCGAGCGCGGCATCGCGCCGGACGAGATTCTCAAGGGCCCGATCCCGGTCACCCAGCAGGACCCCTACCCGATCGGCCAGCGCCTGTTCATGCTCGACGAGCGGCTGACCGGGCTCATTGTTAACAATCTCCACCGCCGTATCGTCGAGCGCAAGGCGGCGGCGCGGGCCGGCTGAAAGCCGCTCGTGACGCCGCCTGCTGCTGCTCGGATAAGCGCATGGAATAACGCGGGCCCTCGGGCGTTTCTTCGGGGTAGGCAGAAGCCGGTTTTCTTTTTATAAACCGGTGCCGGAGTATTTAAGGGTCGGCGGCGGTTGAGGAGCGGAGGACAGTCATGGCCATAATCGATTTTGTCAAACGCAGTGGGCGCGGCGCGGCCGTAGCGGCGGCGCTCGTCGCGGCGGTGTCGCTGACGGCGGCTCCGAGCACGGCCGACGCCAGGGGCGGGATCGGCACCGGCGCGGCGATAGGCCTCGGGCTTGGTGCCCTGGCGCTCGGCACCGCCATCGGCGCGCAGGCGAGCCCCTATGCCTACCCGTATGCGCCCTACGGGTATTACGCGCCGGCGCCGGCACCGGCCTACTATTATCCGCCGGTGCCTTATCAGCCGCGCAGCTGCTGGGATCCGTATTACCGCCGCTACTACGCCTGCTGAACCGCAAAGGGCATCCAGGGATTCGGGCGGGTGGACTTCACCACCCGCCCGAATCTCGCCTACAGGTATTTCGCCGGCCGGATCATCGCGCGCCACAAATGCGCCACCGGGCTGCTGTCAAACCCCAATCCTTCTTTCGGCTGCCGGAAATTGCGGCCGATGATGTCGGTGAATTCCTCCGCTGTCACAATCGCCGCGACGGTAGCGACTGGCTGACCAAGACCACGCCGGTTTCATATAACCGGCGCCCCGCCCCGCTCGGCGGCAAACGCGAGTTCTGGCGTTGGGCGGCCGAGGGGTTTGGCGGCGTCGGAGAGGGCGCAGGGGAGGAAGTTGCCGCTGCCGCGCGCGGCGAGGAGGCGGCCGTCGTCGATGACGGTGCGGCCGCGCGACAGGACCGTGACCGGCCAGCCCTTAATCTGCCGGCCTTCGTAGGGCGTGTAGCCGACATTGTCGTGCAGCATCGCGGTGCCGATGGTCACCTCGCGCGCGGGGTCCCAGATCGCAATATCGGCGTCGCTGCCGACCGCGATCGTGCCCTTTTTCGGGTAGAGACCGTAGAGCCGGGCGGCATTGGTCGCAGTCAAGGCGACAAAGCGGTTGAGGTCGAGGCGCCCCTTGCCGACCCCCTCGGAAAACAGCAGCGGCACGCGCAGTTCGATGCCGGGGACGCCGTTGGCGGTATCTTTGAACGTCGTCTGGGCGCCTTTCGGCAGTTTGCCGGTTTCGTCATAGCGATAGGGCGCGTGGTCGGAGGAAAACACCTGGAACGTGCCGTTCGAGAGGCCGCGCCACACGGCCTCCTGCCCGGCGGGGTCGCGCGGCGGCGGGGAACAGCAGAATTTGGTGCCTTCGAGGTCCATGCCGATGTCGTCGGCGGTCAGGAACAGGTATTGCGGGCAGGTCTCGCCATAGATCCTGAGGCCCTGGGTCTGCGCGTCGCGAATGACGTCGATCGCTTCGGGCGCTGAGACGTGCACGATGAGGATCGGCACGTCGAGCAGTTCGGCCAGCGCGACGGCGCGGTTGGTCGCCTCGCCCTCGGCGATCCTTGTGTGCGACACGGCGTGATAGCGCGGCTGCGACAGGCCCTTCGCCAACAGCCGGTCGGCCAGCCACGAGATCATATCGTGGTTCTCGGCATGCACCATGACAAACGCGCCCTCGGTCCGCGCCAGGGCCAGGATGTCGAGCATCTGGCGGTCGTTGAGGCGCAGGAGGTCATAGGTCATGTAGACCTTGAACGAGGTGTAGCCGTCGCGAATGAGGGCCGGCAATTCCTGGCCCAGCACCTGTTCGGTCGGGTCGGTGATGATCAGGTGAAAGGCATAGTCGATGACCGCCTTGGGGCCGGCGGCCGCGTGGTATTCGCGCACGACCTGGCGCAGCGACTGGCCGCGGTGCTGGGCGGCAAAGGGGATCACGCAAGTGGTGCCACCGAACGCCGCCGAGACCGTGGCGCTGTAGAAATCGTCGGCGCAGACCACCCCGGCCGACGACATCTGCTCGATATGGCAATGGCTGTCGATGGCGCCCGGCAGGACGAGCCGCCCGCTGGCGTCGATCTCGCGCGCCCCGGCGTGGAGGCCGCGGCCCATCGTGGTCACCACGCCGTCCTTGATGCCGACATCGCATTGCATTGTGTCGGCGGCGGTCGCCACCGTGCCGTTGCGGATCACCAGATCAAACTCGGCCATCGCTGCCCCCCGTTCGCCGCGTCACCCCGAAACGATGCCCGAAACTATGCCGGCGCGCCTCTCGCCCGGCAAATCATTGCTTGGCCGCGGGCGCGATGACAGTTAAATGACCGTTTGCAGCTGTCGTTGCGGCGGGGATCATGTCGCTGATCACGGCCACCTGGGGGCGGATCGCGGCGCCGGAGCGGCGCCCGATCGGCATCGCCTGCGGCGCCCATATGCTGCATGACGGCTATACCGACCTGCTCTATGTGCTGCTACCGCTGTGGCAGGCGGAATTCGGCCTCGGCTATGCCGAAATCGGCCTGTTGCGCGCGCTCTACACCGGGTCGATGGCAACCTTCCAGGTGCCGGCCGGGGCGCTCGCCGGGCGGATCGGCGGGCCGCTCTTGCTGGGGCTCGGCACCGCGCTGGTCGGGGTCGGCTATCTCGCCGCCGGGGCCAGCGCCGGCTTTATGATGCTGAGCGGGGCGCTGGTCCTGGCCGGGATCGGCGCCAGCGTGCAGCACCCGATCGCCGCCAATCTGGTGGCGCAGGCGGCGCCCGGGCGACGTTCGCGCGCCGCCCTCGCCGGCTACAATTTCTCGGGCGATCTCGGCAAGATGGCGATGCCGGCAGCGACCGCCGGGCTGATCACCATGATGCCGTGGCGCAGCGCGACGACGGTGCTCGGCCTTGGCGCCCTGGCCGCGGCGGCGGTGATCCTCATGGTGCGCGGCCTGCCGGGCGGCGCCGCCCGGCCGGCTGACGGCGAGGCGAGGGCGGCTGCGCTGCCGCAGGCGGCGCCGGCCGGTCGCGGCTTTCCGCTATTGCTGGCGATCGCGATGATCGACAGCGCGACCCGCATGGGGTTTCTGACCTTCCTGCCGTTCCTGTTGAAGGCAAAGGGCGCCGATTTGCCGATGATCGGCAGCGCGCTGACGCTGGTCTTTGCCGGTGGCGCCGCCGGCAAGCTGGTCTGCGGCTGGCTCGGCGCGCGGATCGGCGTCGTCAAGGCGGTGTTTGTGACCGAGGGGCTGACCGCGGCGGGCATCCTCGCCCTGATCCCGCTGCCGCTCGCCGCCGGCCTCGCGGTCCTGCCGCTGATCGGGGTCGCGCTGAACGGTACCTCGTCGGTGCTCTACGGCACCGTCCCCGAGCTCGTCGCCCCCGAAAAGCGACAGCGCGCCTTCAGCATCTTCTACACCGGCGCGATCGGCGCCGGCGCGTTGTCGCCGGTCTTGTACGGGCTGGTCAGCGACCTGATCGACGTGCCGGTGATGATGGCGCTGATCGCTGCCGTGGTGCTCGTCACCCTGCCGCTGACTTGGCAGTTGCGTCCGGCCCTGCGCGCCATCGCGGCGTCGTAGATCGCGCTCGACAAGCGGCCCGGATTTCCTGTAATCCTTGAAAGGAACGAAGTAGGAACTTAGATGATGGCCGTCTCGGTAAGGCCGGTCGATAGCGGTGCGGGGGATCCCTCCTGGCGGGTTTTGATCTCGGTGCCGCCCGGTGGGTTCGGCAGACAGCTCGCGATCATGCGCGCTTGGCTCGACCAGAATTGCGGCGCCGGACGCTGGGCCACGGCGCCAGCCGGCCGCGCCGGGGTCGTCAACGACGCGATCGCCGTTTATTTCGCCGATCGCGCCGCGGCCGGCGCCTTCATCGAGCGGTTCAGCTGCGGCTACCGCGCCGGGCGCGGCTCGGGCTATAACCGGCCGGCCACACCATGAGGATCGCAGCGATGCCGGTAATCGAGGAAATCCGCGTTTTCCACGACGAACTGACCGGATGGCGCCGCGACATCCACGCCCACCCGGAACTCGGCTTTGAGGAACAGCGGACCTCGGATCTGGTCGCCGAGCGGCTCGCCGGGTTCGGCATCGAGGTGCATCGCGGCATCGGCAAGACCGGGATTGTCGGCCGGCTGCGCATCGGCAACTCGCCGCGGGCGATCGGGCTCAGAGCCGACATGGACTGCCTGCCGATCATCGAGGCCAACAGCTTTGATTATCGCTCGCAGAACCAGGGCCGCATGCATGCCTGTGGCCATGACGGGCATACGACGATGCTGCTCGGCGCGGCGCGCTACCTGGCGCGCACCCGCAATTTCGACGGCACGGTGCATTTCATCTTCCAGCCGGCCGAGGAGGGGCTCGGCGGCGCCGATGCGATGCTCGCCGACGGCCTTTTTGACGAATTCCCGTGCGACGCCATTTTCGGCATGCACAACCGGCCGGGCCTCGCGGTCGGCAAGTTCCAGATCCGCCCTGGCGCGATGATGGCCGGCGGCGCCTTTTTCGACATCGCGATCACCGGCCGCGGGGCGCACGGCGCCCGGCCGGAAAGCGGCGTCGATCCGGTGCTGGCGGCCAGCCACATCGCGGCGGCGTTGCAGTCGATCGTGTCGCGCAATGTCCGGCCGGTCGATACCGCCGTCGTCAGCGTGACCCAGATCCACGCCGGCGATGCCTACAACGTCATCCCCGAGCGCGCCGTCCTGCGCGGCACCGCGCGCTGCTTCAGCAAGGCGACGATGCGCCTCGTCGAGGACCGCATGCGGCAGATCGCCGAGGGCGTCGCGGCCGGTTTCGGCGCTTCCGCCAGCCTCGATTTCCGCGCGACGTTTCCGCCGCTCGTCAACGACCCCGACGAGACCCGCTTTATCGCCGACACCGCCGCCGAGCTGGTCGGCGACGACAACGTCAACCGCCAGGC
>DATLRS010000074.1:0-8540 GCA_035534535.1 Allostellaceae bacterium | reverse complement strand
GCTCGCCGACACCCACCTCACCCTCCCACGCCTGCGGCGTGGGTCCCTCCCTCTCCCCCCTGAAGGGCGGCGAGGGGAAAGGTGGATCGCGCCAAGCAATTCTGCTTAGCCGCAGCGCGATGCCGCTGCGCTGCGACATCGGGGCGCGCGCGGCGCCGGCCACGAATATCGCCGGTGGCGGAACGCCGCTTTCGCCCCATCTTTGGTGCGGCCCGCGGACATTACAGCCGGCCGGCAGCGGGTTGCAGGTAGCGCGGTGAGTGTTGCCCACGGAAAGGAACTCCCCTCGCGCCGCAGCACGATGGTGCACCTGCGAACGCGGCTGCGGCTCTTCGCCCGCCACAACATCCGCAACAGCGAACTCGGACTGGCCGGCGTTGCCGCGGCGATCGGCGTCGTCATTGCGCTGGGCGTCGCGCTGACGCGCCAGGCGGTCACCGTATGCCATCATTTCCTGTTCGGTGTTCCGATCGAGATGCACATCAGCGGCGCATCGACGATCGCGGCCTGGCGCATCCTCCTGGTGCCCTCGCTCGGTGGTCTCGGCTATGGCCTGGTCGCCTACGCGATGTGGCGCTGGCGGCCGCGCGATATCGTCGATGCGATCGAAGCCAACGCCTTGCATGGCGGGCGCATGTCGCTCAGCGACAGCATGCGGCTGACCGTGATGACGATCCTCTCAGCCGGGGTCGGCGCCTCGGTCGGGCTTGAGGCGGCCTACACCCAGCTCGGCGCCGGCACCGCCTCGCGCCTCGGCCGCATCCTGCATCTGCGGCGGGGCGATCTGCGCAACTTTGTCGGCTGCGGTGCCGCAGCGGCGATCGCCGCGGCGTTCAACGCCCCGCTCGCCGGCGCCTTCTACGCCTTCGAGCTGATCATCGGCAGCTATACGCTGGCCACCCTCGTCCCGGTCGTGGTCGCTGCGGTGATGGCGACGCTGGTCACCCGCGAACTGTTCGGCGAGCAGCCGATCTTCATCGTCTATGCGCATGTCGATCTGATGGCCCGCCACTATCTGATCCTCGCCGCGATCGGCCTCGCCTCCGGCGGGCTGGCGATCGCCGCGATGCTCGGGGTCACCTATGTCGAGCAAGGGGCGCGCCGGCTGGCGCTGCCGGTATGGTCGCGCCCGGCGGTCGGCGGGTTGGTGCTCGGCCTGTGCGCCCTGGCGTTTCCGCAGATCCTCGGCAGCGGTCACGGCGGCATCCTGCACATGATCGCCACCGGCTCGACCGGCTACGAGCTGTGGCTGCTGGTCGGGCTGATCATCGCCAAGATGGTCGGCTCCGCGGTATCGATCGGCAGCGGTTTTCGCGGCGGCATGTTCAGTTCCTCGTTGTATCTCGGCAGCCTGTTCGGTGCGGCCTGCTCCTTGATCATCCACCGCTTCCTGCCCTGGGCGCCGGCCGATGAGGCGATCTTCGTGCTCGCCGGGATGGGCGCCGTCGCCGCCGGCGTGGTCGGCGCGCCGATGACGATGATCTTTCTGGTCCTCGAGTCGACCGCCGATTTCTCGGCGACGATGGGGGTCACGGTCGCGGTCGTCATCTCGGCGCTCGTCGTGCGCCACTGGTTCGGCTACTCGTTTGCGACCTGGCGCTTTCACCTGCGCGGCGTCGCGCTGCACAGCCCGCATGATATCGGCTGGCTGCAGGAACTGCAGGTGGCAAAGCTGATGCGGCAGGATTTCGCGGTCGTGCCGCCCACCCTGCCGCTCGTCGAACTATGCCGGCAATTTCCGATCGGCGAGAGCCGGCGCGTCTTCGTCGTCAACGAGGCGGGTGGCTACGCGGGCTGTATCGATCTGGTCGAGGCGCACGGCGGCGAGCTTTTGGAGAACCGCG
This sequence comes from Allostellaceae bacterium, assembly GCA_035534535.1. Taxonomy (GTDB): domain Bacteria; phylum Pseudomonadota; class Alphaproteobacteria; order ATCC43930; family CGMCC-115725; genus DATARH01. The sequence goes on along the minus strand of DATLRS010000074.1, from coordinate 6,696 downwards.
ACCGGTTGACGGCCGGCGACATCGCGCGCGGCGCCGAGCATTTCCTCACCCCCGGCCAGCCGGTGCGCGAGACGCTCGATCTGTTCATCGCCTCGGCCGCCGAGATCCTCGCGGTGGTCGACAACCCGCTCGACCGGCGGGTGCTCGGCTATCTCAGCGAGGCTTATGCGCTGCGCCGCTATTACCGCGAACTCGAGGCCCGGCATCGCGAAGAGCTAGGCGATGAAGCGCTTTTTGACACCCCGAGCGCCTCGGCCAAACATTGAAGACGCACCGTCGATCCTGACCTCGCGCGTCGGCAATTTGCCCTCGACCAAGAGATAGGTGGCGAAGCGGTCGCCGAATGCTATCGTCACTCGATGATCGGGTGGCGATTTCTGATTTCCTGTTTGCTTGTGCTGGGGCTTCTCACGAGCTGGCCAGCCCAGGCGGAAGATCCGCCGGCCTCGCTGGTCGGGCGCGTCGCCGCGGTCGATGGCGTCCTCACCGTGCGCAGCGCCGGCGAATGGCGCGATGCGGCGGTCAATCATCCGATCGCCTCCGGCATGGCGGTGCGCACGACGCCGCAGGGCCGCGCTGTCCTGCGCATCGGCGCCGAGACGATTGCGCTGGCCGCCGGGACCGAGCTCGATCTGACGAGGCTCGCTGCCGGCGACCTCCGGATCGTGCTGCGCCAGGGCCGTATCGGGGTTCGCCTGTCGCCGCTCGACCCGGTGGGCAAGACCGAGATCGACATAGCGCGCGGCAGTGTGCGGCTGCTGTCCGCCGGCGATTACGACATCACCGCGGGCGACGGGCACCTGCCGGCCCGAATCGCGGTCTTCAGCGGCAGCGCCCACTTCGTCGGCAAGGGGACCGATAGCGTCACCGCCGCCGGCTCGGTCACCGTGCTCGGCGGCGGCAGTCCGCCGGCGGTGAGCCATGACAGCGCCATTGCCGACGGGTTTGTCGCGTGGTGGCGGCCGGCGGCCGGCGACGACGCGAACGGGCAGGCGGTGCGCTATCTGTCGCCCGACATGACCGGCTACGCGACGCTCGACGCCAGCGGCAGCTGGGAGACGGTCGACGGCTATGGCGCAGTCTGGTTCCCCACGACCGTCCCGGCTGACTGGGCGCCGTACCGCGACGGTCATTGGCGCTGGATTGCGCCGTGGGGCTGGAACTGGATCGACGCGATGCCGTGGGGGTTTGCGACCTCGCATTATGGGCGTTGGGCCTCGATCCCCGGGGCGGACCCGGGGACCGAGCGCTGGGGATGGGTGCCGGGGAGCCGGATCGCCCATCCGGTCTATGCGCCGGCATTGGTGGCCTTCCTCGGCACCGCCGGGGTTGGGCTCAGCTGTCCCGATGCCAGCGGCCCGGCGGTGGCGTGGTTTCCGCTCGCCCCCGGCGAACCCTATTGGCCAGGCTACACCAGCGATCTCAACACAATCCGTCGGATCAATGACGGTGTGGTAGCCGATGTCTCGACGATTGGCCCGGCCGTCAACGGTGGACCGCCGGCCGACATCGTCAACGGCAAATACCGCAACCGCCGCTTTGCCACGGTTGTGCCGCGCCCGGTGTTTGTCGCCGGCCGGCCGGTCGCTCCCGCCCTGGTGCAGCTGCCCGACCAGCGCCTCGACAACGCGCCGCTGCTCGCCGGGTCACCGCTGATCATGCCGCCGGCGCCGCACCCCGCCGCGATCGCGACGGCTTCGGCTGCGGCGCGTCCGCGATTGGCGCGGGTGCTGCACACTGCCGGCCGCATGGTGCAGGCGCATCGGCCAGCAACCCCCACCCGCGCCGCCACCCTGGTCCGCACAGCGCAAGGGCGGCTCCGCGTCAGGTTCGCGACCGCCGGCCACTGGCGGGTTCCGGCCGGGCACCTGGCGCGGCCGCACCCGATCGCCGTCGAGCGGGTGCGCGAACGCCGCGGCAACGGGCGAATTCGCCGCATCCATCACGCCGCCGGCCCCGGACACCACCGCTCCGGACACATGGCCGCGATCCGGCACCTGCGCGGCGCTTGACAGGCCCATGAGCATTCTGGTCACCGGCGCAGCCGGCTTCATCGGCTTCTCGCTGGCGGCAAGGCTGCTGCAGGATGGCGTGACGGTCGTCGGGGTCGATAATCTGAGCCCCTATTACGACGTGGCGCTGAAAGAGGCGCGGCTGGCGATCCTCGGCCGCCATCACGGGTTTCGCTTTGCCCGCATCGATCTGGCCGATCGCGCGGCGTGCACGGCGCTGTTTGCCGGCGAGCGGTTCGAGACGATCGTGCATCTGGCGGCGCAGGCCGGCGTGCGCTATTCGATCGAGCAGCCGCTGGCCTATGTCGACGCCAATCTCGTCGGCTTTGCGCATGTCATCGAAGGCGCGCGCGCGCAGCAGATCGGCCATTTCGTCTTCGCCTCGTCGAGTTCGGTGTATGGCGGCTCGGGCAAGCTGCCGTTTGCGGAAACCGACCGGGTCGACCATCCGATCACGCTCTACGCCGCGACCAAAAAGTCCAATGAGCTGGTGGCCCACAGCTATGCTCATCTGTTCGGCCTGCGCTGCACGGGATTGCGCTTTTTTACGGTGTACGGCCCGTGGGGCCGCCCGGATATGGCGCTCTTCAAATTCACCCGCGGGATCCTGGCCGGCGAGCCGATCCCGGTGTTCAACCACGGCCGCATGGTCCGCGACTTCACCTATGTCGACGATGTCGTCGAGGCGGTCAGCCGGGTCATTGCACTGCCGCCTGCCGCCGGCGCGGACAGCGAAACGGCAGCGCCCTACCGCATCTACAACGTCGGCAACAATCGTCCGGTCGAGCTGCTCGACTACATCCGGACCCTGGAAAAGCACCTCGGCCGGCAGGCGCAACTGAACCTGCTGCCGATGCAGCCGGGCGACGTGGCGGCGACGATGGCCGATGTCAGCCGCCTCGAGCAGGCGATCGGCTATCGCCCGACGACCACGGTCGACGAGGGCATCCGACGGTTCGTCGAGTGGTATCTCGATTATCACCGCGCGCGCGACTGATCGCGGCGCCGGGGTTGCCGCTGGACCCAAGCCCACCACTGGCGCGACAATGGCAGCCAATCATTAGGGGAGACCGAAACATGCTGTTCACCTGCCGCCCGTCCGGTCAGGTCGCGTCGGGGGCGCAGATCCCGGGGCGCTTTCCGGGGCCGGCGCATGCCCGCGGCAAATGGTTCACCCTCGACATCCATTGCCACATGCGCAGCGCCAAGGCGGCCGCGCTGGCCGAGGGGCACGAGGAGATCTCGCGCTGGTTTCTCGAGACCGCCGCCAGTCCCGCCAGCCAGGCGATCAACCGGCAGAACGGCATGCGCACGCAGTTCCAGGGCAGCTCGGTCGAGCAGCGCGTCGCCGATATGGACCATATGGGGATCGACATCCAGGCGGTGTCGCCGGCGCCGCGCCAGACCTATTACGGCGCCGACCCCGATCTCGGGCTCGCCACCGCGCGCCTCCTCAATGACGAGATCGCCGAGATGGTCGGGCGCTTTCCCGACCGCTTTGTCGGGCTCGGCACGGTGCCGTTGCAGGCCCCCGAACTGGCCGTCGCCGAACTCGACCGGCTGCACAAATCGCTGGGCTTTCGCGGCATCGAGATCATGACCCATGTCGCCGGCGCCGACCTGTCCGAGCCGCGCTTTCGCAAGGTGTTCGCGCGCTGCGAGGAACTGGGGATGCTGATCTTCATGCACCCCGACGGCTTCACCGAGGCGCGCCGCTTTCACGACCATTATTTCGCCAATGTGATCGGCAACCCGCTCGATTCGACGGTCGCGGTGCATCACCTGATTTTCGGCGGCGTGTTGCAGGACCACCCCAACTTGAAGATCGTCGTGGCGCATGGCGGCGGCTACCTGCCGGCCTATTCGGGCAGGATCGACCATGCCGCCGCGGCCCGCCCCGACACTTGCGAACACCTGCATCACATGCCGACGACGTACCTCAAGCGGCTCTATTTCGACGCGCTCGTCTATACCGACCACCAGCTGCAATATCTCGTCGACCAGTACGGCGCCGACCACATCCTGGTCGGCACCGACTACCCGGCCGATATGGGCGAAGTCGACCCGATCGGCTTTATCGAGCGCTGCGCCGGGCTCGACGACACCGAGCGCCGCGCCATCCTCGGCCGCAACGCCGCCCGCCTGTTGAATTTAGAGATGCCGCCGCCCAAAGGTTGATCGGGAGCTTCGTCGGATATACATACCGCAGGTTCGTATATCCGAAGGGATCTTCGATGCAGGTCTCAAAGTGGGGAAACAGCCTCGCTGTCCGGCTTCCCGCCGTCGTCGTCGAGGCGCTGGGTTTGAAGGAGGGCGACGATATCGAGATACACGTCGCCGACAGCCATAGTTTCGGTATTTCGCGAAAACGTGGTCGCGATGAATTGCTGAGGCGCTTGCGCGCCTTCCGCGGTCGGCTGCCGGCCGACTTCAAATTCAACCGGGACGACGCGAATGCCCGGTAGCTCTCCCGGCAGCTTTATTGACACCAACGTCTTGCTGTATGTCGCGTCCGGCGATCGCGCAAAGGCGGATCGGGCCGAACAGCTGATCGGTCAAGGCGGCACAATCAGCGTCCAGGTGCTGAATGAGATCACCAATGTTGCCCGCCGCAAGATGGCCATGTCATGGACGGAGACGCATGCCTTTCTGGCAATGCTCCGCGCCCTGCTGCCGGTCGAGCCGATAACAATCGAGATCCACGAACGCGGCCTTGCGCTCGCCGAACGCTACGGCCTGTCGACTTATGACGCGATGATCGCCGCCGCCGCATTGCACGCGAATTGTGACACGCTGTGGTCGGAGGACATGCAGGACGGGCTGCTGCTCGACGATCGGCTGCGTATCGTCAATCCGTTTCGAACAGCCGTTTGACAATGCCGGCAAGCAGCTAAAGTTCAGACCTGCCTTGTCGCAAAGGTGCGGCTGGGCTTGATCAACTCGTCCTGGGCGGCGACGAGGGCGAGTTCGTAGCGGCCGAGGCGGGCGGTCGTCTCGATCACCGCGAACATCGCAGCCGCGGTCAGCGCCAGCGCTTCGGCGAGGGGTGCGCCCTGCAGCAAGCGGGCGAGGAACAAGGCGGCGGTCACGTCGCCGCAGCCGTTGAGCATGACCGGCAGGCGTGGGGTTTCGACCGCCCAGACACCGTCCGGCCCGGCCGCCAGCATCGTCAGACGGTCGGGATCGGCGTCGAGGCTGGTGACCAGCACGATCCGCGGCCCCGCCTCGCGCAGCACGGCGGCAGCAGCGGCGGCGTCGGCGAGCGTGCCGATCTGCCGGCCGGTCAAATATTCCAGCTCGAAGCGGTTCGGCGTCACGATGTCGGCGAGCGCCAGTGCCCGGTCGCGGAAGAATTCGGCGATCCCCTCGGTCACATAGGAGCCGGTATCGACATCGCCGATCACCGGGTCGACGCAGAACAGCGCATTCGGGTTGGCGGCCCTCACTCGGCCGACGATGTCGAGCAGCACCGGCCCGGTCGCCGCCGCGCCGAGATAGCCGGAGAGAACGGCGTCGATCTGCGGCAACACGCCGAGCGCGGCAATCCCCTCGAACAGATCGGCGATGGCCGCGGCCGGGACCGCGGCGCCGCGCCAGCGCCCATGCCCGGTATGGTTGGAGAACGCCACCGTGTCGAGCGCCCACGCTTCGACCCCGAGCCGCTGCAGGGCAAATACCGAGGCGGCATTGCCGACATGGCCGTAGGCGACGCGCGACTGCAGCGAGAGCACGCTCGGCATCAGCGGCGGGTCAATGTTGCCGGTCGCGCGTGTCGAAGACGCTCTTCATGCTGAGAAACACCGCCAGCGCGCTCACGACAAACAGCGCGACCCCGCCATCGTGCAGCCCGCCGCGCCCGAAATCGGCAGCGACGATCAGGCCGGCCAGCCCGAGAACCGCGAAGATGACGATCACCGCGATCAGGTTGGGCATGTCGTCGACCAGGAGGACGCTGGCGCAATCGGCCGGGACACCGTCAAAGCGGCGCTTCACCGACAGGAAGGCGAGTGCGAGTGCGGCCAGGCTGAGGGTGAGGCCGCAGACATCGTCACCCGGGGCCCGGCCGGCGCTGGCAAACGACGCACCCAGCACGACGAGCAGCGCGAGCACCGCAAGCTGCCCCCAGAACCCGATCCATAGGCCATAGCCGAGTTCGCCCGGCTCGCGTCCTTCGCTCGACTCGTCCATTCCGCCTGCCCGGCCGCGGCATTCGCGGCCCTGCCCAATTCGTCGCTACGCGATTATATCGTGAAACAGGCGGCCAACGGAGGAATCCCATGCCCGCGTCGATTCGACCGCGCCGCAGCGTGCTGTTCCTGCCCGGCTCCAACCCGCGCGCCATCGAGAAGGCGCGCGAATTGCCGGCCGACGGCGTGATCTTCGATCTCGAGGACGCCGTCGCCCCCGAGGCCAAGAACGCCGCGCGCGCCGCCGTCGCATCGGCGCTGACGGCGGGCGGCTATGGGCTGCGCGAGCTGATCCTGCGGGTCAACCCGCAGGGCAGCGCCTGGGGGCCCGCCGACCTCGCCGCCGCCGCGACATTGCCGATCGATGCGGTGCTGCTGCCCAAGGTCGAGAACGCCGAATCGGTGCGGCTGGCGCTCGACCGGCTCGCAGCGCTCGGCGCGCCGCCCGCGCTCGACGTGTGGTGCATGATCGAGACGCCGCTCGGCGTCCTCGCCGC
>DATLRS010000073.1:0-8838 GCA_035534535.1 Allostellaceae bacterium | reverse complement strand
TGGGGTGGATCGTGATCGACCAGACGTCGGCGGCCGGGTTGGGCAAGGCCAGCCGCTGCCACGCATTGCCGCGATTGCTGCTGCGGAAGCCGCCCTTGGTGGTGCCGATGAACACCACATCGGGATCGTCGGGATGCACCGTGATCGCATGGATCTCGGTGCCGTCGGGCAATCCGTCGGTCAGCGCCTCCCAGTGCGCGTCCGGGCCGGTAGCGCGCCGGAAGACCCCGCCCTTGCCGCCCTCGGCCGACCGCACCGCCCCGGCATACACATGGAACCTGTCCGCCATGCTGACCTCCCCGCGCTATCGGTTTGACCTGACGAGTGGATCATACGCCTCGATTTCGCCGTAGCAAACGCGTGCGATGCCATGCACGGATTTAGCTATGCCGCCGCTCCGCGGGCGCAACAGGAACCTAGCGCCGTCGCCTGGGTCGGAGTACAAGCGGGTCGCTCCCGCGCGCAATTCTGGCCGCTGCGCTGGGCGGCTCGGCTGCGGAAGCTGCGGCGCAGACAGCGCACATAATGGGTGCGGGTGGCGCTTCTTGCGGAAGTTGGACGGCTGAGCGGCGGGCTCCTCACTCCGACATCCGCTTTTACGTATGGCGAGTGGGTGCTGGGCTTCCTATCAGGGATTGGATACGAAGGCCCGAGGGACCTTAATCCATTGCAAGGGATGGATCCTGAAGGCGCATTTGCCTGGATTGACAACTACTGCCAAGCTCATCCGATCGACAATGTTGCAGTGGCGGCTGCCGCATTCTCTGCCGCGCATCCTCGCTGACCGGGGCAGAACGGCTAGAGTTTGATAATCGCAGCGAGCGCGGCAACCGACACGGCGGCGATGGTTCCCATGCGGATGGTCAGGCGCATCGAGAGCTTGTCCAATTCCGATTGCAGGAAGCTCTTCGTGACCATCTCGTCCGCGATCAGGTCACGGGTCGCCTCGGCCAGCACCTCGGCCTGCTGATCGCTGAAGCCCGCGCCCTTTAGCCGCCGGGCGTATTCCAGAGTGTCGAACGCCATCATGCATCCGAATGTAGGTGTCTTATTGGTATCCTACCACGGCGGCGAATGGCCTTGTCATAAAGCTTCATCGATCGGTTATGGTGCCGGCAGATTTTCGGGAGAGGATGATGAGCGACAACGCAATACGCGAACGGCGGCGGATCGGCCGCGACGGGCCGGAGGTACTGGCGGTCGGGCTCGGCTGCATGTCCCTGTCGGGCACCTATGGAACGAGCGACGACGAGGCGGCAATCCCCTTCCTGCAGCGGGCGATCGACATCGGCGTCGATTTTCTCGATAGCTCGGATGCCTACGGCCTCGGGCAGAACGAGGAGCTGCTGGGCCGGGCGTTGAAGGGGCGGCGCGACCGGGTCGTGCTGGCGACAAAGTTTGGCCAGGACCGGCGCTCGGGTGGCGTCAACGGCCGCCCCGAGTATGTCCAGCAGGCCTGCGAGGCAAGCCTGAAGCGCCTCGGGGTCGATGTCATCGACCTCTATTGCCAGCATCGGGTCGATCCCGCCGTGCCGGTCGAGGACACGGTCGGCGCGATGAGCCGCCTCGTCGAGCAGGGCAAGGTGCGCTTTCTCGGGCTGTGCGAGGCGCGGCCGGAACGCATCCGTCGCGGCCATGCGGTGCACCCGATAGCCGCCGTGCAAAGCGAGTTCTCGCTGCTCTACCGCCAGGAGGCGACCGAGACGCGCGAGGCGATCAAGGATCTCGGCATCTCGTTTGTCGCCTATTCGCCGTTGGGCCGCAGCCTGTTGGCCGGAATCATCCCCGATTTCGCCAACCTTGCCGACGGCGACACGCGGGCCCGCCATCCGCGCTTTGCCGGCGAGAATTTCGCGAAGAACCGGGGGCTCGTCGAGCGGGTCGAGGCGATCGCCGCCGACAAGGAATGCACCGTCGCGCAGCTGTCGCTCGCCTGGCTCCTGGCGCAAGGCCCCGACGTGATCCCGATCCCCGGGACGAAACGCATCGAGCGGGTCGAGGAAAACCTGCGCGCGCTCGATGTCCGGCTGACGCCGGAGGAGGTTGCCAGCATCGACGAGGCCGTGCCGCTCGGCGCCGCCGCCGGGCTGCGCTATCCCGAGGGCGGGATGCGCGGGGTGTATATCTAAGCAGCAATTCAGCAATTGTCACACGGTTGCCGGGCCGGCGGCAATCAGCCCCTCACCCCAACCCTCTCCCCGCAAGCGGGGCGAGGGAGCAGCGGCGCGCAGTCCTGAACCCTCGCCCCGCTTGCGGGGAGAGGGCAGGGTGAGGGGTGGAGCGGCCGGTCAACAGTGGTCCAACCAACCGAATCTTGCTTAGTCGCGGGTCATCCCAGCCCGAGCCGGGCGCTGGCGATCTTCGCGCCCTCGGCCATCGCGGCGAGCTTGGCCCACACCACGTCCTCGCTGACCCGGCCCATGCCGGCCGAGGTGTCGAAGCCGCAATCGGTCGCGGCCATCACCCGCTTGGGGTCGCCGACCGCCTGCGCGACGCGCTCCAGTCGCTCGGCGACGACCTCGGGGTGCTCGACAAAGCCGGTCAGGTCGTCGATCACGCCGGCGGCGATGATCTGGTCGTCGGCCAGCGGATATTGCGCCAGCACCCGGTATTCATGCTGGTGGCGCGGATTGGCGAACGGCAAGACGAAGCCGCCGACATTGGCCTGCTGCAGCAGCGGCAGGATGTCTTCGAGCGGCACGTCGCGGTCGTGCGGTCCCTCGTAATTGCCCCAGCAGACATGCAGGCGCACCCGGTCGCGCGGCACATTGACGATCGCCTTGTTGATCGCGTCGACGACCTGCTCGACAAAGCCGAGGAAATCCGCCAGCGGGCGATCATTGTAGGTCAGGTGCCGTTCGAGCGCGAGATCGGGGCAATCGAGCTGCAGCAGGAAACCGTTCGCGACGATCGCCTCGTACTCGATCTGCAGGGCGGCGGCGACCGCGGCAAGGTAAGCGCCGAAACTGTCGTAATATTCGTTCTTCATCGCAGCCGCGATGATGCCGGGGGAGGGCGCGGTCATGAACGGCTCGACGAAGGCGCCAGGGCGCTCGTCGAGGGCGGCGCGAAAATCGGCGCACTCGGCCTTCAATTCGCTGTCGTCGATGTAGCGGACTTCGCCGATCGCGCGCGGCGGCTGGTAATTGCCGACCGCCTCGCGCGCCGCCAGCATCTGTGCCATCTGCTCTTTCAGTAGCGGATAGCGCTCGACATCGCCGCGCGGCCAGCGCGTCCAGCTGCCGCCGAACCCGCTCATGCGGTGCCGCACGTAAAGAAAAAACGCCTCGCGCTGCTGCTCGCCGTTATTGCCGACATCGATTCCGGTGGTGATCTGCTGGTCGACGCTGCGGCGCAGCGCCGCCTTGCCGAGCCGATCGAGTTCGCCCTTGTCGATCGCGCCGCCGCGGGCCCGCTCGACATAAAGCCGGGTCAGCTCGCGCGGCCGCGGCAGGCTGCCGGTATGCGTCGTCAGGATGCGATTCTGGCTCCATTGCATCGCTCGAACCTCCTCAATAAAAGCGCCGCCCTCAGCCGCCGGTTGACAAAGCATTGTCCCGCAGGCAAACGCAAGCGGATCAGGGGGGACAAGCACATGCGCGCCGCAAGGACGATCCGTCGGGTTTTTGCCGTTCTTGCCGTCGCGGCTCTGAGCGCCGCAGTGACCGGCGCTGCCTCGGCCGAAAGTCTGCGCGCGCGCGGCGCCTATCTGGTCACGACGATCGGTTCTTGCGGCAATTGCCACACGCCGCGCGATGCGGCAGACCGGCCGATCGCCGGCATGGCGCTGTCCGGCGGGTTCGAGCTCGACGATCCCGGGATCGGCCGCGTCATCACGCCGAACATCACGCCCGACAAGACAACCGGCATCGGCGCCTGGAGCGAAGCGCAGATCGTCAACGCCTTGCGCAACGGCAAGCGGCCCGACGGCACGATCATCGGCCCGCCGATGCCGATCCCGGTCTACCGCGAGCTGTCCGATCGCGACGCCGCCGCGATCGCCGCCTATCTGCACAGCCTCAAGCCGATCCATCACGCTGTCGCGAAGAACCACTACAAGATCCCGCTGCCGCCCAATTACGGCCCGCCGGTCACCCATGTCGGCGAGCCGAACCGCAGCGACAAAGTCGCCTATGGCGGCTATCTGGCGACGTTCGGCCACTGTGTCTTGTGCCACACGCCGGCGGCCAAGAACGGACCCTTCGACATGCGCCGCGCCTTTGCCGGCGGCCGCGAACTGCCGGATCTCGGCAAGCCCGGCGCGCACGTCGTCAGCCGCAACATCACCCCGGACCCGGCAAACGGCATCGGCAAATGGAGCGACGCCGAGATCAAGCGCGCGATCACCGAGGGCGTCCGCCCCGACGGCACCAAGCTCGCACGCACCATGCCGTTCGACTGGTTCGCCAAGCTGAAGCCCGCCGATCTCGACGCGATCGTCGCCTACCTGCACACGCTGAAACCGCTGAAGTGAGGTTACCTGGGCTGGGTTAGGATCAGAAAACGTCATGGCCGGGCTTGACCCGGCCATCCACGTGGATCACCGGGTCAAGCCCGGTGATGACGGTTGGGAAGGCGCTCAAGGGTTCCCGGTTCACGGCAACGGCACCACGAACGGGCGGATGGCGCGGGCGAAATCTTCCTCGGTCGGGCGATGCTCGATCAGGGCGATGACCTCGTCGGCCCAAACCTGGGAATCTTCAATCGCCAGATCGTAGCCGTTGATGCGGAGAAAATGCCACATCGCCCCGAACGCGGTGCGCTTGTTCCCCTGCTCGAAAGCATGTGCCTGCGCGATGCCGGCCAGCAGCCTGACCGCGAGAGCAAGAATGTCCTCCGCGCCGTAGGCAGAGGCATTCTGGGGTCGACCCAGCGCGCTTTCGAGCAGCCCGCAATCGCGGAGGAAATGCTGTTCCCCAGTTTCCTCCAACTCCAGCCGGTTGTGCTCGATCACCACTTCGATCGGCAGCCACACCGGCTCATTTGGCAAGGGCGGCTCGGATCTTCGGGAATCGAGCGATGAATTCCCGACTTAACGCCTCATGGTCGATCTTTCCCGTAACCGGGCGCGCGCGCAAGACTTCACCTGCAGCGGGTCGGCGGGGTGCCGCTTCGGGCTTTACATGCTGGTCCGGCGTATCGTGCGTATTGGTCATCGGTCGAGCCTTAGATTCTCCGAACAAGTAGCAATCCCGCCCGCCTGTCGCGAGGTTTGAGGTCCGCGGCTACTCCGCCGCTTCCTTCTGCGGGGTGCGGACGGTCTTTTCGCGCATCGTGACGAATTCCTCGGCGGCCGAGGGGTGGATGCCGACGGTCTGGTCGAACATCCGCTTGGAGGCGCCGCATTTGATCGCGATCGCCAGGCCCTGGATGATCTCCGGCGCGTCGGGGCCGAGCATATGGCAGCCAAGCACCCGGTCGCTGCGGCCATCGACAACCAGCTTCATCAAGGTGCGCTCGTCGCGCCCCGACAAGGTGTTCTTCATCGGCCGGAAGCGGGCGCTGTAGACATCGACGTCGTCGCCGTATTCGCGGCGCGCCGCCTCTTCGCTCAGGCCGACCGTGCCGATCGGCGGGTTCGAAAACACTGCGGTCGGCACGTCGTTATGGTCCATCCGGATCGGGTTATTGTTGTAGAGCGTCTCGGCGATGGCGCGGCCTTCGCCGATCGCCACCGGCGTCAGGTTGAGCCGGTCGGTCACGTCGCCGACCGCATAGATGTTGGGGACGCTGGTGCGCTGCCACTCATCGACGATGACGGCGCCGCGCTCGTTGCTTTTGACGCCGACCGCGTCGAGCCCGAGCCGGCGCGTATTGGGGCCGCGCCCGGTCGCATACAGGATGCAATCGGCCGAGATTTCCTGGCCGATCGAGGTGAACACCGAATAGCCCTCGTGCGGCGCCTTCTCGATACGGGTGACCTGGGTGCGGGTATGGATCTCGATGCCGCGCCCGCGCATCTCCTGCGCCAGCGCGATGCGTAGATCGTCGTCGAAGCCGTAGAGCAGTTCCTCGCGCCGGATGATCTCGACGACCTCGCAGCCGAAGCCGCGGAAGATGCCGGCAAACTCGACCGCGATATAGCCGCCGCCGACGATCACGATCTTGCGCGGCAGGGTCGGCAGGTCGAGCGCCTCGTTCGACGAGATCACGTGCTCGATGCCGGGAATATCGGGCACGGTCGGATGGCCGCCGGTCGCGATCAGGATATTCTCGGCGGTGTAATGGCGCCCGGCGACCTCGACCGTATGCGGGTCGACCAGCACGCCGCGCCCCTCGATGGTCTCGACGCCGCTGTTCTTCAGCATGTTCTTGTAGATCTGCTCGAGCCGGTCGAGTTCCTTGTTCTTGGCGGCGATAAGGCTCGGCCAGTCGAAGCTGGGCGGCGCGACGCTCCAGCCGAAGCCGGCCGAGTCGGCAAACGCATCGGCGAATTGCGCGCCGTAGACGAGCAGCTTCTTCGGCACGCAGCCGCGCAGCACGCAGGTGCCGCCGATCCGGCTCTCCTCGACGATCGCCACCTTGGCGCCGTAACTGCCGGCGCGGCGCGACGAGGCAACGCCGCCCGAGCCGGCGCCCAACGTGATCATGTCGAAATCATAGCGCGCCATGCCAAATGCACTCCGATCCGGGGTTATGGAGGCTTCTGGTTGTCACAACCGGGCGCAAGCTGCAAGCGCCCGGTCGCTCGCGGCAGGTTCAGCGGTCGATGCCGCCGAGGCAGAGGTACTTGATTTCGAGATAATCCTCGATGCCGTATTTGGAGCCCTCGCGGCCGATGCCGCTTTCCTTCATGCCGCCGAAGGGCGCGATCTCGGTCGAGATGATGCCCTCGTTGATGCCGACGATGCCGTATTCCAAGGCCTCGGCGACCCGCCAGATGCGGCCGATGTCGCGGCTGTAGAAATAGGCGGCGAGGCCGAATTCGGTGTCGTTGGCCATCCGGATCGCCTCGGCCTCGGTCTTGAAGCGGTAGAGCGGCGCGACGGGCCCGAACGTCTCTTCCCGGGTGATCAGCATGTCGGTGGTAACGCCGGTCAGGACGGTCGGCTCGAAAAAGCTGCCGCCCAGCGCATGGCGATGGCCACCGAGCACGATTTTGGCGCCTTTCTTCAGCGCGTCGGCGATATGCGCCTCGACCTTCTCGACCGCCTTCATGTCGATGAGGGGCCCGATGACCGCGCCCGCCTCGAAGCCTTGCGCCACCTTCATCGCGCCGGCCGCCTCGGCGAGCCGCGCCGAAAATGCCTCATAGACGCCATCCTGCACCAGGATGCGGTTGGCGCAGACGCAGGTCTGGCCGGCATTGCGGTATTTGGAGGCGATCGCGCCCTTGACCGCCATCTCGATATCGGCGTCGTCAAACACGATGAAGGGGGCGTTGCCGCCGAGTTCCATCGAGGTCTTCTTGACCGTGCCGGCGCATTGCTCCATCAGCAATTTGCCGATCTCGGTCGAGCCGGTGAAGGTCAGCTTGCGCACCGTCGGGTTCGAGGTCAATTCGCCGCCGATCTCGCTCGAGCCGCCGGTAACGCAGGAAAAGACGCCCTTCGGCACCCCGGCGCGCTCGGCCAGTTCGCACAAGGCCAGCGCCGAATAGGGCGTCGCGCTCGCCGGCTTCAGCACCATCGTGCAGCCGGCGGCGAGCGCCGGCCCGGCCTTCCGCGTGATCATCGCGGCCGGGAAATTCCACGGCGTGATCGCGGCGCACACCCCGATCGGCTCCTTGATGACGACGATGCGCTTGTCGGTGCCGTGCGCGGGGATCGTGTCGCCATAGATCCGCTTGCCCTCTTCGCCGAACCATTCGATGAAGGCGGCGGCGTAGGCGATCTCGCCCTTCGCCTCGGCGAGCGGCTTGCCCTGCTCGGCGGTCATCAAGGTGGCGAGATCGTCCTGGTTCGCCATCATCAGGTCGAACCAGCGGCGCAGGATCTGGGCGCGTTCCTTGGCCGTCTTGCCGCGCCAGGCGGGCAAGGCCCGGTCGGCCGCCTCGATCGCGCGGCGGGTTTCCTCGGCCCCCATCTTCGGCACCGTGCCGAGGGTTTCGCCGGTCGCCGGGTTCTTGACCGCGATCGTGCCCCTGCCGATCGCATCGACCCACTCGCCGTCGATATAGCAATGCTGCCGAAACAGTTTTTCGTCCTGGAGCTTCATCGCGCCCTCCCATCTCGGCATCGCCGCAAATCAGAAGAATCATAGGTACGGGCGGCCGCCGGGCTTGGCAAGATAAGCGGCCACGCAAAGGGGTCCACCGATGAGCACGCATCCGCAACCCGCCGGCAAGAATCTGACCGCGAATGGCCTTAACCTGCACTACCTCGAATGGGGCCGGCCCGAAGCGCCGCCACCCAGCGGGACTATCGTCTGCGTGCACGGCTATACGTCGAGCGCGGATGCCTTCAACGCGCTGGCCAGGCGCCTCGGCGACCGCGCCCACATCATCGCCCTCGACGTGCGCGGCCACGGCAAGAGCGCCTGGTCGCCCGAGGGCGCCTATCGCTACGCCGATCAGGCGGCCGATCTTGCCGCCGCGGTCGATGTGCTGGTGCCGCAGCCCTTCGTCCTGATCGGCACCTCGATGGGCGGCATCATCGCGATGGCCTATGCCGCGCAGCATCCGGCACGGTTGCGCGGCCTCGTCATCAACGACATTGGCCCCGATCCGGAGGCCGGCAGCCAGCGCATCACCGGCATGGTGGCGAGCCGCCCCGACAGTTTCGCCAGCCTCGATGCTGCGATGGAGTACCGCCGCCAGAGTTCGCCGATCACCGCCGCCCGGCCGCTCGACGACCAGCGCGAGCTGGCGCTTGGCGTGTTGCGGCAGCAATCCGACGG
>DATLRS010000072.1:0-13976 GCA_035534535.1 Allostellaceae bacterium | reverse complement strand
CCGCCCCCTTCGTCATCCCCGGGCTTGACCCGGGGATCCACGTGGATGGCCGGGACAAGCCCGGCCATGACGGAAAAGGGGACGATTCAACAGGAGCGGAGCTGGCTCTAGATCAACCGGCTAGGCCGCGAGGCCGCGCTGCGCGAGGAGCGGTGCGATCGCCGGCTCGCGGCCGCGGAAGGCGCGATAGAGCGCCATCGGGTCGCGCGTGTCGCCGGCGCTGTAGATCGCCTTGAGCCCGGCCGCCAAATCCGGGGCGAACGGATCGCCGGCCTCCTCGAAGGCGGCAAACCCGTCGGCGTCGAGCACCTCGGCCCACAGATAGGCGTAGTAGCCGGCGGCATAGCCGCTGCCGGCAAACAGGTGCTGGAAATGCGCCGGGTGGTGGCGCAGCCCGATTTCCGGCAGCAGGCCGATGCGTGCGGCAAACTCGCGCTCGAACGCCGCGATGTCGAGCCCCGCCGGGTCGGCCTGCGCATGCAGGTCGAGATCCAATAGCGCACAGGCGGCGTATTCGAGGGTGGCAAAGCCCTGGTTGAAGTTGCGCGCCGCGAGCAGCCGTTCGAGCAGCGCCTCGGGCAGCGCTTCGCCGGTACGGTAATGCCGGGCATAGCGGCGCAGCGTCTCCGGCACCGCAAGCCAATGCTCGAAGACCTGCGAGGGGAACTCGACAAAGTCGCGGCGCACCGCGGTGCCCGATTGCGAGGGATAGCGCACCTGCGAGAGCAGCCCATGCAGCCCGTGGCCGAACTCGTGGAACAGGGTGCGTGCGTCGTCGAACGACAAGAGGGTCGGATCGCCCTTGGCGAAATTGTTGTTGTTGACGACGATCGGCTTGACCGCGCCGTCGAGCGCCTGCTGTTCGCGGTAGCTGCTCATCCAGGCGCCCGAGCGCTTGCCGGGCCGGGCGAAATCGTCGCGCAGAAAGAGGCCGATTGCCTGCCCCGCCTGGTCGCGCACCTCGAAGGCGCGCACGTCCGGGTGATAGAGCGCGCAGTCGCGGCGCTCGACAAAGCGGGTGCCGAACAGATGCCCGGCCGTGTCAAAGGCCGCCTGGATGATGTTGTCGAGCACGAAATAAGGCTTCAGCTCGGCTTCATCGAGCGCGTATTTCCGCTGCCGCACCTTTTCGGCGTAGTAGCGCCAGTCCCAGCGCGCAATCGGCTGGTTGAGCCCGTCGGCGAGTGCCGCCGCGGCCAGTTCGGCGCGCTCGGCCTCGGCCTTGTGACGGGCCGGCTGCCACACTTGGCGCAGCAGATGTTCGGCCGCCTGCGGCGTCTTTGCCATCGTGTCGTCGAGCCGGTAGGCGGCATAGCTCTGATAGCCGAGCAGCCGCGCCTGCTCGGCGCGCAAGGCGACGATCTCGCCGATCAGCGGCGCGTTGTCGTGCGGCCCCTTATGGCTGCCGCGCGCCGCCCAGGCCTCGCAGGCGGCCTGCCGCAAGTCGCGCCGCGCCGAAAACGTCAGAAACGGCTCGACCGAGGCGCGCGCCAGCGTGATCACGTATTTTCCGTCGAGGCCGCGCTCGCTGGCGGCCGCAGCGGCGGCGGCGCGGGCGAAATCGGGCAGCCCGGCGAGGTCGTCCTCGTCCAGCACCAGCCGCCATTCGTCCTCGTCATGCAGCACGTTCTGGCCGAACAGCGTGTGCAATGTCGCCAGCCGCTCCGAGATCGCCGCCATGCGCGCCTTTTCCGCCGGTGCGAGTCGCGCCCCGCTGCGCACAAAGCGCAGATGATGGCGCTCCAGCAGCCGCAACTGCACGGCGTCGAGGCCAAGCGTATCGCGCCGGCGGTAGAGGTTGTCGATCCGCGCGAAGAGGCCCGGGTCGAGCGCGATGCGCATGTGGTGCGCCGCCAGCTTTGGCGCGTAGTCGCGGTCGATCGCCTGCAGCGCCGCGTTGGTCGCGCTGCCGTCGAGATTGTGGAAGACGCGGCCGACCCGCTTGAGCAATGTGCCGCTGCGTTCCAGCGCCTCGATCGTGTTGGCGAAATCGGGCGTTTCGGCCGCGCCGGCGATTGCCGCAATCTCGGCCGTCTCGTCCGCCATGCCGCGCTCGAAGGCCGGCGGGAAATCCTCCGGCCGGATGCGGTCGAACGGCGGCAGCTCGAACGGGGTCTCCCACGCTGCGAAAAACGGGTTCTCGGCCATCTCACCCATCCTGCTTTGAGCCGCGCTTGCCGCGAAAATCCGGCCGGCGCTTTTCGAGAAACGCCTGGGTGCCTTCCTTCGCCTCTTCGGTATTGTAATAGAGCGCCAGCGCCTCGAAGCCGAGCGCCCCGATGCCCTTGATATTCTCGCTGTCGGCGTTGAACGAGCGCTTGGCGATGGCGATCGCGGTCGGGCTCAAGGCCAGGATCTCGCGGCACCAGGATAGGACCTCGGCATCGAGATCCGCCGCCGGCACGACCTTGTTGACGAGCCCCATCTGACAGGCCTCGGCGGCGCTGTAACGGCGGCACAGAAACCAGATCTCGCGCGCCCGCTTCTCGCCGACGAGACGCGACAGATAGGCGGTACCCCAGCCCGGGTCGACCGACCCGACGCGCGGCCCGACCTGCCCGAACACCGCCTTGTCCGAGGCGATCGTCAGGTCGCACACGGTCGCCAGCACGTTGCCGCCACCGATCGCATAGCCCTGCACCTTGGCGATGACGGGCTTCCGGCTGTCGCGGATCGCGCTATGCAATTCCTCGATCGGCAGGCCGACGAGGCCGCGGCCGCCATAGCCGCCATCTCGCGAGGAATTGTCGCCGCCGGCGCAAAAGGCGCGCTCGCCCGCGCCGGCCAGCACGATGACGCCGATCGCCCGGTCGTCCTCGGCGTCGCGCATCGCCACCAGCATCTCCTCGACCGTCTCGGCGCGAAACGCGTTCATCACAGCCGGGCGATTGATCGTGATCGTCGCCACTCCGTCGCGCTTGTCATAGAGGATGTCCTGATAGGCCATCGCGAACTCCGGGCAGCTAGGGCGGCGGGCGCCAATCAGGCCGGGCCGAGGCCCAAGAGGCGGCGGGCCAGCACGAGGTGCGGCTTGTCGATCATCTTGCCGTCGAGGGCGAGGGTGCCGGCGTCGGGCCTTGCGGCAAAGGCGGCGACGACGCGTTCGGCCCAGTCGCGCTCGGCGGCGCTGACCGAAAACGCCTCGTTGATGATCGCGAGCTGGGCCGGGTGGATCGCCATCTTGCCGGCAAAGCCCGAGCGCCGCGCCGCAAAGCTTTCCGCCTTGAGCCCGGCATCGTCCTTGAAATCGGTGTAGATCGTGTCGATCGCCAGCACTTCGGCCGCGGCCGCCGCCAACAGGCAGAGCGAGCGGGCCAGCAGATAGGGGCCGTCATAGTCGCCGGCGATCGTGCGGTTGTTGCCGCCGATCGAGGCCGACAGGTCTTCGGCTCCCCAGGTGAGGGCTTCCAGGCGCGGCGAGGCGCCGCGATAGCCACCGAGCGCGAACACCGCCTGCGCCGTCTCGGTCGCGATCGCGACGATGCGGATCGCGCCGAGCGGGGCGCCGCAAGCCGCCTCGAAGGCCGACAGGTAATGGTCGAGGGTGCGGACATCGGCCGGCACGCATTTCGGCAACAGGATGCCGTCGGGCCGGCCGGCGACGGTAGCGGCAAGATCGTCGAGCGCCAGGCCGCTTGCCAGCGGGTTGATGCGCACGTAGCGGCGCACCCGTTCCGGGCCGTGCGCTTCCATGAATTCGCGGGCCTGCTTGCGCGCTGTCGGGCGGTTCGCCGCCACGACCGAATCCTCCAGATCGAGGATCAGCGCATCGGCGCCCGATTCAAGACTGCGCGCCAGCTTCCTCTCGCTGTCGGCCGGGACGAACAAAAGCGAACGCATCGGGTCCCTCACGGGTTAGGCTGCGATCCATGCCGCATTACGTTCTACCTCCTCGCCAGCCGCAAGCACGGAACGCTCTATCTCGGCGTCACAAACGACATTGTCCGGCGCGTTCACGAGCATAAAAGCAAGGCAGCGGCTGGTTTTGCATCCAAGTACGGCGTCGATCGGCTTGTCTGGTTTGAATGCCACGACGAGGTGGTTGAGGCCATTCTGCGGGAAAAGGAGATCAAGAAATGGCGGCGGGATTGGAAGATCAATTTGATCGAACGCGATAATCCCGACTGGCTGGATCTGTGGGAAGCCATCACCCGATAGACCCAATGTCATTCCGGGCTCGCCGCATTGCGGCGCCCCGGAATGACGCTCAAACGATCAGATCGGCCGCGTCTTCATCAGCGCGGCGCGGCGGCAGATGGCCACGGTCTCGCCGCGCTGGTTGAGGCCCTCGTGCTCGAATTCGACGATGCCGGCGTCGGCGCGCGACTTGCTGCGCCGCGTCGCGACGACGGTGCTGCGGGCGCGGATCGTGTCGCCGTGAAACACCGGCTTGGGAAAGCGCACCTCGCTCATCCCGAGATTGGCAACCGTCGTTCCGAGCGTCGTGTCGCCGACGCTGATCCCGATGACGAGGCCCAGCGTGAAGATGCTGTTGACGAGCGGCCGGCCGAACTCGGTCGTCTTGGCGAATTCGGCGTCGAGGTGCAGCGGCTGCGGGTTCATCGTCAGGGTGGTGAACAGCACGTTGTCCATCTCGGTGACGGTGCGCGAGAGGGCGTGCTCGAACACCTGGCCTTGCACGAATTCCTCGAAATAGAGCCCGGCCATGCCAGCCTCCCTTAGCGTCCCCGGAACACCGGGCGGCGCTTTTCGACAAAGGCGGCGACCGCCTCCTTGTGGTCCTCGGTGAAGGCGCAGCGCGCCTGGTGCTCGGCTTCGAGATCGAGCACGGTCTGGAAGCTCTCGGTCTCGGCGGCCAACAGGTTGCGCTTCATGTAGCCGAGCGCGACCCGCGGCCCGTCGGCGATGCGCTGCGCCAGCGCCATCGTTTCGCTATGCAGTTCGTCGTCGCCGACCACCCGGTTGACGATGCCGAGCGCGCCCGCCGTCTCGGCGTCGATGACATCGGCGAGGAAATAAAGTTCGCGCGCCTTGGCCGTGCCGACCAGCCGCGTCAGGCTCCACGAGCCGCCGTAATCGCCGGAATAGCCGATCCGCGCGAAGGCGGTGCCAAAGCGCGCCGACTTGCCGGCGACGCGCAGGTCGCAGGCCAGCGCAAGGCCCATGCCGGCGCCGGCAACCGGGCCGTTGATCATCGCGATGATGACTTTGGGGATGCTGCGAAACAACAGCGGCAACTGGTGCGCCCGGCGCAGGCCCTCGACCCGGTCCTCGACGCTCTGGCCCTGGCCGCGGCTTTCCATCGTCTTGACATCGCCGCCGGCGCACCAGCCGCGCCCCGCCCCGGCGATGACGATCGCGCCGACGCTGCGGTCCGTCGCAAGGCGCTCCAACGCCTCCTTGAGCCCGGCGGTCATCTCCGGCGACAGCGCGTTGAGCCGCTCCGGGCGGTTGAGGGTCAAGGTCGTGATGCCGTTTTCGGTGCTCTCGATCAGATCGCTCATGTCACTCTCCTGGCGGCGTCCTCGGCGGCGTCAGCCGATCATAGCGCACCCGGGCGGCTGGCGAACACGCAGATGAAAGCCGCTCGATAAACCCAGCCGCATTCCCGGCGAAAGCCGGGACCCACGCACCCGCGTGCGAGCGGTTGCCCGCTGGATCCCGGCCTTCGCCGGGAATGCGGTCTTCTCGGAGCCGGGCGATCGGGATTGCGTCGCTGCTCTCGCAATGACAGAAACGGGGCCAACGAACTGCCTGGAGCCGCCGGTGGAAACGGTTCGCGTCGTCTGCGCGCATGATTGCCCCGACATGTGCTCGCTCTTGGCCGAGGTCGAGGACGGCCGCGTATTGCGCGTGCGCGGCGATCCCGGGCAGCCGTTCACCGCCGGGTTTGCCTGCGCCAAGGTCAACCGCGACGCCGAACTGGTGCATTCGCCCGAGCGCCTCGCGACGCCGCTGCGCCGCATCGGGCCGAAGGGCGAGGGCCGGTTCGCGCCGATAGACTGGGAGGCGGCGCTCGACGAGATCACCGCGCGCTGGCAGGCGATCATTGCCGAATCCGGGCCGCTGGCGCTGCTCGGCTATGCCTACAGCGCCCATCAGGGGCAGCTCAATCGCGGTCTCGTGCTCGGCCTCTTCCACGCGCTCGGCGCCAGCCGCCTCGTCGCCGGCACGGTGTGCGACACGTGCTGCGAGGAAGCCTGGAACATGACAGTGGGCGCGGTCGGCGGCGCCGACCCGGAAGCGGTCGAGGACAGCGATCTGATCGTCGCGTGGGGCGCCGATCTGGTCGCCACCAACGTGCATTTCTGGGCCAGGGCCGAGGCGGCGCAGAAGCGCGGCGTCAAGATCGTCGCGATCGACCCGCGCCGCAGCCGCACCGCCCGGCTGGCCGATCGGCACCTGCAGATCGGCATCGGCACCGACGCGGCCTTGGCGCTCGGCGTGATGCACATCCTGGTGCGCGACGGCCTCGTCGACCGCGCCTATGTCGCGGCGCAGACGCTCGGCTTCGAGCGGTTGGAGGCCGAGGTTTTGCCGCGCTACACGCCCGCGCGGGTCGCTGCGATCACCGGGCTTGCCGAAGCCGACATCGAGGGCTTTGGCGCGCTCTATGGCGCCGCCAAACGCTCGTTCATCCGCCTCGGCGAAGGCATGACGCGGCTGGCGCGCGGCGGCGAAGCGCTGCGCGCCGTGGCACTGCTGCCCGGCGTCACCGGCGCCTATGGCAGGCGTGGCGGCGGCGCTCTCCTATTGACCGCGGCGTCGTGCGAATTGAATTACGCCGCGGTGCGCCAGCCGTCGGGACCGGGAGCGACCCGCCTCGTCAACCATCTGCGGCTCGGCGAGGCCTTGCTCAGCCTGGCCGACCCGCCGCTGCGCGCGCTCTTCATCGCGGCCAACAACCCGGCGGTCACCTGCCCCGATGCCGGCAAGGTGCGACGGGGCCTCCTGCGCGAGGATCTGTTCACGGTCGTGCACGACCCGTTCCTGACGGCAACCGCGCGCTATGCCGACATCGTATTGCCGGCGACGACCTATCTCGAAACCGAGGATTTCTACCGCGCCTACGGCACCTACTGGGCGCAATACGCGCCGGCCGCCGTGCCGCCGCAGGGCGAGGCGTGGTCGAATTTCCGCCTGGCGCAGGAACTGGCCTGCCGCATCGGGCTCGCCGACCCGGTGTTCCGCATGTCGCCGGCGGAAGCCCTGGCCGAACTGGTCCGGGGCACCGCGCTCGATCCCGACGAGGTGCGCTCCGGCCGGCCGTTCCGCTATGGCGGCGACGGCGTTCAGCAGTTCCGCACCCCCTCTGGCAGGCTCGAATTCTATTCGCAACGGCTCGCGGCGTCCGGCCACCCGGCGATGCCGGACTGGCAGCCCGACCCACAGGAAGAGCGCGACCGGGCGCGCTGGCCGTTGCGGCTGTTGACGGCGCCCGGCTATTTCCAGGCGCACACCGCCTATGCCGGGGTCGACTTCCTGCGCCGCCGCGAGGGGCCGCCCTGCGCCATCCTGCACCCCGACGAGGCGGCAAGCCGCTCGCTCGGCGACGGCGCGCGGGTGCGCCTCTTCAACCAGCGCGGCGCGGTCGGCCTCATGCTGCGGGTCAGCGACGAAGTCTTGCCCGGGGTCGTCCTGGTGCCCGGCCAGCGCCCCGATCGCGAGACGCTGTCGGGCACGGTCAACATGCTGTGCTCGGACCGCTACACCGATCTGGGCGACGGCGCGACCTACCAGAGTACCTTTCTCGACGTCGCTGCGTGGTGAGCGCCGCCCCGACGCTCTTCGCATGACATAGTGACGCACTGGGTTCCGGCTCGGGAATTTGAGGTTGCGGCCGCTCGCCGCCCGGGCGAATTACTGCGGCCGGCGGGCCGCCGAAACAGGGACGAGCCGGGTTCATCGCGATGACCGACATCACCGAAGGCGAACACCACACGGGTGGGGACGAGACGCGGCGCGATTTCCTGCTGCTGATGGCCGGCGCGCTTGGCGCCGTCGGGGTGGCGGCAACCGCATGGCCGTTCATCGACTCGCTGAACCCGTCCGCCGACACCTTGGCGGCCGGCGCGCCGCTCGATGTCAACCTGGCGCCGCTCAAGCCGGGGCAGCAGATGCAGGTGATGTGGCGCGGCCGGCCGATCTTTATCGCCCGCCGCACCCCGGCCGAACTCAAGATGCTGCAGGCGCCGCAGGATTTGAACCTGCTCAGCGACCCCCGCTCGGAGGTCGACCAGCAGCCGCCCTATGCGCGCAACTGGCATCGCTCGATCAACCCGGAATATCTCGTGCTGGTCGGCATCTGCACGCATCTCGGCTGCATTCCGAAATTCGAGCCCGAGACCGGCGGCTATCTCGGGACGAGCTGGCCGGGCGGCTATTTCTGTCCATGCCACGGCTCGAAATACGATCTCTCCGGCCGGGTCTTTGAGGGCGTGCCGGCGCCCTACAACCTGCCGGTGCCGCCGCATCACTTCACCGCCAAGACGAATGTCCGGATCGGCGAAAACCCGCCCGACGTGGCCTGGGATTTCTCCTCGATCGTGCAGATCTAGCCAGCGGCCCGCCCGGCGCGCTACCTTCCGCCTCGCAGCCGCGAACGCAGAGAGGGCAGCGCGATGAAATACGATGTGATCTCAGCCGATTGCCATGTCGATCTGATCTGGCTGCCGCCCGATCTGTTCACCCAGAACGCCGCCGCCGCGGTCCGGGACCGCATGCCGTACGTCATCGACGGCCCGCGCGGCCGCGAGTGGGTCACCAAGAGCGGCGCCTCGTTCGGTCTCGATGCCGGCATGGGCTCGGCCGGACGGCAATACGTGCCGGGGGTCATCCACCGCTCCGACCGGATGGCCTCGACCGGGCTCTATGCCGATGGCCAGAGGGGCGTCCGCCGCCTGACCGACCCCGATCTGCGCCTCAAGGATCAGGACCGCGACGGCGTCCAGGCCGAGGTGCTGTACGGCATCCTCGGCGCCACCAACCGCCTCAACGACGACGAGGCGGCCGGCGAGATGCTGCGCATCTACAACGACTGGCTGGCCGGGTTCTGTTCGGCCCATCCCGAGCGCTTCGCCGGGCTCGCCTGCATCCCCAACCACGATATCGGCGCCGCCGTCGCCGAGATCGAGCGGGTCGCGCGGCGCGGCGCGGTGCGCGGCCTCGAGATCGCCCGCAAGCACGACATGACGCCGTTGTGGGACCCCTGGTGGGCGCCGATGTGGGACGCCGCCGCGGCCAGCGGCCTGCCGGTGCATTTCCACACGATCGGCGGCCCGCGGCGCGATTTCTCGCAGCTTTCCGGAAAGGTGCTGCTGGCGGCGCGGGCGGCGAGCATCACCAGCTTCCAGATGCACATGGCCGACGTCCTGATGTCGATCATCTTCGCCGGCGTCTTGGAACACCGGCCGGACCTCAAGATCGTCATCGGCGAAGCGGGCACCGGCTGGATCCCCTACATCCTCGACCGCATGGACGCCGAGTGGGAAGACCAGTTCAAGGAACTCGACCTCAAGATGCGGCCGAGCGAATACTGGCACCGGCAATGCTATGCCACCTACCAGAGCGATCCGGTCGGCGTGAAGCTCCTGGAAGAACTCGGCGAAGACAACATCATGTGGGGTTCGGACTTCCCGCACCCGGACGGCATCTGGCCGGATTCGCAGGAATACATCCAGAAGGAACTCGGCCACCTGCCGGAAGCGACCCGCAAGAAGATCGTCTGCGACAATGCCGCGAAGTTGTACCGGTTTGTGAATTAGCCTTTGCGTGTCGTCCCGTGGGCTTTTGGCCCACGGGACAAGCGCGCGGCGAAAGCCGGGACCCGCTTACGTGGAGGATGCCGGCCTTCGCCTCAGAACGTACCGTTACCGCCACCGACTATAACCCCAATAGCCGCCACCCCCGAAGAGCAGGACGAGCACAAGGATAATGAGAAGAAGGTCCATGGCGCACTCCAATGGCTAGTCTGGGAATTTTCCCGTGTACATGTGAGTGCGAGGTGATGAGTGCGGCAGCCTCGGAATATACCTACTCCTAGAGCACGATCCGATGAGGTAGAATCATCTCCCCTATTCGTCATGGCCGGGCTCGACCCGGCCATCCACGTGGATGCCCGGAACAGGTCCGGGCATGACGCTGTGAGGAGGTTTCAATTTCATCGGATGACGCTCTAGAAGGCCCGGGGCGCCGCGGCTATGATGCGGCACGCCGGCGGGGAGAGGCCCGCCGCGACCGGCCCGCGCAAACCCTGCGCCGCCACGTCGGGTTCACGTCAAGGCGTCCTGAAGGCGTCCAGGAATTGCGGCGGCATCTTGAGGCCTTCCTTGCTGCCGCCCGGAAGGATCACAAACCGGCCAGGAACGCCGCGACCGCGGCGTTGAACCGATCCGGCTGGTCGAGGTTGCTGGCGTGGCCGGCATCGGCGATCACGGTCTTGCGTGCGCCCGGGATCTTGGCCGCCATGTAATCGCTGGCGGCGAGAAAATGCCGGTCTTCGCTGCCGACCAGCACCTGGGTCGGCACCGCGATCTGCGGCAACGAGTCGATCAGCGAACTATCGTGTTGCGCCAGCATGCCGCGCGCCGCGCCGGCGAGGCCAACGGCCGAGCGGTGCCGCCCGAAGCGCGTCTCGGCGCCGCCGCCCAACGCCGCCAGCCCCTTTGCCTCCAGGTCGCGGGCGCGCGCGAAGGCGCGCTCGTTCCACTGCCGGCGCGCCTCGGGGTTGCGAAAACCGGGCCCGGTGTCGCACAGCAAGAGCGCGCGGACACGCTCGGGATGGGCCAGCTGAAACGCCAGCGACATGACCCCGCCCAGCGACAGCCCGCCGATAATGGCGCGCTCCGCGCCGACGGCGTCGAGCACCGCCGCCATGTCGCCGACCGTCAGCGCGGTCGAATAGGCCGCCGGGTCAGACGGATCGCCCGACTGCCCGTGGCCGCGCATGTCCCAGACGATGACCCGGTAGCGGTCGGCGAAGGCGGCGATCTGGCCGTCCCACATCCGGCAGGTCGCGCCATAGCCATGCGACAACAGCAAAGCCGGGCCGTCGCCGGCCGCTTCGTAATGAATGCTGACCCCGTCGCGATCGATCACCGGCATGAATCTGCTCCGTTGCCGCATCCGGCGGCTCGGGTATGATCGCCAAAGAACCGCTGCAAAGGGAGGAAAAACGATGCGCTGGCTCAGATACGCGGCCGACGGGCATGAGGCGTACGGCATCATCGAGGGCGACACGGTCGTCGAAGTCAAGGGCGACCCGTTCGCCGGCTACGAGCGCACCGCGACGCGGCGCAAGCTCGACGCCGTCAAGTTCCTCGTGCCGGTCATCCCCAGGACATTCTACGCCGCCGGCCTCAACTATGCCGAGCACGTCACCGAGATGGCGAAGAAGCGCGGCGAGGAGCCGAACATTCCGCCCAACGCCGATGTCGGCTATCGCGCCAACAACGCGCTTGTTGCGCATGGCGAGAACATCGTCATCCCCAAGGACGCCGGCGACCTCGTGCAATACGAGGGCGAACTGGTCGCGGTGATCGGCAAGCAGGTCAAGCACATCTCGGAACAGGACGCCCTCTCATGCGTCCTCGGCTGGACGATCGGCAACGACATGAGCGAGCGCACCTGGCAGCGCGGCGACCGCACCCTGTGGCGCGCCAAGAACACCGACACCTTCAAGCCGATGGGACCGTGGATCGAGACCGAATTCGACCTCGACAAGGCCGAGACGACGGTGCGGGTCAACGGCAAGGTGACCGACCATTTCCGTACCAACAACATGGTGCACGGCGTCGCCAAGTTCATCAGCCGCATGTCGCAGTACCTGACGCTCTACCCCGGCGACGTCGTCTGGATGGGCACCGAGGGGGCCCCGTCGAATTTGAAGCACGGCGACGTTTGCGAGATCGAGATCAGCGGCATCGGTACCCTGCGCAATCCGCTGGTGCGCGAGGGGATGTAACGACCCATCGCTGATCGTCGTTGCGGAACGTCGCGCGCCGGCCGGCCGGAAACCATTCTTTCAGGAGCGGTGTTGTTGCATGGGCCGGCGGCCTCGGCGATTGCCCGGGTCCCGGAATGATGGAGAAAGCTCGACCAATGAACCTTTTCGACCTCGCCGGCAAAGTTGCCATCGTCACCGGTTCCTCGCGCGGCATCGGCCGCGCGATCGCCGAGGGTTTCGCCGAGGCCGGCGCCCGTGTCGTGATCTCCTCGCGCAACCAGGAGCGCTGTGACGCGGCGGTGGCGGCGATCCGCGCCAAGGGCGGCGAGGCGATCGCCGTCCCGGCGCGCATCTCCGACAAGGCGCAGCTCGAAAACCTCGTCGCCCGGACGACAGAACACTGGGGCCGGGTCGACATCCTGGTGTGCAACGCCGCGGTCAACCCGTTTTACGGCTCGCTCGAAGACCTGGGCGACCAGGTCTTCGACCGGATGATGACTAACAATGTCCTCAGCAACCTGTGGCTGGCCAACCTGGTCGCACCCGGCATGAAGAAGCGCCGCGACGGCGCGATCATCTTCATCACCTCGATCGGCGGCCTGCTCAGCAGCCTGAAGCTCGGGATGTACGGCATCACCAAGGCGGCCGATCTCGCGCTGTGCCGCAACCTCGCGGCCGAATGGGGGCCGCACAACATCCGGGTCAACTGCATCGCGCCGGGGCTGATCACCACCGAGTTCTCGCGCGTCCTCTATGAGGACCCGGAGCGGCGCGCCAACCGCGAGGCCGCGACGCCGCTGCGCCGGCTCGGCGCGCCCGAGGAGATCAGCGGCGCCGCCTTGCTGCTCGCTTCGCGCGCCGGCGCCTTCATCACCGGCCAGACCATCGTCATCGACGGCGGCATGACGATCACCACCCTGTGACAGGGAAAGAAGCGCCCGAATTAGAGTTGCCGGAGGTAGTCGAAGTTCAAGGCGTAGAAGCCCCGCTGGAGCGCAGCAACATAGAGCTGAGAATCGCTCGTGAGCAAGCTGTGGCCGTTTGCCAATTCACGAAGTATTCCCGAGTCTGTCAGCCAAAACCGTGCAAACTCGGCGTCCTGCACCGCGTCATCGCTCGCGACATATCGTTCTTGGAACACGGCAACAAACTGCTGAAACGTGGCCGCAATATGTGACCGCGCCGGCTCTCCAATCATCTTTGCCCAGTTTGAAGCCTCGGTTAGTGTGTTCGGCGTCACGATGATGCCAGACATTTGTGATACATTGTCGACGAGAAGATCGAAGTCGTTTGCCTTGTAGGGTCGTAGCCGCTTATTCGCGAGACGCTGTTCCGACAATCAACAGGGTCAAGAGCATCGTATCAATTAGAAAAGTTGGCATTCTAACCGGATACCGTTTCACGATTTTTTACCGATATCACGCGTTTGTCGCCATCGACGATCCTCACTACCTTGTAATCACGGCGTCTGGGAACGAATCCGGCGAGCTTCGCGCCGAAGGTTCCTGCTGTCTCATCCCATGGCCGAGAGAAGCCGATCGTCACTGACCAGATGCGTGTTTTGTCGTCGAACTCTACTTCTTCTAAGCCGAGACCATCAATCTTCTCTTCTGCGAAGACATCCTTGACATATTGCTTCGCAAGAGAAACGGCCTCTTTCACCTGCATCGGCTCATCTCCTTGGGCGCTGCGGTGGCGTGGCCACCCCGGCCGACAGGACACCCTAGCCAAACGTGCACTTGTCGGGGCATCCTGCACGAAATCGACGATGCGGATATAGCGAAATGAGATTTTCCATTATTGACGACACCCTCGATGCGGTGCCGGTCACGGCGGTGTCGAAATCCGGGCTGGCGGCGTGGTGCGAGGGGGCGCCGGCGCGCGAGCGCGACTGGGCGGCGGCGAGCGGGTTTTCGGGCGAAGCCGGCAAGCTCGCGCTGGTGCCGGACGACAAGGGAAGGCTCGGGCGGGTGCTGGTCGGCGCGGCGGAGGGCGAGGCCGCGATGTGGGCCTTTGCCGGCCTGTCCGACACGCTGCCGGAGGGCCGCTACCGCATCGAGGCGATGCCCGG
>DATLRS010000071.1:0-12628 GCA_035534535.1 Allostellaceae bacterium | reverse complement strand
GCCTGCGCCTCCGCCTCGGCCGCTTGCTTCGCCGCCGCCGCCTGCGCCTCCGCCTCGGCCGCTTGCTTCGCCGCCGCCGCCTGGGCCTCCTCCTCGGCCGCTTTCTTTGCCGCCGCCGCCTGGGCCTGCTCCTCGGCCGCCTTCTTTGCCGCCGCCGCCTGCGCCTGCTCCTCGGCCGCTTTCCCCGCCGCAGCCTTATTGCTGCCACCGCTGGTGGACGTCTGATCCTGCTTCGCGCCGGGAGTCGTCGCTGTAGAGGCGGCGACCGCACCGGCTGGTGCGGTGGGTGATTGGGGTTGTGTCCCAAACAAATAATAAAAAGCACCGCCGACACAGAGAAACAGTCCGAGTACTGCCAGTAACGGCAACAGTCTCCGCGGCTGATCTCGTCTCGGCAGGTCTGCAGCCGCGGCGAACGGTATCGCCCCCGCTACAGGTGGGCGTGCCATTTCGGCGTGCCCGGCGAGGGTCGCTGAAGACGATTCTGCCGCTTCATCCGAAACAGTCGTCACTTCTCTGTGCGGGTAGGTGCCTTTCTCGAGTGCGGCTACGAGGGTCGCCTGATCGCCCTCCGAGGCCGCGGCCGCCTCGCGCGCCTTGCGAGCGGCCTCTTCGCGTTGGGCACGTTCCGCCACTTCGGCTTCCGCGCGGGCCTTGCGAGCCGCCTCTTCCTGTGGGGCGCGTTCCGCCGCTTCGACTTCTGCGCGGGCCTTGCGAGCCGCCTCTTCCTTTCGGGCGCGTTCCGCCGCTTCGGCTTCTTCGCGGGCTTTGCGAGCGGCCTGTTCCTTTCGGGCACGTTCCGCCGCCTCGGCTTCTGCGCGGGCCTTGCGAGCCGCCTCTTCCTTTCGGGTACGCTCGGCCGCTTCGGCCGCCTCCCGGGCCTTGCGAGCCGCCTCTTCGCGTTGGGCGCGTTCCGCCGCCTCAGCCTCTTCGCGGGCTTTGCGAGCGGCCTCTTCCTTTCGGGCACGTTCCGCCGCCTCAGCCTCTTCACGGGCTTTTCGAGCGGCCTCTTCCTTTCGGGCGCGTTCCGCCGCCTCAGCCTCTTCACGGGCTTTTCGAGCGGCCTCTTCCTTTCGGGCGCGTTCGGCCGCCTCAGCCTCTTCGCGAGCTTTGCGAGCGGCCTCTTCCTTTCGGGCGCGTTCCGCCGCCTCAGCCTCTTCGCGGGCTTTTCGAGCGACCTCATCCTTTCGGGCACGTTCCGCCGCCTCGGCCTCTTCGCGGGCTTTGCGAGCGGCCTCTTCCTTTTGGGCGCGTTCCGCCGCCTCAGCCTCTTCGCGGGCTTTTCGAGCGGCCTCTTCCTTTCGGGCACGTTCCGCCGCCTCGGCTTCTTCGCGGGCCTTGCGAGCCGCCGCTTCGCGTTGGGCACGCTCGGCCGCCTCGGCTTCTTCGCGGGCCTTGCGAGCCGCCTCTTCGCGTTGGGCACGCTCGGCCGCCTCGGCCTCTTCGCGGGCCTGGCGATCCGCCGCTTCGCGTTGGGCGCGTTCCGCCGCCTCAACCTCTTCGCGCGCCTTGCGAGCCGCCGCTTCGCGTTGGGCACGTTCCGCCGCCTCGGCCGCCTCATGGGCCTTGCGAGCGGCTTCTTCGCGTTGGCCGCGTTCCGCCGCCCGCTGATCCGTTTCGTCGGCGGCCAATAGTGGTCTGGTATCATCCAAAAGCGCTTGGTTCGACGTTACCGTGCGCTGCGGTGGCGGGAGGTAGGTCTCAAGATCCCCAACTAGCCGCTGAAATTCAGGCGTGTCATTGTGGCCATCCCAGCCGCTCAGATCGATGGTCTGAAGCTGGAGGAACCGCAGCGGCGGCGTGGCGGCTTCGATCCTGACCGGGATCAGCTTGTTGGCACTCAAGCCGTAGGCCGCCTCAGCTCTGACCCAGTCGGATCTGATCGAATGGATTGACCAAACCACGACGACGACGGACGCTTGCTCGATGGCCTCCTCGATCACGCGGTCGAATGATTCGCCAACCTTGATGCGAAAGTCCCACCATACCGACCATCCGTGTTCGGTCAATCGGTCGGCAAGTCGGGTTACGACCTCGCGATCCGTATTGGTGTAGCTTATGAAAATGTCAGCCATCGTGCTGGTTTGGCGTTTACGTGCCCCCGGCCGGGCTATAATTTGTTAGCGTTGCCACCTGAGACATTGCGGAATCTCATCTCGAATTGTTAGCCTTTTCGAGGCGTGCTGATTGTAGTGTATACTCTGGTAAGTGGTCTCAACAACGCGCCCTTCGTGATGCCACCGATAACGCGGCAGGCCGGCCGGAGCCGAGAAAATCATCTCCCGGAGCCACTCCGATACGCCGCAAGGTCAGCATCGCGCGCCAATCGCGGCAGATTTCCCGGGGACCGCAATACCGCCGTTTTCTGGCGGTAGCAACCCTACGGTTGAACCGCGGCGCCGAAGCCGGGCAATAGGACTATCGCTGCCGACCGGTTGCGATCGACTGCCGCTCGCGAGCCGACCGCGACGGTGCCGCGCGTTCAGGCGGGAGGATGATCGTCGGTGGACGACGGCACCGGTGCGCTAAGCGGTCGGGCCGATCGCACGGGGAAAAATGATGACAGCGGAAGCGCCGATGCGGTTACCCGAGAGCCCGCAAGAATGGCTGTCAGAAGTGAGAAGGTGCGAGCGCGGAGGCGAGCTCTTCCACGCCTACGATCTGGCGATGCAGGGCATCGAGGCGTTCCCTGAGAGCGCCGCGCTGAAGCATCGCGCC
Source organism: Allostellaceae bacterium (assembly GCA_035534535.1). Taxonomy (GTDB): domain Bacteria; phylum Pseudomonadota; class Alphaproteobacteria; order ATCC43930; family CGMCC-115725; genus DATARH01. The sequence goes on along the minus strand of DATLRS010000071.1, from coordinate 9,910 downwards.
GTCCTGTGCCTCGCCTCGACCGGCGCGACGGCGCAAGCCGCAGCGCAGTTCGAACGACTTTTCGACGGCACGGCGGCCCCATCGCTGCCCGCGGCGCTCGCCCTCGACATCGCCACATTGCGGGCGCGGCTGTTGAAGGATATGGCCTTCGCGGCCGGCGGAAGCGAACGCGGCGCCAAGCTCACTGCGGCCGCGGAAGCCTACGCCGCGGCCTACCGGATGGCGGCGGATGCCGGCAGCGGCTATGGCTATGCCTACTACCCGGCCATCAACTGCGCGACGCTGCGCCTGATCGCCGGCGATGGCATGACGGCGGCGGCGCTGGCGCGCGAGGTCCTCGCGACACTGACCGCGCGTCCGGTCGACGAGAAAGGGTATTACGAATTCGCCACGGAGGCCGAGGCCCATCTCATCCTCGGCGATACGGCCCGCGCACGCGAGGCGGCACGGCAGGCATGGGCCAGCGGCGGGACTGCCCCAAACTTTCGCGATCGGGCCAGCACGATCCGGCAGCTGCGGCGGGTCGCCATTGCGAACCGACTCGACGCCGCCTGGCTGGCGGAGTTGGCGCCGCCGCGCGTCGCTCACTTTGTCGGCCACATCATCTCCGCGCCCGGCGATCGGGGACGCTTTCCCGCCGCCCAAGAAGCAGACATTGCCGCCGCCATCGCCGCCGCGCTCGATGCGGGCGACATCGGCTTCGGCTACGGCTCACTGGCGGCCGGCAGCGACATCCTGTTCGCCGAGGCGCTGCTCGCTCGCGGCGCTACTCTCGACGTCGTGCTGCCTTTCGCGCGCGACGAGTTTGTCGAGGTATCGGTGCGGCCCGCCGGCGCTGCCTGGGTCGAGCGCTTCCACGCCTGCCTGGAGGGAGCGGCAACGGTGCGCTATGCCACCGAGGATGGCTATCTGGGCGATGAGTTTCTGTTCGGCTATTGCAGCGAGCTCGCGATGGGGCTGGCCCTTTTGCGGGCACAGCATCTCGCTACGGAGATCGAGCAGATCGCGGTGTGGGACGGCCACCCGGCCGATGGCCCGGCCGGGACGGCGCACGACGTTGAGATGTGGCGGCGCCGCGGCCTGCCCCAGCGAGTGATCCGGATCGACAGCGTCGACGCGCCCGCGTCACCCCGCGCGGCGCCGCCGGCGCCCAAGGCTGAGCCTCGGCGCCGACCCTACGCCATGCTGTTCTCTGACGTGAAAGGCTTCAGCAAATTGCGCGACGAGCAGCTGCCGAAATTCATCGAGCGCTTTCTCGGCGCATTCGCCCAGGTTCTCGACCGTTTCCCCCGCGACGTACTGTTCGCCAACACATGGGGCGACGGGCTTTTTGTCGTCTTCCGCGATGCCGGCCAGGCGGCGCGCTGCGCCCTGGTGCTGCAGGGGGAAATATCGCGCATCGATTTGGCAGCCTCCGGCCTGCCGGGCGACATGGGGCTGCGCATCGGCGGCCATCTCGGCCCCGCTTACGGCGCCCGCGACCCGATCCTGAAGCGCCGCAATTTTTTTGGTGCGCATGTCAGCCGCACCGCCCGGATCGAGCCTGTGACGCCGGAGAACTGCATCTATGTGACGGAGACGCTGGCCGCCGCACTGGCGTTGCATCATGCCGACGAATTCGCGTGCAATTACGTCGGCATGACCGAAGCAGCGAAGGGCTTCGGAATGATGCGGATGTTCTTGCTATGCCCGAGATCTGATGTCGATTTCGCGGAATTGCGATAATGGCGTCAGTGCCGGATTATCAGCTGCAGCTCTTTCTGCATTGAGGGCCTGACATCAGGGTCAAACGTAGTCGGTGAAGATCTCCAGCGTGACCGGTGTGCTCATCTGCTGCCCTCCTTGCCGCTGTCGGCTTGCGTTACTTTACCGGAGACAGCGGCGCTGGCAATGGCGCGGCCGCGCGGGTCCACACCCGGACCGCGCCGGCGCGGCCGCGCAGCACCTGCTCGCCGCGATCCTCGAGCGGCGCGAGCAGGCCCTCGGCACCGTTGGCGGGCTGCGCCGCGACCGCACTGACGATGGCGTCGCCGACCACCAGCGGCGTCTCCAGGGTGCGGGTCAGCGACTGCAGGCGGCTCGCGGTATTGACCGTGTCGCCGATCACGGTGAACGACATGCTGTGCTCGCTGCCGACATCGCCGATCACCGCCGGCCCGTAATTGAGCCCGATGCCGATGGCCAGCGCCGGCTCGCCGTCGCGCCGGCGCTCGTCGTTCCAGGCGGCGAGCGCGGTGATCATGCCGTTGGCGCAGCGCAGCGCGTTGGCGGCGTCTTCGGGGCCGCAATTGGGCAGCCCGAAGACCGCAAAGATCTCATCGCCGATATATTTCTCGACGGTGCCGCCGCAGGCGAAGATCTGCCCGGTCATGCGGTCGTGGAACTGGCGCAGCATCGTCACCACCGCTTCGGGCGGGATGGCCTCGGCCATCCGGGTAAAGCCGACGATATCGACAAACAGGACGGCGACGGTCTGGCGCCGCACCGCGCCCAGCGGCTCGTCGCGATCGGCCAACATCTCCACCAGGTTCGGCGAGAAATAGCGCGAAAGATTGGCGCGGGCGCGTTCGGCGGCGACGCGGCGGCGGTCGATCTCGCGGACCCGGGCGATGTCGTCGAGCGTCTTCCTGATGGTGATTTCGAGATCGTTCAAATCGACCGGCTTGGTGACGAAATCGAAGGCGCCGCGGTTCATCGCGGTGCGGATGTTGGCCATGTCGCCGTACGCCGAGACGATGATCGCGCGCACCGCCGATTGCCGCGCGCGCAACTCGGCCAACAGCGTCAGCCCGTCCATCACCGGCATGTTGATGTCGAGCAGCAACAGCTCGATATCCGGCTCCTCGCGCAGCACCGCCAGCGCCTCCTCGCCATGATGGGCAAAGCGGAAGGCGAATTCCTCGGCGCGGATCTGGCGGCGGAAGCGCTGCCGGATCAACAGCTCGAAATCCACCTCGTCATCGACGGCGAGAATTTTTGCGGGTGTCATCATCTCCGGTTCGTCATGCGGCGCGCCCGATCGGGGCGGCGCGCGGCAACCGAAGGGTGAATTCGGTGAATTCGCCGACCCGGCTGTCGACCTCGATCGTGCCGCCGTGCGCATGCGTGATGATTTCGTAGCTGATCGAGAGGCCGAGCCCGGTGCCCTCGCCGGTCGGCTTGGTGGTGAAGAACGGCTGGAACAGCTTGCCCCTGACCTCCGGCGTGATGCCGATGCCGTTGTCGCGCACCTTGATCTCGACCTCGCCGCCGCGCTCGCGCGTCTGCACCCAGAGCGTCGGCTTCAAGCCGGGGTCGGCGACTTCCTTGCGCCGCTGGTTGGCGGCATAAAAGCCGTTGCCGAACAGGTTGAGGAAGACCCGCGTCACGTCCTGCGGCACCAGCGCGATCGGCGCCAGTCCGGGGGCGAAATCGCGTTCCAGCGTGATGTTGAATTCCTGGTCCTGGGCGCGTGCGCCGTGATAGGCGAGGTTGAGCGCCTCCTCGATGAGCGCATTGATGTCGACGCTCTGGCGCTCGCCGCTGCCGCCGCGCGAATGCGCCAGCATGCTGCGGACGATGCCATCGGCGCGCCGGCCGTGCTCGTTGATCTTGTCGAGGTTGCTGGTCAGCATCGCGATCGTCTCGCCGATATCGGCGCGCGCATTCTCGTCCAGCGCGACCAAGGCCGGCGCCACCGCCGCCTGCAGCTCGGCCAGCAGTTCGATCGAGAGTTCAGCGAAGTTGTTGACGAAATTCAGCGGGTTCTTGATCTCGTGGGCGATCCCGGCGGTCAGCTGGCCGAGCGAGGCCATCTTTTCGGCATGGATCAGATTGGCCTGGGTCGCGCGCAATTCGCCGAGCGCGGCTTCGGCGGCGTCGCGCGCGGCGTGGATCTCGGCGGCGGCGCGCTGGCGTTCGCGTTCCAGCTCGTCGCGCTCGCGCAGGCTGTCGCGCAGCATGCCGAGCGTCGTCGTCATCGCCCCGATCTCGCGGACGTTCGCCCGCGGGATCGGCCCATCGAGCTCGCCGCGGGTAATCGCGGCCATGCTGGTTTCCAGCCGCTTCAGGGGGGCGGTGATCGAGCGCACGATCAGCGCCGTCAGGCCGAGCGCGACCGCCATGGCGGCGATCCCGGCGGTCATCGACAAGTCGACCGCGTGGTCGGCCGCGTGCATCGACGCATCGCGCCGGGTTACGGCCTGCTGCTCGAGGCGATCGACGATCCTGTCGATCTCGTCATCGACGGTGAGAATATGGCGCTGCGCCTGCGCCATCAGCGCGTTGCCGGCGGCGCTGTCATCGCCCGAATAGGCCTCCCCCGCCTGGCGCGCCAATGCGGCCAGCGTGTCGACTTCGCGGCCGATGGCGGCGACGCCGGCAGGATCGACCGGCGCGATCGCCTTGAGATCGGCATCGAGCCGCGCCTTGGCGGCGACCGCATTCTGCAGCGAGCGGGCGAGCTGGGTCACCGCCGAATCGGTTATCCAATACTTCAAATCGCCGAAGTGTTTGCTCGCAATGTTGGCGTTGCGGACGACCGAGACCAGCCGCGCTTCTTCGGCAAGACTGCGCGAGTCGCGCGCCAGTTCGCGTATCAGCAGCGCCGACGAGACAGCGAGGATCGCGAGCAGAAAGACTGAAAGGAAAATCAGCCGTGCGCGGATCGAGCCAGGCGGCATCAGGTTTCTCTCAAGTGGCGATTTTCCCCTGTGGTGTCGCGACCGCGAGATTGCCGGTGCAAATACCTGCGCCGGCCGGACAAGAATGCGCGGGATCGCCCGCCTTCGGCGCTTTTCGGCGCAGAATTATGCCATCCCCCCGGCGCCGGCAACAGGGGGTCTGATGCAGCGCCAAATCGTTGGACGACATAAGCCCGCCCTGTCATATGATGGGCGATCCATCCCGGTCCGCACCATAGGAGGGTACGATGGCGACCACGATCTTTCACCGCTCCGGCCTCGTCGCCGCCTGCCTGATTGCCGTCGGCTGGGCCGGGCTGGCGCAGGCCGAGAGCTTCAAGGTGCCGCTGAGCGGAACGCAATGCGTGCCGCAGGTGCAAACGGGCGGCACCGGATCGGCCGCGCTGACCTACGACCCGGCAACCAGGGCGGTCAGCTGGAGCATCACCTTTAGCGGGCTCTCCAGCGCGGCGACGATGTCGCATTTCCACGGACCCGCGGCGCCCGGCAAGAACGGGCCGGTGGTGATCTGGCTCAGCAAGCAGGGCATCCCGCCGGCGAGCCCGATCACCGGGAACACCACGCTGACCCCCGAACAGGCCCAGCAATTCACCGCCGGCGAATGGTATGTGAACCTGCACAGCAAATCTCATCCCGCGTGCGAATTACGCGGTCAGGTCGTCCCGCCCAAGGGCTGATCGTCGGGTTACGTTATACCAGGTTGATGACGAGTGCGGCGGCCGCCGCACTGAGGGCGAACAGCACGATGGCCCGCGCGCGGCTGGCGATGCGCGGCCGGGGCAGGCTGTCCGGCAGAACCTTGGTGCCGGTGATCATCGGTCGCAGCAGGTTCTGCCCCTTGGCCGTCGCGTAGACGAGGATCGCCAGCAGGTGCAAAGCGATCGCCGCCAGCAGGATATTCCAGACGATCGCGTGCGCCGCGTCGATCGCATCTGCGACCGGTGCCGGGGTGATGTCGGTCAGCGGCCCGACATCGACGATATCGTTGGCAACGTAAAGCCCGGTCAGCGTCTCGCCGAGCAGCAGCAGCAGCAATAGCAGCACCATCCAACCGCCGGCCGGGTTGTGCCCGACCTGGCGGTCGGGCTCACGGCGCAGCAGATGCCGCAGATGTCGCGCCGCCGTCGCGGGCGACCCCAGAAAGCTGGAAAACCGCGCCGTCTCGCTGCCGAAAAACCCCCACAGCAGCCGGAACAGCAGGAGCGCCAGCAGCGTGTCGCCGATCCGGCCGTGCCAGATCATCCAGTTCAACCGCCACGTCGCATAGGCCGCCGCCACCAATACGGCAACCAGCCAATGGAAGAGGCGTGTGGGAGCGTCCCACACGCGAACAACGCGGACGGCATTTTTCATGCGCGCCGTCGGATGCTCCGCCGGTTTGCCCCGCCGGTTTGCCCCGCCGGTTTGCCATCGCATATCGGGCCGGCGCCGCGCCACCCTCGTCATGCCGCCTGCGATGCTCAGCCGGCCGGCGCCAGGCGCAGCGCCCGCCAGACCTTCTCCGCCGTCGCCGGCAACTCGATCGGCCCCGAGCCGACCGCGGCCAAGGCGTCGTTGACCGCGTTCATCACCGCCGGGATCGAGCCGATCGTGCCGGCTTCGCCCACCCCCTTGACGCCCAGCGGGTTCTTGTCGGTCGGGGTCGAGTTCTCGGCCAGCTCAAAGGCGCAGAAATTATCGGCCCGCGGCATCGCATAATCCTGGAACGAGCCGGTGACGAGCTGGCCGCTGGCGGGATCGTAGACCAGGTTTTCCATGAGTGCCTGGCCCAGCCCCTGGACGATGCCGCCATGGATCTGCCCCTCGCACAACAAGGGGTTCAGCATCGTGCCGACATCGTCGACCGCGCAGTAGCGCACCAGCGCCACCTCGCCGGTCTCAGGGTCGATCTCCACTTCGCAGACATGCGCCCCGGACGGAAAGGTCGCGGCGTCGGCCGGGCCGTAGTTCGAGCGCTCGGTAAAGCCGGTCTCGATATCCTCGGGGAGCCCGGCGGCGTTGAACGATTGCCGCGCCACCTCGTCGAGCCCTACCGAGCGGTCGGTGCCGGCGATCGTGAAGCGCCCGCCCTCGAACACGATGTCGCCGGCCGCCGCCTCCATGATGTGCGCGGCGATGCGGCGCCCCTTGTCGATCAGCCGGTCGGCGGCGGTGACGACCGCCGAACCCGCGAGCTGGGCCGAGCGCGAGCCGAATGTGCCGATCCCCATCGTCACCAGATCGCTGTCGCCCCAGCGATAGCGGATGCGGTCGGCATCGATGCCGAGCTTGTCGGACAGCACCTGCTTGAAGGTCGTGGCGTGCCCCTGCCCGTGGTCCATGCTGCCGGTCAGCAAGACTACCCCGCCCGATGGATCAAAGCGGATCTCGGCATGCTCGTAGTCGCGCCCGCCGGTGGCCGCCACCGTCGTCGCGACGCCGATGCCGAGCAGCTTGCCGCGTTGCCGCGCGGCCGCGCGCCGCCGGGCGGCCGCGTCATAGCCGATATGCGCCAGCGCATCGCCGAGGTTCTTCGCGAAATCGCCGCCGTCATAGGTCTGCTGCATCGGCGTTGCGTACGGCATCGCGCTTGCCGGGATCGTATTGCGGCGGCGCAGTTCGGCGGGATCGACGCCGAGTTCGCGAGCCGCCTTGTCGATGATCGTCTCGACGACATAGATCGGCTCGGGGCGGCTGCCGCCGCGATAGGGTGCGGTCGTCATGGTATGGGTCAAGACGGCGGTCACCTCGGCGTGCACCGCCTGGAATGTGTAGGTGTTGACGAGACAGCCCATGCCGATGGTCAGCGGGATCGTCGGCCGGTCGGTCGAGAAATAGGCGCCGATCGCCGACACCCAGCGGGTCCGCAGCGCGAGGAACCTGCCCTGCGCGTCGAGCGCCAGTTCGGCCTCGACGAGGCTGCCGCGGGCCTGTTCGTCGCTCTGCAACCCCTCGCTGCGCTCGGCGACCCAGCGCACCGGCCGCAAGACGACTTCCGCCGCCCACAGCGCCAGCGCGTATTCCGGGTAGCAGCCGCCCTTCATACCGAAGCCGCCGCCCATCGTGTCGCACACGACGCGCACCTGATGATGCGGCACCCGGAAGATCTGGCCGGCAAGCGCGGCGCGCGTGCCGTGCACCGATTGCACGGTGCAGCGGATCGTGTAGCGCTCGTCGCCGGGGTCGTAATGCGCCAGGCAGCCGCGCGGCTCCATGCTGTTGGCGCTCACCCGGTTGATGACGATTTTGTGGCGGGTGATGTGGGCGGCCTGCGCGAAGGCGGCATCGGCCGCTGCCTTGTTGCCGGCCGCGTAGGCGAAGGCCTCGTTGCCCGGATTGTCGTCCCACACCGCGGGCGCGCCGGGCCGCAAGGCCGCCTCGGCTGAGGTGACGGCGGGCAGAACTTCATACTCGACGGCGATCAGCTCGGCGGCGTCCTTCGCCTGGTTGAGGGTCTCGGCGACGATGAAGGCGACCGGATCGCCGACATAGCGCACCCGGTCGTGCGCCAAGAGCGGCTGCGGGCAGACGAAAGCCGGCGCGCCGTTGTGCCGGCGACGCGGCACGCCGGGCCGCAGCGTGCCGAGCCCGCGCTGGCGCAATTCGGCGCCGGTCAGCACCGCCAGCACGCCGGGCGCGGCGGCGGCCGCTGTCACGTCGAGCGACAGGATGCGCGCATGCGCATGCGGCGAGCGCAGCACATAGCCGCGCGCCGCGGCGATCGCCGGCACGTCATCAACATAGCGACCGCGGCCGGTGAGGAGGCGCTGATCCTCCTCCCGCCGCACCTTCTGCCCGATCGCCTGCACGCTCATCGCCGATCCCCTCGCCCGCCCTGCCGACAAGGCCGATTCTAGCGCAGAACCGGCTCGCCCCGTGCGCATTTTGCCTCTTCCCACGGCACGGTGGCGAGTCGCCCGGTGCAAACGGCGATCTCTTCGCCCGGTCAGATCAGTCCCGCCGATCCGGCGCTTGCCGGCCGGCCAAACTCACGCCATGTTGTGCAGAACTTGGCGCGAAAACGGGCAGTACCGGATGACGACAGAGGCGCTGACAAGACCGGGGCTCGGCAAGCGCGGCGCGGAATACCAGGCGATCGCGCTGGTGTCCGCGGCGCATTTCGTCAACCATTTCCAGAGCTTGGTGCTGCCGCCGCTGTTTCCCTTCCTGAAGGCGCGGCTGGGGATCGACTTCATCGAACTGGGCTTTGCCCTGACCGTCGCCAACGTCTTCGCGGTCGCGGCGCAACTGCCGGTCGGGTTTCTCGTCGACCGGGTGGGATCGCGGCGCATGCTGGTGCTGGCGCTGACGGCGGCGGCGCTCGGCTTTATCGGCTTTGGTCTGGCGCCGTCCTACTGGCACCTGCTGTTGGCGATGGCGCTGATCGGGGTCGCCAACAGCGTCTTCCATCCCGCCGACTACGCCCTCTTATCGGCCAAGATCGCGCCGGTGCGGCTCGGTCGCGCCTTTTCGATCCACACCTTCTCCGGCTTTATCGGCAACGCGGTGGCGCCGATCACGATGCTGGCGATTGTCGCGTTCGCCGGGTTGAGCTTCGGGCTGGTCGCGGCCGGGGCGCTGGCGCTGGTCGTCGCGCTGCCGCTGGCGCTGACGCGGGGGGTCGATAACCTCGTTGCGGCCCCACCGGCCGGCGCCGCCAAACCGGCCGGTGGCATCAAGGGTCTCACCGCGATCCTGACCCCGACGATCCTCGCGCTGACCGGGTTTTTTGCCTTGCTCAGCCTGTCGGGCAGCGGCATCAGCAATTTCTCGGTGGTGGCGTTGACCAGCGCCTATGGCACGCCGCTGGCGGTCGCCAACTGGGCGCTCACCGGTTATCTCCTGGCGCAGGCGCTGGGCGTGCTCGCCGGCGGCTTTGTCGCCGACTTGACGCGGCGCCACGCCGAGGTCGCGGCGATCGGCTACGCCGTCAATGCGTGCATCGTCCTGGTCATCGGCGTGATCGCGCTCGGCACCGCGCCGCTGCTGGCGACGATGGCGGCGGCCGGGTTTCTCGGCGGGCTGATCATGCCGTCGCGCGATATGCTGGTGCGCGCCGCCGCGCCGCCGGGCGCGATCGGCCGCACCTTCGGGGTCGTCACCGTCGGGTTTAACATCGCCGGCACGATCGGGCCGTTGATGTTCGGCTACATCATGGACCACGGCGCGCCGCAATGGGTGTTCCGCGCCAGCGTCATCGTCATGGTGGTGACCGCGCTGATCGCCTGGATCGGCGACCGCGCCGCGGC
>DATLRS010000070.1:0-44551 GCA_035534535.1 Allostellaceae bacterium | reverse complement strand
CGTCGCGGCCGGTTTCGGCGCTTCCGCCAGCCTCGATTTCCGCGCGACGTTTCCGCCGCTCGTCAACGACCCCGACGAGACCCGCTTTATCGCCGACACCGCCGCCGAGCTGGTCGGCGACGACAACGTCAACCGCCAGGCCGGCTTGGTCATGGCCTCCGAGGATTTCGCCGCGATGCTGGAGCGCGTGCCCGGCGCCTATATCCAGATCGGCAACGGCGCCGGCGAGGGCGGCTGCGAAGTCCACAACCCCGGCTACGATTTCAACGACGCCGCCATCCCCTACGGCGCCGCCCTCTTCGCGCGCCTGGTCGAACGCCGGCTGGCAAGAATGGGTGGCTGAACGTTATGTAGTAGGACGGATTGAGCGCGGCGAAAATCACCGCTTTCGCCATCGAGATCGGAACTATGTAGATTTCTCGTCGGCTCGGCCGTGCGACTAGAAGGAGAGCGAATGACCGTGCGCCTCGGAGATTCACGGCATGTCATCCGGGAGGGAGATGCCTGCGATCTCTCGTTTCTCAGCGACTCCTCAATTCACTTCGTTTGTACCAGCCCGCCCTATGGGGCGCTCAAGGCATATCCAGAAAACGATCGCCAGCTCGGCAATATCGGGTGCTACGAGCGCTTTCTCGATGAACTCGACCGGGTATGGGCCGAATGCTTACGGGTGCTGGTGCCCGGCGGTCGCATCGCGTGTGTGGTCGGCGACATTTGCGTATCCCGGCGCCAAGGTAAGCGGCATCACATTCTGCCGCTCTCGGCAGATATCCAAAGCCGGGCGCGGCACCTTGGGTTTGATGTGCTGACTCCGATACGCTGGTTGAAGGTTTCCAACATCAAGCTCGAGGCGTCACGCTCCAGCCGGTTCCTCGGGAAACCAAACCTCCCCAACGGGATCGTAAAAAATGATCTGGAGCACATCCTTTTCATGAGAAAGCCCGGTTATCGCAAGCCAACTCCGGAAATGGAGCGGCGCTCGCGCATCGCGACTGACGACTATGCACATTTGTTCTCGCCGGTTTGGTCGGATGTTGCCGGCCAGATGCGCCGCGATCACCCGGCCCCTTATCCGATTGAGATACCGCGTCGGCTCATTCGCATGTTCAGCTTCGCTGGCGATACCGTGCTCGACCCATTCGGAGGGACTGCGACCACGGCCATAGCGGCTCTTGAAATGGACCGAAACAGCGTCAGCGTCGAGATCGAGCCGCAATACATCACTCTTATGGCCGATCGTCTGCGGAGCGAGAAGCTAAGGAGCATTGTCGAAATCGTGTCGCCCTCGTTTACCCAACTCGCCGCCGCCGAATAGCCGAAATGGCGATTACCGACGAGTTCGTCCAGCACCTTACCGAGCACGGCTATCATCCGCGATCCTCGCGGCATAGCGATTTTCTTTCACTCCTCATTATTCGAGATCTCATTGACCGCTGTCGTACAATTAGGATCAGAGCAGCGCGCGGTGAAATTGTCGCCAAGCTCCACCATCATCAGATGGTCGGAACCGACGACTGGCAGATCGACATAGCGATTGGGACATGCGCCGGAAACCCCGTGCCGCCAACCTCCTTGGCAGAGTTTGTTGGTCTGGCGAATACGTCTGACCTTGCGCTGCCTCCGATTATGTTTGCGCCCCCGGTCATCATTCAGATCGCAATCGAGCTGAAAGGTGTTATGACCGAGCACGGGAAGGCCAGAAGAAATCGCTTGCGCGATTTCGGGGCCTTCCTGGGTCATGCGCAACGGTACGATCCGAAGACCGTTGTCGCTGCTTTCCTGGCCGTGAACAGCGCAGATTGCTTCTATTCGCCACTCAATCTCGGAAAGACAACCCGATCAGAGACGACACGCCATGGTGGCCAAGGACGAACCGGCCGCCAAGTTGCGAAGGCCGTGGTGGATCTCTATCGGTCGATTTACCTGCGGCACTCTCCGCAGGATCGCCCCGGCCTCGATGGGATTGGTGTGATCGCTGTCGAGCATGACAATATCGCGTCCCATCCGGATCCGAGCAAATACGCTCTGATGCGCCGGCCAACGATCGCAGCGCCTGCGCCACCCGCGCCGGTGGCGGGTGACCCCCTCCACTACGAAGCCATGCTACAACGGGTTTGCAACGCCTACACGGCGCGGTTCGCGGGGCTTTCAGGTCAGACAACTACATAATTCCAATCGGGATTGCGTATTGGGTTTCACGTTGCCCAATCCGTCCGACGGCTTTGCCGCTTCGGCGATTCCGGCTTGCGCTCGGGCGCCGGGCGGGCGCACCGTAGCGGCAGATTCTATTTCGGGAGGAAGCGGCAATGGCTGAGATCGGCGTTGAGCTCGACTGTCTGGAAGGCGTCAAGGTGGTGGATTTCACGCAGTTCGAGGCGGGGCCCAGCTGCACCGAGTCGCTGGCCTGGCTCGGCGCTGAGGTGGTCAAGATCGAGAACCCCACGACCGGCGATCCCGGCCGCCGTTTGAAGCCCGGCGGGGTCGACGACGACCCGTGGTATTTCCACCAGTTCAACGCCAACAAGAAGTCGCTGACCCTCAACCTCAAATCGCCGCGCGGCCTCGAAATCGTCAAGTCCCTCTTGGCCAAGGCCGACGTCACGGTCGAGAACATGGCGCCCGGCACGATCGAGCGCCTGGGGCTCAGCTATGACGAGGTGAGGAAGATCAACCCCGGCATCATCTATTGCCGCGTCAAGGGCTTCGGCACCGGCAGCCCCTACGAGAAAAGCCTCGCCTTCGACATGATCGCGCAGGCCGCCGGCGGCCCGATCAGCGTTACCGGCTATGGCGACCGGCCGCCGGTCAAGCCCGGCCCCAGCTTCGGCGACACCGGCACCGGCATGCTGATGGCGATCAGCATTCTGGGGGCCCTCTACAAGCGCCAGAAGACCGGCCAGGGCCGTCGCCTCGAAGTGGCGATGCAGGACGCGATGATCCATTACATGCGGGTGCCGTTCTCGCGCACCCAGGGCAGCGGCAAGGCGCAATTGCGCAGCGGCTCGAACCAGTCGAGCACCGCGATGGCCCCTTCGGCGCTCTATCCGTGCAAGGGCGGCGGGCCGAACGACTACGTCTATGTGTTCACCAGCCGCGGCAACGCAGACCATTGGCGCCGTCTGCTCAAGGTCATCGGCCGCGAGGATCTGATCGGCGATGCGCGCTACGACACGATGCAGGCCCGCGGCCAGCACGCCGCCGAGGTTGACGAACTGGTTGCCGCCTGGACGCGCCAACACACCAAAGAAGAGTGCATGAAGATCATCGGCGCCGCCGGCGTGCCGGCCGGCGCGGTGTTCGACACGTTGGAGCTGATGAACGAGCCCTCGTTCGCCGAGCGCGGCATCATGCAGACGATCGACCATCCGACCAGCGGCAAGGTCAAGATGCCGGCCTGGCCGGTGCGCTTCGACGGCACGCCGGCGCGGGTCAAGCCGTCGCCGCTGTTGGGCCAGCACAGCGCCGAGGTGCTCGGCAACTGGCTCGGCATGACCGCCCCGGAGGTCGAGGCGCTGCATCAGGAAGGCATCGTCTGAGGTTCCCGCCGTCGCGGGCAACACGGAGGACAGAATGAGCGAAACCGGGCCGGGTCCGCAGACGAGCGCCAACGCCGCGATGCGGCAATACTGGAACGAGGTCGCCGGGCCGCGCTGGGTCAGGCGCTCGGCGGCGCAGGAAGCCCGCAATATCGAGGTTGCGACGCTGCTGCTCAAGGCGGCGGCGGCGCAGCCCGGCGAGCGGGTGCTCGATGTCGGCTGCGGCACCGGCGCGACGCTGCTGCCGTTCGCCGAGGCGGTCGGGCCGAAGGGGCATGCCACCGGCGTCGACATCTCCGAGCCGATGCTCGCGGTCGCCCGCCAGCGGGTCGCCGAGCGCGGCCTCGGCAACATCACGCTGCTGCTCGCCGACGCGCAGGTGCACGCTTTCGCGCCGGCCAGCGTCGACCTCCTAACCTCGCGCTTCGGGGTCATGTTTTTCGCCGACCCGACGGCGGCCTTCCGCAATCTCTACGCCGCGGTGCGCCCGGGCGGACGCCTCGCGATGGCGGTATGGGCCTCGCTCGCCGACAACGCGCACATGCGCATCCCCTACGAGATCGCGGTGCGCCGGGTGGGTCCGCCGGCGCCGATGCCGCCGCACGCGCCGGGGCCGCTCGCCTACAGCGACCATGACTATCTGCGTGGCATCCTCACCGCTGCCGGGTTTGCCGGCGTCGCAATCGTGCCGAGCGCATTTCACATGATCGGCATCACCGCGGCCAGCGTCGCCGAACAGTCCGGGGCGATGGGACCGTCGGGCCGGCTGCTCGACGAGAAACACGCCGACGAGGCGACCCGGCAGGCGGTGGTCGCCGAGGCGGCGGCGGCCTTCGCGGCCTATGGCACGGCGAACGGCGAAGTTCGCCTGCCTGGGACGTTCCTGCTCGTTACCGCTCGCCGGCCTGCCTGATCGCCCGGCTGGCTGACCGCCCGGCTGGCTGATCGCCCGGCTGGCTGACCGCCCGGCTGGCTGACCGCCCGGCTGGCTGACCGACTGCCCGCCCCGCGCCGGCCAGCCATGCGTCGAGCACTTGTTGGCGTCTAAAGGATTGTCGGCAGCCGCCAAAATAAGCAATGCTTGCGGCGCAACGGCACTTTCAGTGGGATCCGACCCGATGCGGCTCGATCAGGCGGTCAATATCGAAGACCTGCACCGGCTGGCCAAGCGGCGCCTGCCAAAGGTCGCCTTTGATTTCATCGAAGGCGGGCTCGAGGACGAGCGCGGGTTGGAGCGCAATACCGCCGCTTTTCGCAAGCATAACCTGCTGCCGCGCTATCTCGTCGATGTCTCGACGCGCGACCAGACGCAGACGATTTTCGGCCGCACCTTCAACAGCCCGTTCGGCATCTCGCCGACTGGCGGGGCGGGCCTGTTCCGCCGTGGCGCCGACCTGATGCTGGCGGAAGCCGCGGCCGCCGCCAACATCCCCTACATCATGTCGGGGTCGAGCAACGATTCGATGGAGGCGGCCGCCCGCGTCGCGCCCAACAACGCCTGGTATCAGCTCTATGCGGCGCGCGACGGCAAGATCTCGGAAGACCTGATCCGCCGCGCCGCCGATGCCGGGCTCGGCGCGCTCGTGCTGACCGTCGACGTGCCGGTGCATTCCAAGCGCGAACGCAACATGCGCAACGGCTTTGCCAATATCCGCGGCAACTGGATGCGGGCCGCCTTGAGCCTCAAGCCGACCTTGCTGGCCGAGGCGATGACCCATCCCGGCTGGGTCCTCGAATACATCCGCCACGGCGGCACCCCGGCCCTGGAAAACTGGCTGCCCTATGCCGGCCCGGACGCGACCGCCGAGGACACGGTCAAGTTCAACCGCTCGCAGGTGCCGGCGCACGCGCAGACCTGGAAGGATCTGGAAAAATACCGCCGCCTCTTCCCGCGCACCCTGATCGTCAAGGGGATCATGCACCCGGCCGATGCGGTGCGCGCCGCCGAAC
This sequence comes from Allostellaceae bacterium, assembly GCA_035534535.1. Taxonomy (GTDB): domain Bacteria; phylum Pseudomonadota; class Alphaproteobacteria; order ATCC43930; family CGMCC-115725; genus DATARH01. Next base: position 39,065 of record DATLRS010000070.1, on the reverse strand, counting down.
TGGGCTGCGAGGGGGTCATCGTGTCGAACCATGGCGGGCGCCAGCTCGACCAGGCGCCGGCCTCGCTCGATGCGCTGCCGGCGATCAAAGCGGCGGTCGGCGACCGCATGACGGTGATGCTCGACAGCGGGGTGCGCCGCGGCGCCGACATCCTGATCGCGTTGTGCCTGGGCGCGCAGTTCGTGTTTTTCGGCCGGCCGACCTTGTACGGCGCCGTCGCCGGCGGCTTGCCCGGGGTCAAGAAGGCGATCGACATCTTCCGCGGCGAGATCGACCTGGTGATGGGCCAGATCGGCTGCCCCAGCCTCGGCGAGCTTGGCCCCGATTTCCTGTGGCAGGACGACTGGCCGCGCAACCGCTAGCCGCGAACCCGCTCACGCCAAGACCGTCACGCCAAGACGCTCACGCCAAGACCGGGCGGACGCCGCCGGCGCTGCGCTGGCACAGCACGAGAAACCCGACCAGCACCAGATTGGCGAGGTTGAACAGCACCCCGACCAGGAAGGCCGGCCCGTAATAGCCGAAATGGTCGTACAGCGCGCCGGCAAACCAGCTGCCGAACGCCATCCCGCCCATGCTGACAAACAGCAGGCTCGGCACCCGCCAGGCCGCTTCGCGCGACGGAAACAACTCGCGGATCGCCATGATATAGGCCGGGATGATGCCGCTGAACCCGGCGCCGTAGGCCGCCGAGATCGCGAACAGCCCGCCCTCGTTGCGGGTTGCCATGAAGGCGGCAATCGTCAGCGCCTGGCAGGACGAAGCCAGGAACACCGTCCTGAGGCCGCCGATCCGGTCCGATAAGAGGCCCCAGAAGACCCGGCTGGCAAACGCGCTGCCTTGCAGCACCGACAGCATCAAGGCGCCCTGCGCCGCCGCGATGCCGATATCGCTGCAGAACGCGACGAGGTGTCCCTGCGGGATCGACATCGGGATGCAGCAGCAGAACCCCGCGGCGCATAACAGGCCCAACACCAGGTTGGGATGCATGCCAAAGACGCTGTGTCGCTGGCCGCTCGCGCCGCCTTCGAACGCGGCCGCCGCCGGCGGCTGCCGCAGGAACAGCGCCACGACCGGCACCGTGGCGACCAGAATGGCGGCAAAGCCGATCATCGTGTCGCGCCAGCCATAAACCGCCATCGAATGCTCGAACAGCGTCGGCCACAGCATGCCGGCGACGTATTGCCCCGACGAGATGATGCCCAGCGCGATGCCGCGCCGCCGGTCGAACCAGCGGCTGACATAGACGAGCAGCGGCGGATAGAGCGCGCCGTTGCCCAGAAAACCGACGAACAGCGCATGCCCGACCAGCAGCGTCCAGAGATTGCCGCTGGCCGAGATCACCAGACCGAGCGCGATCATCACCGCGCCGAAGATGACGGTGACGCGCACGCCGTGCCGTTCCGCCACCTGGCCCATCACGATGCCGCCGAGCCCGGTGCCGAGCCAGGTCGAGGCGCCGGCCAGCGCAACCATCTCGCGCGTCGCGCCGAGATCGGCGGTGATCGGCTTCAGCCCGACGACGGCCAACAGCGGCGAGCCGTAGGAGATCGATAGCAGACTGAGGACGATAACGGCGGCGACCCACGATTCGCGCGTCTCGATGCTGCCGCGGGGCCAGTCGCCTTGGCGCGACCCGGGGGCGGGCCCGGGAGGGGCTCCTGCGGCACGCCCGGTCGCTGTCGCCCCCACCAGTTCGGTCACCGCCCGGCCTCTCCTAACCCGCACCTGCCCGATTTGTGGGCGGCTTATCGGCCTCTGATAGCGCGCCGCGCCCGGTCGCGGCAATCGCCGAGACCGCAAGCCTGCGTCCCGGCGCCGGCCGGCTCAAGAAGGATGCCCGCCGCTAATGCAGCGTGAACGTCTGCTTGACGTGGCGGAAACGGTTGGCGGCGCTGCGGTTGCTCTGCTTCACGTTGACCGAATGCAGCTCGCCGTCGAGATTGTGCTTCCAGAAATCGAGGAACTTGCGCAGCTCGGGGAAGTCGGGAGCGAGGTCGTATTTCTGCCAGATGAAGCTTTGCAGCAGGGCAGGATGGTCCGGCAGGTGGTAGATGATCTCGGCGGTGGTCAGGCGATAGCCACGCAGTTGCAGTTCGTAAGGGGTCACGTCCGCGCCTCGTACTGGTCCGGTTTCCCTCGCCCCCGAGAATGGTCGCAAGAACGCCCCGGCGCAATAGGAAGATGCTCGCTAAAACAGCGAGTTAAGAGCCAACGCGCGAGTCTGCTGCCAGGCCCGGCGCAGACCCGCGGGAGATGCTCCTTGAAGGGGTTGCGGCGAGAGATAAATATTGCAGCAGCGAAACTTACGATAATTCGCGCTGTTTTGCTGGACGGCGCCGTGCACCATCCGCAGGGTTCCCGCGACGATGATTCGGAGCTTGTTGGCGCTCGTATTGCTGGGCGCGGCCTTTCTGCTCGCGTCCGGGCCGCCGCCGGCGTTCGCGACGGTGATTCCGGAGGTTGGCGGCGGCGTGGTGCCGAGCCTGGCGCCGATGCTCGCCCGCATCACCCCGGGCGTCGTCAACATCGCCGTGCGCGGCCGGGTGCGCGAACAGAACCCGCTGCTGCAGGACCCGTTCTTCCGCCGCTTTTTGAACCCTCCGCGGAGCCAAATGACCGAGGAGCGCGAGACCCAGGCGACCGGCTCCGGCGTCATCGTCGACGCCGCGCGCGGCTATGTGCTGACCAACGGGCACGTCGTCGAGCACGCCACCCGCATCGAGGTCACCACCAAGGACAACCGGCGCTTCACCGCGCGACTGATCGGCAGCGACCCCGACACCGACATTGCCGTGTTGCAGATGCCGGCCCGCAACCTGACGGCGGTGCCGATGGGCCATTCGGACCGCCTGCGGGTCGGCGATTTCGTGCTGGCGATCGGCAATCCGTTCGGGCTCGGCCAGACGGTGACCTCGGGCATTGTCAGCGCGCTCGGCCGCAGCGGCCTCGGCATCGAGGGCTACGAGGACTTCATCCAGACCGACGCGTCGATCAACCCGGGCAATTCGGGCGGCCCGCTGGTCGATTTGGAGGGCGAATGCGTCGGCATCAACACCGCGATCCTGGCGCCGGGCGGCGCCAGTATCGGCATCGGCTTTGCGGTGCCGATCGACATGGCACGGCGTGTCATGGAGGAACTGATCCGCTACGGGAAGGTCAAGCGCGGCCGCATCGGCGTGGCAATCGAGGATTTGACGCCGGATCTCGCGCAGGTGCTGAAAACCGCGCATACCGAGGGCGCGGTGATTGCCCGCGTCGATCCCGACTCGCCGGCCGAGCGGGCCGGCCTGCAGCGCAACGATCTGGTCGTCGCGATCGATGGCGTACCGGTGCGCAGCGGCACGCAGATGCGCAACACGATCGGCCTCTCCCATATCGGCAGCGACGTCGATCTGACGATCGATCGGCGCGGCTCGGAATACAGCGTCAACGTGCATGTCGCCCCGGCCGGCCCCGCGATCGCCGCGCGGCAGAGCCGGCGACGGCGATAGCCGGCTGAGCCCGCCGATGGCGACGCAAACCCCCTACGAGGTGCTCGGTGTCAAGCGCGACGCCGATGCGGAGACGATCCGCAAGGCTTACCGCAAGCTCGCCAAGGAATTCCATCCCGACCTCAACCCGGGGAAGCCCGCGGCCGAGGAACGCTTCAAGGCGGTGACGGCGGCCTATGACATCCTGTCCGACGCCGAGAAGCGGGGCCGCTATGACCGCGGCGAGATCGACGAGAGCGGCACCGAGCGGCCGCGCTATTCCTACCGGCCGCACGCCGAGGGGGCGCAGGGCTGGAAATATCAGCCGCAGGGCGAAATGGACCCGGGCGATCTCGATGATCTGTTGGCGATGTTCGGCCGCCGCGGTGGGCGCCGCGCCGGGCGCGGAGGCGAGGGGTTCGCGATGCCGGGTCCCGACCGCCATTTCACGCTGACCATCGATTTTGTCGAGGCGGCGGCCGGCGCCAAAAAGCGGCTCGCGCTGTCGCCTGAGGAATGGCTCGACGTCACGATCCCGCCGGGCATCGAGCAGGGCCAGGTGCTGCGCCTCAAGGGCAAAGGCGGCCCCGGTTTCGGCGGCGGGCCGCAAGGGGCGCCACCGGGTGACGCGCTGATCGAGGTGCTGGTCGCGCCGCATCCGCTGCTGCGCCGCGAGGGCGAGGATGTCCACCTGGAGCTGCCGGTCAGCCTCGCCGAGGCGGTGCTCGGCGCGCGGGTCGCGGTGCCGACGGTATCCGGGCCGGTGACGATGACGATCCCGGCCGGCTCCGACAGCGGCACCCGGTTGCGCCTGCGCGGCAAGGGCGTCGGCCGCCGCCGCGGCGCCGAGACGGCGGGCGACCAGTACGTGACGCTCAAGGTGGTGATCGGCGCCAGCGGCGATGCCGAACTGCGGGAGTTCCTCAAGGGCTGGGCTGACAAGCACCCGAGCGATCCGCGCCGGTCGATGGCGGCCGACACTGGCGACAAGCGGGCGGAGGGAGCGAAATCGTGATGGATCGCGACGAGCTGATCCGCCGGGTCGCCGGGCTCGATCGCGCCGAACTGGAGCGCTGGGTCGAGAACCGCTGGGTGCTGCCGACCCGGGCGCGGGGCGTCTGGCATTTCCATGAGGTCGACCTCGCGCGGGTCGAGCTGATCCTCGATATCCGCCGCGAGTTCGCGGTCGACGACGAGGCAATGTCGCTGCTGCTGGTGCTGCTCGACCAGGTCTACGGCCTGCGCCGCCAGATGCGTCGGCTGTGCGACGCGCTCGAGGCGCAGCCTGCCGACATCCGCGACGCGATCCGCCGCGCGCTGCCCCCGCCCGGCGGCAACGGCGCAGACTAGAGCAGATTTCGGTCAAATTGATCTCCGGCCCCTTCGTCATCCCCGGGCTTGACCCGGGGATCCACGTGGATGGCCGGGACAAGCCCGGCCATGACGGAAAAGGGGACGATTCAACAGGAGCGGAACTGGCTCTAAGCAGCGTCTCAGGCCGCCTCGGCCCGGCCGATTGCGGCGGCGCGCTCGGCGAGGCGGCGGATCCGCGGCCAGTCGCCCGCCGCGACCGCGTCCTTCGGGGCCATCCACGAGCCGCCGACCAGCGGCACGTTGGGCAAGGCCAGGTAGTCCGCCGCGACGCGCTCGTCGATGCCGCCGGTCGGGCAGAAGGCGATACCCGGGAACACCGGCGCCAATGCGCGCAACAACCCGGTCCCGCCGAGCGCCTCGGCCGGAAACAGCTTCATGACGCAAATGCCGAGCGCGCGCGCCGCCATGATTTCGGACGGGGTGGCGACCCCCGGCAGATAGGGCAGTTCGGCGGCGAGCGCAGAGGCGGCGAGTTCCGGGGTCATTCCCGGGCTGACCAGAAAGCGGGCGCCGGCCGCGACCGCGGCGGCGACATCGGCGGCGCGCTGCAACGTCCCGGCGCCGACCGTGACCTGCGGCAAGTCGCGGGCGATCGCGGCGATGGCGCCCACCGCTGCCGGGGTGCGCAGCGCCACCTCGATGACCGCAAGCCCGCCCTCGAACAAGGCGCGGGCAAGCGGCACCGCATCGCGCTCCCGTTCAAGCGTCAGCACCGGGATCACCGAGATGCCGCGGAACAGCGTGTGCATGGTGGGGTCCTCCTGCCATGGGAGGCATTGCCGCATGCTACGCTCGCCCGAGATGCACCGCAGCTAAATAAGGGGCCGTGGCTGAAACCAGCCACAAATTGTGGACCCTCTGCGGCCGGGCCGCGGCTCTTTCGGCGCGAATCGCCGCGGCATCATCCGGCCGCGCCGAGCGCCTTGGCCTTCCATAAATCCCAGGCGCGGCCGATCTGCGCCCGGTTGGTCTGGGTCGCCGCCTGGGCTTCCGCCTCGTTGAGGAATACCGCCCTTCCCTGTCCGAGGCGCAGCGCATCGGCGGCCAGCCGCGCGTTGGTCTCGGTGTAGACGGCGCGGAACACGACCTCCCGGATCGACTCGCCGACCACGACATTGCCGTGGCCGCGCAGCAATGCCACCGCGCATTGCCCTAATATCCGCGCCAGCGCCGCCCCGAGCGCCGGGTCGCGCACCAGCATGTCGGTCGCCGGGCCGCCCGCTTCGCGGATCTCGAAGATCGGCACGCCCGCGCCGAGAAAGCCGCTCATATGGTAGATCGGCTGCAAGGGCGTCGTGACGACCCCGAACGGGATGACCGAGGGCGAGTGGCTGTGCACGACCGCCCGGATGTCGGGTCGCGTCTTGTAGATCTCGCTGTGGATGAAGCGTTCGAGGTACGGGGTGCGGCCGGCCGCGTCGATCGGCTCGCCGTCGCGGTCGAACTGCATGATGTCGGCCGCCGTGACCAGCCCGGGCGCCATGCTGCGAGCCAAGAGAAAACGCTCGCCCTCCTTGTCGTGGCGCACGCTGACATGGCCGAAACCGTCAACGACGCCCTGGTCATAAAGAATGCGGTTGGCGGCGACGAGTTCGTCGACCAAGGCCGGGTCCGCTGCTATCGCCTGCGCCGTTGCTGTCGCCGCCATCCTCTGCCCCCCGATCAGCGTGTGGCGACAGCATGTCAGCATCGCCCGGTCGGCGGCAACCGCGCCTGCCGCGATAATTGACAGGCGCCGGCCGCGAGGGATTTGATCGTCCGCGACGGCGGGCATCGGCCGGGATCAGCACGGAGGCGGCGGCAAATGGAAAAGCGCAGGTTTGGGCGGACTGGCCTCGAATTGTCGGTGCTCGGCTTTGGCTGCGGCGCGGTCGGCGGGCTGATGATCAAGGGCAATGCGGCCGATCAGGAACGCGCGGTGGCGCGGGCGCTCGAACTCGGCATCAATTATTTCGACACGGCGCAGATGTATGGCAACGGCGAGAGCGAGCGCAATCTCGGCCGCGTGCTGAGGGCGCTGAAGCCTGACGTGTACGTCGGCACCAAGGTGCGGCTGCCGCCGACCGAACCCGGCCGGATCGGTGCGGCAATCGCCGCCTCGCTCGACGCCAGCCTCACGCGGATGCAGCGCGATCAGGTCGATCTGTTCCAGTTTCACAACGCCATCGTCGGCGCGACGGCGGGCGCCGATTTTTCCGCCGACATCGTGCTCGGCGAGGTCGTGCCGGCCTTCGAGCGGCTGCGCGCACAAGGCAAGTTCCGCTGGTTCGGCATCACCGCCAACGGCGAGACGGCCGCCCTCTTGCGCGTCATCGATGCCGGCGCCTTCGATACCGCGCAGGCCAGCTACAACCTGTTGAACCCGAGCCCCGGTGCCGCCGTGCCGGCGGGCTATCCGGCGCAGGATTACGGCAATCTGCTGGGCCACGCCGCCGCCGCCGCGATGGGCATCATCAACATCCGGGTGCTCGCCGGCGGTGCGCTGAGCGGCACCGAGGAGCGCCATCCGCTGGGGTCGCCGCCGCCGGCGCCGATCGGCTCGGGCGCCGATTACCGCCGCGATGTCGAGCGCGCCCGCCGCTTCCAGCCGCTGATCGGCGAGGGCCATGCCGACAGCCTGGTCGAGGCGGCGATCCGCTATCCGTTGGCGCAGCCGGCGGTATCGACCGTGCTGGTCGGCTATTCGACGCTGGAGCAGCTCGAATACGCCGCAAGCGCGGTCGCCAAGGGTCCGCTGTCGCCGGCCGCGCTCGCCCGCGTCGCCGAGATCCAGCGCAGCTTTGTCGGCGAGCCGCGGTAGCGTCCGATGACGACATTGCAGGACAAGATCGTGCTGGTGACCGGCGCCGGCGCCGGGATCGGGCATGCGATTGCGCTGGCGATGGCCGAGAACGGCGCCACCGTCGCCGCCGCCGATATCGACCGCGGCGCCGCCGAGCGCACGGCCGCCGAAGCGGCCGGCGCCAACCGGCGGGCGATCGCGATCGAAGCCGATTGCGGCGATGTTCGCAGCATCGACGCGATGGTCGCGCGCACGATCGCCGAATTGGGCCGGCTCGACGTCATCGTCAACAATGCCGGCGTCACCCGATTTGCCGACATCATGGATTTGACCGAAGCCGATTGGGACCGCATCCACCGGGTCAACGCCAAGGGCGTCTTTTTCTGCCTGCAGCGCGCCGCGCGCGAGATGATCAAGCAGTTTGACGCAAGCGGGGCCGGCGGCGGGCGGATCATCAACATCGCCTCGATCAGCGGCCGCGGCTATGCCGGCGCCTCCAACGCGGCCTATGCCGCGAGCAAGGGCGCGGTCATCGCGCTGACCAAGATGGCCGCCCAGCAGCTCGGCCGCTACGACATCAACGTCAACGCGATCTGCCCGGGCGTCACCCGCACCGAACTGGGCGCCCGCAACGCCGCCGCCCGCGCCACCGCGCGCGGCCTGACCGTCGCGCAGCTTTACGCCGAGCAGGAAGCCGGCATTCCGATCCGCCGCGCCAACACCCCCGACGACATCGCGGCGATGGCGGTGTTCCTTGCCTCGCCCGGGGCGCGCAACATCACGGGCCAGTCCTACAACGTCGATGGCGGGCTGGTGCCGAGCTGAGGGTCAACTCGCCGGGCTCAGCGCGGCGCGGCGGCGATGTTGCCGCCGTCGACCGTGATGAATGCGCCGGTCGTGCTGCGCGCCAGCGCAAGGTCGAGGAACGCCTGCGCCACATCCTCGGCGCTGACCTCGCGGTGCAGCAGATTGCCGCCCATGTAGTCGGCCTCGCTGACGCCGCGGGCGCGGGCGCGGGCTGCGATCATCTGCGGGGTCAACAAGCCGCCGCGGATGCGGTCGGCGTTGACCGCGTTGGCGCGGATGCCGTCGGCGCCGTAATCGAGCGCGTATTGCCGCATCAGCGCCAACGTGGCGGCCTTGGGGATGCCGTAGGGGCCGAAATCGGCGCCCGGGTTGAGCGCCTGCTTCGACACGTTGAACAAGAGAACGCCGCCGGTCTGCTGCGCCCGCATGATGCGCACCGCGTTCTGCGCCACCCGTTGATGGGCAAAGAAATTGAGTTCGAAACTGTCGCGCAGGGTCTTTTCGTCAACGTCGCCGATGCGGCCCTGCCACGCCCCGCCGGCGTTCGACACGACGATGTCGACCCCGCCAAACCGCAGCGCGACGCGGTCGAAGGCGGCGCGCACCGCCGGGCCATCGGTCACGTCGCAGCACAGGCCGAGCCCGCCAAGCCGCTTGCCGGCCTCCGCGACATCGCTGCCGTCGCGATCGATCAGCGCGAGCTCGGCACCGGCCGCCCTCAAGGCGCGGGCCGTCGCCAGCCCGATCGTGCCGGCGCCGCCGGTGACCAGCGCGACCTGCCCGGCCAATGGCTTCTCGACCGCGCTGCCGAGCTTGGCCTGTTCCAAGGACCAGTATTCCATCTCGAACAATTCGGCCTCGGACAGCGATTGGAACGTGCCGACCGCCTCGGCGTCGCTGACCGTCGCAACCCAGCTCTCGGCCAAATCACCAGCGACCGCGGCATCGCGCGCGCTGCGCCCGAGCCCGAACAGGCCGAGCCCCGGCACCAGTACCACCCGCGGCGCCGGATCAAGCTCGCGCTTCCCCCTCCCTGACGCTCCCCCGCTTGCGAGGGAGGCAAGGGTGGGGGCCGTCGCGACGCCGTTGTGGCGGGCGAAATAGGCGTGGTAGTCGGCGATGAAGCGCTCGACCGCCTGGCGCGCCGCGGCGGCGAAAGCGCCGAGCCGGCCCGCGTCCGGCCGCGGCACGATCAGCGGGTAGTTCTTGGTGCGGATCGTGTGGTCGGGAGTGGCGACGCCGGCAAGGCCGTAGCGCTCGAGTTCGGCGCCGTTGACGAAGGCGAGCACCGCCGGCCCGCCGCGGAAATCGAGCACGAAGCGCTTGTGGAGGCCGGCCGCCAGCGGATCGGGCAGCGCGCAGGCGCCGCGCAGGATCGGCGCGACATCGGCCGCGCCGGCGATATCGGCCGGTAGCCTCGCCACCACAAAGACGCTGCGGCGGCCCTGCGACAGGCGCTCTTCGGCCAGGCTGACGATCGCGATCATCCGCTCATAGGCCGCGTGCGCGCTGTCGCCAAAGCTGAAGACGCCGTGCTTCACCAGCACCAGCCCCTCGACCGCCGGATCGGCCTCGAACAGTTCGGCCGCCTTCTTGGCCAGCAGAAAGCCCGGCATGATGTAGGGGACGATGCCGACCCGCTTCCCATAGAGATCGGCCAGGCGCTCGGCTGCGTCGGGCTGGTCGGCGAGGCTCAGGACCGCGGTCGCGTGCGTGTGGTCGACGAATTTGTGCGGCAGGAAGGCGTGCAGCAACGTCTCGACCGACGGGTTGGGGGCGCCCGGATCGATGAGGCTGGCGCGCTGCACGCGCACCATCTCCTCGTCGGACAATGCATGACGCGCCCGCAATTTGCGCAACGGCGCGAGGCGCACGGCGGGCAGGCCGGGCGGCTCGATATCCGCCATGTCCCAGCCGCTGCCCTTGACGCATAGCACCTCGGCGGGCTCGCCGAGCAGGTCGGGCAGCACGCATTTGACCGAGGTGTTGCCGCCGCCATGCAAGACGAGCCGCGGATCGCCGCCCAACAGGCGCGAGGTATAGACGCGCAGCGCCAGTTCGGGCGCGACACCCGCCGCGCCGTAATGCGCCACCATCGCCGCGGCATCCCCGTCCGACCACCGGCTCTGCATCGTTCAGCCCCCTTGCCCCGTCGGCGGGGCAAACCGGCTCGGCTCAATACACGTTCTTGAGCGCCGAGGTCTCCCGCTTGTCGACCGTGCCGCCGGCCGAACTGTCGGCGGAGTTGAGCAGCTTGGCTGCCAGGCTGTTGGGGCCGACCTGCTGGCTGGCATCCGGCGCCAAGCCGCCGATCGTCGCCGGGGTTTTCAGACCATAGGATTCCTGGTCGCCCGGCCGGCCGGGGCCGGCCGCATTGATCGCCTCGCGCGCCTTTTCGGACGAGCTGACCTCCTGCGGCCGCGGCGCCCCAGGCTCGGGCGGCCGCAGGCTGAATTCGGGCGGGATCGTCAGCGGGGCCCGCGACTGGACCGCGAATTCGTCTGGCGCAGTCGGCTCGAGGCCGATCTCCTGGCGGAAATTGCTGCACCCCGGCAGCAGCAGGATCACCGAAAGGCAAGCAACCGCAAGTAGAGGGGCGCACGGCCGCTTGGCAAAAACCCGATCAGGGCCGATCATGGCGCAACATCTTCCCCCCGTTCTGCTTGCGACGGCGGATGCCGCAACAGCATGCCATCCAGCAACATTGCCATCACCCCAAGGAAAATGGCGCTGTCAGCGAAATTGAAGGCTGGCCAATGCCACGTTCCCAGATGGAAATCAAGAAAATCGACGACGGCGCCGAGGCGCAGGCGATCGATCAAATTGCCCACCGCACCGCCGATGACGAGGCCGATCGCGACCGCGAGAAAACCGCTGCGGACGCGGCCGAGCCAGACGAGCAGCGCGATGACGATCACCCCGGCGACCAGCCCGAAGACCAGCGCATTGACGCCGGCGCGGTTGAACATGCCAAAGCTGACGCCGCTGTTGCAGGCCAGGACGAGGTTGAAAAACCCGGTGACTTCGCGGCGCTGGAAGGCGCAGGCGGGCCCGCCGAAAAACCCCATCAGCAGCGCCTTGCTGGCCTGATCGAGCAGCGTCGCGGCAGCCGCCACGGCAAGCCCGCGACCGAGCATCAGCCGGCTGCCGACAGCGTGTCGGAGGGCGTTTCGAGCGCCGCAGCGCCGCGGTCGAGCACCGCAGCACAGCGCCCGCAGAGATCGTCGTGTCCCGCGACATGGCCGACCTCGGGCAATACCCGCCAGCAGCGCTCGCAGCGTTCGCCCGTTGCCGGCATCACGACAACCCCGACCCCCGGCACTTCCGGCATCGTAAAGGCGTCCCCGGGGGGCGGTCCGGCCTGTGCCGTTGCGGCCGAAGTGATGCACAATTCGGCGAGATCGACCCCGCGCAACGCGGCGATCACGGGCGCGGGCGCGTAGATCGCGACCGCGGCCTGCAGGCTGGAGCCGATGCGCTTGGCGGCGCGCTCCACTTCGAGGGCGCCGGTGACGACCCGGCGCAGGTCGCGCAACTCGGCCCAGCGCGCCCCGAGCGCCGGGTCGAGCCAGTCGGCCGGCACGTCGGCGAACAGTTCGAGGTGGACGCTGCGGCCTTGCACATCGCCATGGCGGGCGAGCCAGGCTTCCTCGGCGGTGAAGCACAGGATCGGCGCGAGCCAGCGCGCCAGGCAATCGAAGGTGCGCCCCAGCACCGTGCGCGTCGCACGGCGGCCCAAATCGTCGGCGCCGTCGCAATAGAGGCGGTCCTTGCGGATGTCGAAATAAAACGCCGACAGGTCGACTGCGCAGAAATTATGCAGCGCGGTGAACAGGCCGTGGAAATCGTAGTCGGCGATCGCCTGCCGCACGACCGCGTCGAGTTCGGCGAGGCGGTGCAACACCCAGCGCTCCAGCTCCGGCATGACCTCGACCGCAACCGCCTCGGCGGGGGCAAAGCCGTCGAGCGCCCCCAGCAGATAGCGCAACGTGTTGCGCAGCCGGCGATAATTGTCGCCCATATGCTTGAGGATCTCGGGTCCGATGCGCAGGTCTTCGGCATAGTCGGAGGCGACGACCCACAGCCGCAGAATGTCGGCGCCGCTCTGTTTCATCACGTCCTGCGGCGCGATTACGTTGCCCAGCGATTTCGACATCTTGCGGCCGTCGGCGTCGAGCACGAAGCCGTGCGTCAGCACCGCCTCGTAGGGCGCGCGGCCGCGGGTGCCGCAGGCTTCGAGGAGCGAGGAATGAAACCAGCCGCGATGCTGGTCGGAGCCTTCGAGATAGAGCGAGGCCGGCCATTTCAGCGCGGGCCGCTGTTCGAGCACGAAAGCGTGCGTCGAGCCCGAATCGAACCACACCTCGATGATGTCGGTGACCTTGTCCCATTCGGCGGGATCATAGGCGTTGCCGAGAAAGACGGCCGCATCGGTCGAGTACCACGCGTCGGCGCCGTCGCGCTCGACCGCGGCAGCGACGCGCTCGACGACCGCCCCGTCGCGCAGCGGCTCGCCGCTCTGGCGGTTGACGAAGACCGGGATCGGCACGCCCCAGGCGCGCTGGCGCGACACGCACCAATCGGGCCGGCTTTCGACCATCGCATGGATGCGGTTCCTGCCCTGCGGCGGAATCCAGCGGGTCTCGTCGATCGCCGCCAGCGCCTTCTCGCGCAGCCCGTTCGCTGCCATGCTGATGAACCATTGCGGCGTGTTGCGGAAAATCAGCGGCGCCTTCGAGCGCCAGGAATGCGGGTAGGAATGCACCAGGCTGCCGCGCGCCAACAGGCCGCCGGCCGCCTCGACCGCGGCGATGACGACAGAGTCGGCGTCGCCCGGCTTGCCGTCCGGGCGATAGACCGCGTGCCCTGCAAACAACGGCACTTGCGCGAGATAGACGCCGTCCGGTCCGACCGTGTCGGGCACAGCTAAGCCGTTCGCCTGGCCCAATTCCCAGTCGTCGGCGCCGTGCCCGGGCGCAATATGGACAAGCCCCGTGCCCTGGTCGGCGACGACGAAATCGGCCGCCAGCAGCGGCACGTCGAAATCGTAGCCCTGGCCCTGCAGCGGATGGCGCGCAACGGTGCCGGCGAGTTCGGGTCCCAGAAAGTGATCTTCGACCGTGTACGCGTCGATGCCGACCCGCTTGCAGACCTCCTCGATCAGCGGCGTAGCGACCAGAAGCCTATCACCGACTTTCGCCCTGCTTCCGGCGGGGAGCCTGATGATCCGCCGTGCTCCTAGATGCTGCTCGGTCGTAACATCACCGACCTTGTCAACCTCGATCAGGGAGTATTCTAGCTCGTCGCTGTAGGCGATCGCACGATTGCCGGGCAGGGTCCACGGCGTCGTTGTCCAGATCACCGCGCTCGCCCCGTTGAGCGACGGTCGGGTCGCGTGCTCGATTGGAAAGAGTACCCAGACCGTGTTGGAGCGGTGGTCGTGATATTCGACCTCGGCTTCGGCGAGCGCGGTCTGCTCGACGACCGACCACAACACCGGCTTCGCGCCCTTGTAGAGCCCGCCATTGACCAGGAACTTGCCGATCTCGCGCACGATCTGCGCCTCGGCCGTGTAGCTCATCGTCAGATACGGGTTGTCCCAGTCGCCGATGACGCCGAGGCGCTGGAATTGCGCCTTCTGCACCTCCACCCAATGCGCCGCGAAATCGCGGCATTCCTTGCGGAACTGCGCCAGCGGCACGCTGTCCTTCGACTGCTTCCGGGCACGGTATTTCTCCTCGACGATCCACTCGATCGGCAAGCCGTGGCAGTCCCAGCCCGGCACATAGGGTGCGTCCTTGCCGCTCATCTGCCGGGCGCGGTTGATGACGTCCTTCAAAATCTTGTTCAGCGCGTGCCCGAGATGGATGTCGCCGTTGGCATAGGGCGGCCCGTCATGCAGGACGAATTTGTCGCGCCCCGCCGCGGCCTCGCGCAGCCTTTGGTAGAGGCCCATCTGCTGCCAGCGCAGGACGAGCTTCGGCTCGAGCGTCGGCAGCCCGCCGCGCATCGGAAATTCGGTCTTGGGGAGAAAAACGGTCGCCCGGTAATCCGTCGGCATCGTCAGCCTTTGGGTGAATGCAACAACGCGAAGGCGCCCCGATCCTCAGCCGAGGACCGGCCCGGTAATTCGCAGCATCCACCAAGAGCGCGCCCGCATCGCGCAGATATAGCAGCCGAATGCGGCGAATTCGAGGGCGCCGTGGCGCGGTGCTGTCTGTCAGCCGGCTTCGCACCACACTTCGTCATTCCGGGGGGCGAGCGACGCGAGACAACCCGGAATCCAGGCACACCGGCCTGTGTTCCTGGATTCCGGGTTCGCCGCCTGCAGCGGCGCCCCGGAATGACGGCGTATTTTGCCGTTGCTGCGCAAAGCCCTGTCAGCCGGGCGGCGCGTCAGCCAGAAGCGCACGGGCGCGGGCGGCGTCTTCGGCGATCTGCGCTTTCAGGGCGTCGAGCCCGGCGAATTTCTGTTCCGGGCGGATGAAATCGACCAGCGACACGCGCAAATGGCGGCCATAGAGATCGGCGTCGATGTCGAAGAGATGCGCTTCGAGCCGCGGTTCGGGGGTGCCGACGGTCGGCCTGAGGCCGAGATTGGCGACGCCGTCGATCGCGCGGCCTGCGAACGGATCGTCGCCGCCGTCGCCCGAGACGCGCACCGCGTAGACCCCGAAGGCCGGCCGCAGATAGTCGCCCAACGCGATATTGACGGTCGGGAAGCCGAGTCCGCGGCCGCGCCGGTCGCCGACCATGACCCGCCCGTCGATCTCCCACAGGCGGCCGAGTTGGGCGGCCGCGGCGCGCGGCTTGCCGGCGCGCAACAATTCGCGAATATGGGTCGCCGAATAGACTGCGGCATCGGCGCCCCGAACCGGCTCGACGACGGTGACGCCAAAGCCGTGCTCGGCTCCGGCGGCGCGCAAGAGATCGGCGGTGCCGCGCCGGCGGTTGCCGAAGGTGCAATCGTGCCCGACCACGACATGGGCGACGCCGACCGCGCCGAGCAGCACCTCCTCGACAAACGATTCGGCGCTCTTGCGAGCGAAAGCCGGGTCGAAATGCTGCACGAAGAGGAGGTCGACCCCGAGGCGGGCGATCTCGCGCTCCTTGACCCGGAACGGGGTCAGGCGGAATGGCTCACCCTGCGGCATGAAAACGCTGCGCGGGTGCGGCTCGAAGGTCAAGACGGCGGCCGGAGCGCCTTGCGCACGGGCGCGGGTGCGCGCCGCGCCGATCAGCGCGGCGTGGCCGAGATGCAGCCCGTCGAAATTGCCCATCGCCAGCACCGCGCCGCGCGCATGGGCCGATCCGGGGCCGGGATGTCGAATGACGCGGATCACGGCCGGGAAAATAGCCCGAGTGCGCGCCTGAAGATAGCTGCCCGATCGGCCCGCCATTGCCCTGACGCGGCGGGCGCGCTATCTCGGCACATTCGCCGCCATTGCGGAGCAGCGAGTGGAACCGAACAGCGCCGCGCCGCTGCGCGAAATGTGGTACTACGCCTTTCCGAGCAAGCGGCTGCGCCCGGGCAAAAGCCTTGCCCGGGTGTTTCTCGGAGAGCCGCTGCTGTTTGCCCGCCGCGATGACGGCCGGGTCTTCGCGTTGCGCGACATTTGCCCGCATCGCGGCGTGCCGCTGCACGCCGGCCGCTTCGACGGCGGCGAGATCGAGTGCCCGTTTCACGGCTGGCGCTTCGATTCGTCCGGAGGGTGCACCGCGATTCCCTCGCGCGTCGCGGGCGATGCATTCGATCCGGGGCGGGTTCGCGTCAAATCCTACCGGGTGCAGGAAACGCACGGCAACATCTGGGTGTTTTTCGGCGAGCAGCCGGAAACCGCGGCCGAGGTGCCGGCGCTGCCCGAGGTCGAGCCGCAGCGCCGGCCCGATCTGACGCTGAGCATGCGCATGCCGTGCGCGATCGACGAGGCGGTGTTCGGGCTGATGGACCCGACCCACAATCCGTTCGTGCACGTCTCATGGTGGTGGCGCCGGCCGGGATCGATCCGCGACAAGGAAAAAGCGTTCGCGCCCGCCCCCTACGGCTTCACGATGCTGCCGCACCGGCCGTCGGGGTCGATGCTGCCGTACAAGCTGCTCGGCGGGGCGCCGCAGACGCAGATCATCTTCCGCCTGCCGAGCACCCGCATCGAGCATGCCCGCTTTGGCAGGCACCAGTTCGTCGCTCTCAGCACCGTGACGCCGACCGTCGACAACGAAATCGAGATGAGTTATTGCGCCTATTGGACGACGCCGCTATTCACCGCGATAAAGCCCATTGTCTACCTCGCTTTGCGAACGTTCGCGTTGCAGGATCGCGATACCTTGGCGTTGCAGAGCGGCGGCCTCAAATACAATCCGGCACTGCTGTTGATCGATGACGCCGACACCCAGGCCAAATGGTACCACCGGCTGAAGAACGAATATGCCCGCGCCTCGGCCGCCAAGCGGCCCTTCGTCAACCCGGTCCGGGAGCGCGTGCTGCGGTTTCGCAGCTAAGCAGAATTGCTTGGCACGATCCACATTTCCCCTCGCCGCCCTTCAGGGGGGAGAGGGAGGGACCCACGCCGCAGGCGTGGGAGGGTGAGGTGGGCGTCGGCAAGCGCTCTGGCATCCCCCCACCTCACCGCGACCCTCTCCGCCCCCCCGCCATGGCCCACGGGGGCGCAGAGGGAGTGGACGAGGAAGGCCGACGATTTGTGCGCCAATCAAGGAAAGTTTGCTTAGCGCCGGGGTTGCGTTCTGCGAGGAGGAGAAAGCCGTGAGCGATGCCGTCGAGCGCGCCCTGGGCGAGATCAATTTCGGCCCCGACGGGCTGGTCCCGGCGATCGCCCAGCAGCACGACACCGGCGAAGTGCTGATGATGGCCTGGATGAACCGCGAGGCGGTCCGGCTGACCCTCGCCGAGGGGCGCGCCTGCTACTGGTCGCGCTCGCGCCGGGCGTTATGGCGCAAGGGCGAAACCTCGGGGCAGGTGCAGCGACTGCACGAGCTGCGCCTCGATTGCGACGGCGACGCCGTGCTGCTCTTGGTCGATCAGACGGGCGTCGCCTGCCACACCGGCCGGCGCAGCTGCTTTTTCCGCGCCTGGCGGGAGGCGAGCTGGGCGGTCATCGCCGAGCCGGAAATCGCCCCCGAGGAGCTTTATCCCGGGTCGGCCGAGCGCTGAGCCACGCCCTTAACGCGGCGCCGGGCAGGACAGCGTGGCCTGCACCTGGGCGAGCAGCTCCGCGTTGCGTGGCTGGTTGGCACAGCGCGCGTTGTATTCGTTGACCCGCGCGTTGTAATGCGCCGTCACCGCCGACAGGCCGCTGAACTCGGGTCCGCTCTGCCGCCGGAAGACCGCATCGCGCCGTTCCAGGAGCTGACGGAATTGCGCGACCGCCGCCGGGTTGTTGACATCGACCCCGGCGCGCTCGCGTTGCAGCTGCCCGTCGAGCCGCGCCAGCTGGTCACGCACCGACTCATAGCTCCGCTGCCGGGCCGTCAGGTCGGCGCTCAGCGCGTTGACGTCCTGCTGCAGGCACAGACAGGAGGCGATCTCGGCAGCCTGCGGACCGGCCGGTAGCGGACCCGGCGCCGCCGCTGGCGGCGGCGGATAGGGCGGCGCCTGCGCGAAGGCCGTGGCCGCTGCGGCGAGCACCGTAAGACATGCGCACACCGCCGTCGCCCGGCGAAGCGTCGACCATCGCATCCTCGACCTCCCAGATTACCCGTGCCCCGGCAGCCGCCGGGCGGCGCCGAGATTATGCCAACCGGTCGGCCAGTGCTACGGGGCAGCCTTGCCCCTGCGACCGCTTGTCCAACTCGCCCGCGGCCGACGATCGCCGGCCGGCGCCGTCAGCGTGCCATCAGCACCGGGATCTTGGCGTCCATGATGATGTGACGGGTGGCGCCGCCAAAGATCATCTGGCGGATGCGGCTTTGCGTATAGGCGCCCTTAAGCATCAGGTCGGCGCCGGCCGCCACCGCCTCCTTCAGGAACGATTCGCCCATCGCCTTCTGCCTGCCATAGGCCGGGCGCAGGCTGACATTGAGCCCGTGCAACTCCAGGCTGCGGGCCAGTTCCTCGCCGGAGGGTCCCGGCTCGGGCATGTTCTGCGGGCCGACCGCAATGACGACGACGTGACTCGCCTGCTTGAGGAACGGCATGCCGAGCGCCACCGTCATCGCCGTCTCGGTGCTGCCGTTCCAGGCCACCGCGATCGTGTCGCCGAGCCGTGGCCCGAGCGTCTTGGGCACCATCAGCACCGGCCGGCCGCTCTCGAACAACGCATCCTCGAGCGTCGCCTCGGCGATCGAGGCCAGTTTTTCCGGCTGCTCGACGAGGATCAAATCGTAAACCCGGCCGCTCATCCCGACGATCGCGTTCTGCCGGCCGTCCTCTTCGCGCCACGAGGCGGTCGGGCCGTCATAGTCGGCGGTGGGCGGCCCGATCGCGACGCCCTGGGCGTTCATGAAGTCGCGGAACAGCCGGCGCGCCTGATCGCGCCGCTCGTGCCCCTCGCGCTCCAGCGTGCGGTCGACTTCGGAGGAAATCGAAAACCCCATCTCGCCGCCGAACACCACGGCGTATTCGGTCGTCAGGCTGTGGAGTCCGACGATATGGCTGTTGAACCGGCGCGCCACCAGCAGCGCCGCTTCGAGGACCAGCCGGGCGTCGCCGTCGCCGATCACGGCCAGCAGATTCTTCATGTTCCAGCCCTGCTCCGAGCGGGCCGCACGATCGCGGTCCGTACATTTTCGACCATAATACAGGATTGTGCCGCCGGTTGCGATAGCGCCCCACCGCGGCAGCGCACCGACCGACCGCTCGACGCCCCGCGGCGCCGCAGACTACACTCCCCGTCCCATTGTGTTGGACAGGCCGGCTTTCGATGAACCGCAGGACATGGAGATTGCTCGCGGCCGCCTTCGTTGCGTGCACGGCACTGACGCTGCTGCGAACGGCCGCCGCCGAGACCGGCAAACTCGAAACCGGCAAAGTCGAGACCGGCAAACTCGATACCGTCAATTTCGGCACCGACTGGAAGGCCGAGGCCGAGCATGGCGGATATTACCAGGCGATCGCCACCGGCATCTATCGACGCTACGGGCTCGATGTGAAGCTGGAGCCGGGTGGCCCGCAGGTCAACCATGCCCAGCTGCTGGCGGCCGGCGTGCTCGACTTCAACATCGCGTCCAATTCCTTCGTGCCGCTCAATTTCGTGCATGAGAACGTGCCGATGGTGGCCGTCGCGGCGATCTTTCAGAAGGACCCCGCGGTGTTGATCGCCCATCCGGGGCAAGGCGACGACAGCCTCGCTGATTTGAAGGGCAAGCCGATCATGATCAGCTCCGACACGCGCGTCACCAGCTGGCAATTCCTCAAGCAGAAATTCGGCTATACCGACGACCAGATCCGGCCCTATGTCTTCAGCGTTGCGCCGTTCCTCGCCGACCCCAAGGCGATCCAGCAGGGCTACCTGACGAGCGAGCCGTTCACCATCGAGAAGGCCGGGGTGAAGCCGGTGGTGCTGCTGCTCGCCGATGCCGGTTACAGCGGCTATGGCGGGCTGATCGAAACCTCGGCAACGCTGGCCCACAACAAGCCCGACCTCGTGCAGCGCTTTGTCAACGCCAGCATCGCGGGCTGGTACAGCTATCTCAACGGCGATCCGGCGCCCGGCAACGCGCTGATCAAGCGCGACAATCCCGAGATGACCGACGCGCTGCTGGCCTACGGGAGGGACAAGATCAAGCAGTACGGCATCATCGACAGCGGCGACGCCAAGCGCTACGGCATCGGCGCGATGAGCGAAGCGCGCTGGCGCGATTTCTTCGAGACGATGGCCAGGGCCAAGCTCTATCCGGCCGACATGGATTTCCGCCGCGCCTTCACTTTGAAGTTCGTCAACAAGAAGGTCGGGATGCTGCCCTGATCAGCCGCTCTCGCAATCTGGCCGTGCGTCCGTCGCGACGCGGGCGGCGCGCGCTCATCAGGATGAGGTGTCCCGGCTAATGCTGTCCGATAACGCCCCTCATGCCGAGGAGCGCCCGCAGGGTGCGTCTCGCAGCACGCCGGCCGCAGATGCAGCGCCGGCGGTCGTCACGCTGCGCGGCGTCGGCAAGCGCTTCGCCAGCGGGACCGAGGCGCTGGGCGGCATCGATCTGGCGGTGGCCCGCGGCGAGTTTCTCAGCCTCCTCGGCCCCTCGGGCTGCGGCAAGAGCACGCTGTTGCGGATTGTCGCCGGCCTCGCCGAGCCGACCGGCGGCAGCTGCACGCTGCGCCTCGGCGGGCCGCCGGGCGGCGCCGGCGCCACCGGCCGCATCGGTTTTGTCTTCCAGGACCCGACCCTGATGCCGTGGAGCACGGTGGCGCGCAACGTCGAACTGCCGCTGCGCATCGCCGGGCGGGTGGGCTCGGCCGGGCGCGAGCGCGCCGCCGCCGCCTTGCGCGCCGTCGGCCTCGCCGGGTTCGAGCGCGCCTATCCGCACCAGCTGTCGGGCGGCATGCGGATGCGGGTGTCGATCGCCCGGGCGCTCGTCACCGAGCCTGACCTGTTGCTGCTCGACGAGCCGTTCGCCGCGCTCGACGAGATCACCCGCCTCGCCCTCAACGACGATCTGTTGCGACTGTGGGAGGCCAGCCGCCCGACGATCCTTTTCGTCACGCACAGCGTTTTCGAATCGGTCTATCTCTCGAGCCGCATCGCGGTGTTGACGCCGCGCCCCGGCCGGATCGCCGCCGACCTGCCGGTTCTCCTGCCGCAACCGCGCAACCGCGCCGTGCGCACGAGCGCGGCCTACGCGGCGATGTGCGAGAGCGTATCGGCGGCGCTCGCCGCGGCGATGGCACCCCCACCCTTCCCTCCCCCGCACGCGGGGGAGGGTTAGGGAGGGTGCGATGCGGCGCAGCCTGCGCATTTTGGCGCCGGTCGCGGTCGGCCTCGCGTTTCTCGCGGCCTGGGAAGCGGTGGTGCGGCTGAAAGGCATCCCGCCCTACATCCTGCCGGCGCCGAGCGCCGTCGCGCGCAGCCTGTGGGTCGACGGGCCGAGCCTGTTCGGCTCGCTCCTGGTGACGTTGCGCGTCACCCTGGCGGCGCTCGCCGCGGCGGCGTTTTTCGGCGGTGCGATTGCGCTGTTGTTTTCGCGCTCGCGCATCCTGGAGATCAGCCTTTTCCCCTATGCCGTCATCCTGCAGGTGACGCCGATCGTCGCGATCGCGCCGCTGATTATCATCTGGGTGCGCCAGCCGTTTCTGGCGCTCCTGGTGTGCGCCTGGATCGTCGCGTTCTTCCCGATCGTCTCCAACACCACGGTCGGGCTCAACAGCGCCGACCGCAATCTCTTGGCGCTGTTCCGCCTCTACGGCGCCTCGCCCGGCCAAACCCTCTTGTATCTGCGGCTGCCGACGGCGCTGCCCTATTTCCTCGCCGGTCTCCGGATCAGCGGCGGGCTCGCGCTGATCGGCGCCGTCGTCGCCGAATTCGTCGCCGGCACCGGCGGGGCCGAGACGGGGCTCGCCTTCCGCATCCTCGAAGCCGGCTACCGGCTGGCGATCCCGCGCCTCTTCGCGGCCCTCTTTCTGTTGTCGCTGACCGGGATCGTCATCTATGTCCTGCTCGACCTCCTGTCGCGCCGCCTCTTGCGCCACTGGCACGAAAGCGCGATTGACGCCGAAGACGAGTAGCGCCGCCTAACCGCCTGACGCCGCGCTTTTACGCCGGCTCGCCGATGCATTTTTCTCGCCGGCGTTGACATGATCGACGGCTAAGAAGACGCTTGCGCGTTGTCCGCCGAGAGAGCTTGGGGGCAGGGGAGAACGATGCTCAAGATCGCGGCGGTTGCGGTGCTGGCCATCGCCGGAGCATTGCTGGTGCCGCCCCGGCCGAGTTCGGCGCAAGTGCTGCAGACAACCCTGCCCGACCTCGTCGTCAGCGCGCCGAGGGTGCTGCCGCCGCGGCGCTTCGCGCCGACGCAGGGAATGATCGGCACGCTGCGGGTCGAGGAGGACAAATGGCAAGTGGTCCCGTGCGCCGGCGCGCGCATGGCCGCCGCCAGCGGCACATGCCAGAGCGGGCCGATGGTGATGAGCGGCGCGGCCTTTAGGGGGCGCGGCGCCGACCCGTTCTCGAACGGCGATTGCACGATCGTGCACCCCTTGATCACGGCGAATATCGGTCGGTTTGCGGTCGAAGGCGATGTTTTGGTCTTCGATCCCTACAAGGTGACGGCGGATCTCTATAACGATTCGTGCACGGTTTGGTCCGGTTATGAACACATGCCGCAGGATTTCAAGGACATGAACCAGGTGGCCCGGCGCGGCGTCGGCTGGCACGATTTTCGACCGGGCAACGGGCAAAGCGGGGCGCAGAGCACGATCGCGTTCGTCGACGGAGGGCGCAGCTGCGTCGCGCTGGAGCGGCTCGGCCCGCCGTGGCACGGCGGCTTTGTCTGGGTGCTGCACGCCACCCTGTGCCAGGCCGCCATGGAGCCGCCGATCGCGACAACCGACATCGACGCGACGGTCGCTGCGATCCAGATCCACGTCTACGATCCAAATGGCAACCTGCGGCCGCCGCCCGGGGGTTAGAGGCGGCCTGAAGAGAGCCACGCCCGGGAGGCGAACGACCCCGTAGCGTCCGGATCGATCGTGGCGCCGCCGCGACGCGCTCGGCCGAGGAGTTGTCGGATGGCGCTGCCGCGGCGCGCGACCCGGCCGGCGAGGGCAGGCTCTCGCAATCATCGGCAGCAAAGCTGCGCCGTCTTTCTCGCAGGCGACAAAAATACCCTCATGCCCCTGCGGCACCGCCTCGCTGCCCGTCCGAGTCAAGCCCGTCCGAGTCAAGCGCGGCCTCCCAAGCCTGCTGCAGCGTGAACTCCTCAGTCCACGGCCGCATCAGCGCGGCGGCGCGTGCGTCGCGGGCGTAGCGCTCGAGCGGATAGCGCTTGAGGAAGGCCCGCCCGCCACAGACACGGATCGCCTCCTGGGTGACCGCGACCACGGCGCGTTGCACGGTGACGTGCGCCGCTCGGGCGCGCTGGACTGCCTCCGGCGGAGCATCGACCTGGGCCTCCGAGATTGCACGGTAGTAGATCGCGCGGGCGGACTCGACGGCAAACAGCATCTCTGCGATCGCATGACCCTTCGCCGCGATCTCGGCATGCGGGATGGGCGCGCCCGCCATCCGACCGGTCAGGTACGCGAGGGCGCCGTCGTAGGCGGCTTGCATGAGCCCGAGGAAGGTCGCGGAGAAGCTGATGAAGAGGTGGGGGAAGGCGTTGTACATGGCCCCGAACAGGCCGGGCGGCAGCACCTCCGCGTCGTCGGGGACGAACACGTTCTGGAGCAACATGTCGCGACTGACTGTGGCGCGCATCCCCATCGGATCCCAGTCGCCGAGGAAGGACACGCCCGGCGCGTCCTTGGGAATCTGGAGATACAGGGTGCGCTCGATCCAGGGCTCGTCGCCAACCCGGATGGCGGGGGTGGCGTCATACGGGGCGCAGCCGGCCAGGGAGACGAAAAACTTCCGCCCGTCGACCCGATAGCCGCCATCCACCTTCCGGGCGGTGGTACCGAAGCGCCGGCCGCCCACACCGAGCTTGGCATCGGTCTCGCCTTGCTCCAGCGGCTCGCTGTGGGGCTGTCCGTAGAAGGCGCCTTGCTCCACGACCTCGCGGAATTTGGCGGCCCGGAGCTCCTCGTGGCGTTCACGCACGGCCGCAGGCATCGCCATGTCATCGGCAATCGGGCCCATCATCAGCATCGTGAGGCAGTGCATGTTGAAGGTCAGCGCCGTGGAGGCATTGCCCTGCGCAAGCTGCTCTGCCACCAGGCAGTAGGTTTCGTAGTCAGCCCCGAGCCCGCCGTAACGTTCGGGAACGCACAAGCCGAGAAGCCCCTCGGTGCGGAGATCGGCATAGTCGTCGAAGGGAAAGGACGCATCGCGGTCGTGGCGCTCAGCGCGCGGGGCGAAGCGCTCGCGCGCCAGACGGCGGGCAAGGGCGATCAGTTCGCGCTGCCGGGAGGAAGGCTGGAGGTGCATCAAACAGCTCTCCGCGCTGACCACTGTTGCCGCATATAAGCCACTTCCCAACACCCAACTTCAAGCCGGGCGGGCTCAACTGCGGCCGTGTCCCGCCGAGTGGTGGAGGTGGAAACTAAGGGGTTTTCAGGGCGCGCGACAGCCTGAGAGGCCAGAAATAGGGAAATGGCGGAAGAGGCAGGAGTCGAACCTACCGAAGACGCCTGCGCGCCCTCCAACGGGTTTGAAGCCCGCGCGCCCCACCGGGAACGGTACTCTTCCGCATTGATATTACGACCGGTTTCTCGATGCGCCCAACGCCGTTTTGGCCGTAAGCACTGGTGACGATTGTCGGGGCGATCCTCGCCGCTTTTTATTCTATCTCCTCTGACGCTTACCGGAACATGCGGCCTTGCGGCGGCAGGTCGAGCAGCATCTGGCCGACCGTCTCGAAGTGAATGGGGCGGCCCTGGCCCTGCTGCGTGCCGGCGTGGATGTCGCGCATGCGCCGCTCCAGCGGGTTGCTCTCGAAAATCGCGGTCGCGCCGGCGGCGTGGTAGACGGTCGCCACGACATCGCGCGCCTGGTGGATCGCCCAGGTCGAGGCAAGGCGCAACTGCGGATGATGCTCGGCGCCGATCCGGCCGGTGCGCTGCGCCTCGTCCCACATCGCGGCGATGACGCCGCGCAGATAGGCGCGCGCCGATTGAAGGCGCGCCTCGCATTGC
The DNA here is from genome assembly GCA_035534535.1 of Allostellaceae bacterium. Classification (GTDB taxonomy): domain Bacteria; phylum Pseudomonadota; class Alphaproteobacteria; order ATCC43930; family CGMCC-115725; genus DATARH01. Next base: position 13,891 of record DATLRS010000070.1, on the reverse strand, counting down.
GAGACCTGCGCCTGGATGACGTTGTTCTCGCGCAGGGTGCCAGTTGCGCCGCGCGGCACCTTGTCGCGTGCGATCTCGACGAACGCATCCCACGCGCCGCGCGCGATGCCGAGCGAGACATGCGAAAAGCTCATCGCATAGATCATGCCGCTGGTGAACTGGTAGAGGGGCCCCGGCTCCTGGCGCTCGGCGTCGTTGTCGCGCGCGGCGGTGTGCGACAATGGCACGAACAGATCGCTCAGCTCGTAGCTGTCGCTGCCGGTGCCACGCAACCCGAGCACATGCCAATTGTCGATGATCGTGGCTTCGGATTTGCGGAACAGCATCGTGCGCACCAGCTGGCGCCCGCTCGGCGCGAGGCGCGCGCTGCCGTCCTCCTCGAAGATCGGCACATGGCAGCCGAGCCAGCTGGCGTGCCGGCTGCCGGTCGCGAAGCCCCAGTGCCCGGTGACGCGAAAGCCGCCCTTGACCGCAACGCAACGCCCGGCATTGGGCAGTTCCGGGCCCCAGGCGAGGATGCCGCGCGGCCCGCCGAAGATCTCACGGGCGATCTCGGGCGCGAGATAGGGCGCGGTCATCGAGCAGCCCGAATTCTGCCCGAGGCACCACGCGGTGCTGCCGTCGCCCTGCGCCAGGATTTCGAGGACCGCGGTATAGGTCAAGGGATCGAGCTCGGCGCCGCCGATCGAGCGCGGCAGCAGCATGCGGAAGATGCCGCGCTCGATCATCGCGTCGACGATCTGCGGCGTCACCTCGCGGCCGGCCTCGATCGCGTCGCCGGCCGCCGCCAGCATCGGCTTCAGCTCGCGCGCCCGCTCGAGGTAGGTCTGCTCAAGCCGGGCGTCGCCGCCCGCCTCCAGATTGTCCATCGCCGTCCTCCGCTCCCCTGGCCCGCCGCGGCCGGCCTCGCCCATCGCATTGTGCCGGCATCGCGGCGCAATGTGAAATGCCGAGCCGGTATTATCCGGCATGCATCCCGGTCATTGCGCTGTTGTTCCGGTCATCGGCGACAGCGGTCGAGCACGGATGGCGGCAAGCGTGCGACGAGCCTGCATTTGTCCTCGCCATGCGAACACGCCTGTTGCGACTCCGGTCGCCAGACACGCGGCGTCCAACGCCACTAAGATCAAATCAAACGACGACAGCGCATGCTGTTGACTATCCACCAAATCAATAATTAATTGAATCGACGGAAGCAATCCCAAGAATGCTCCAATACTTGTAGTGGAAACTGCAAGGGCCACTGGCCGAGATATATTCATAAGCATTTCGAGTTCGTGGTCTTCAACCCGATGAAGCGTGATGTTCTTTGGCCTGCTCTCGAGTAACTCGATCCCGGCAACGCGGCCCTCTCGGACATCAGTAACCCATCTTGATGTTTCATCATCTCCGTGGCTACCCCCGGTGTCCGACATCGGCGGAACAGCTACCTATTCGGCGTCTTGTAGTTCGCCGACGCTCCTACTAAGCGACATCAGCATTTCCCGGATCGGCCGGATGCCCGGATGGTCTTGCGGGCGCAAACCCTCGGCGGTTGTCTGCCAGATCGCTGAGCCGTCGTGACGTGTGATGGTACCCTTTGAAACCAGTAGAGTTATCAGCTGAGAGACAGCCATCAGGGCTGCCGGTCCGTAGAATTCGAGATTGATCGGGGCCGATGTTTGATCAGACATAGGCGGGGTCCTTCATACGAGGCAATCGAAGCAGTTACGCCGAGATAGCGGGATTGGCAACGGCGCGCAATTTGTCGAGGCCCTGCGCCAGGTCGGCGATCAGGTCCTGCGGGTCTTCGAGGCCGATATGGAGGCGCACCAACGGCCCCTCGGCGGCCCACGGGCGGGCGGTGCGGCTGCGCTCGGGGAAGGCCGGCTGGATGAGGCTCTCGAAGCCGCCCCAGCTGGCGCCGATGCCGAACAGGTCGAGCGCGTCGATGAAGGCGTAGACGGCCTCCTTCGGCGCCGCTTGCAGCACCACGCCGAACAGACCGCTGGCGCCGAGAAAATCGCGTTTCCAGATCGCGTGGCCGGGATCCTCGGGCAGCGCGGGGTAGAGGACTCGCGAGACCTCCGGCCGCGATTGCAGCCAGCGGGCGACTTCGAGGGCGTTCTTCTGGTGGCGCTCCAGCCGCACGGAGAGCGTGCGCATGCCGCGCAACGCGAAATAGACATCGTCCGGCCCGGCGCAATGGCCGATCTCGCCGGCCGCCGCGCGCACCGTCATGAAATTCTCTTCGTTGCAGATGACGGCGCCGAGCATCACGTCGGAATGGCCGACAATGTATTTGGTGGCGGCGTGGATCGATACGTCGACGCCGTGCTCGAACGAGCGGAAGAGGTAGGGAGAGGCCCAGGTGTTGTCCATCAGCACCTTGGCGCCGTGGCGGTGCGCGACCGCCGCGATCGTCGGGATGTCCTGCACCTCGAAGGTCAACGAACCGGGCGACTCGCAATAAACGACCCGTGTGTTGGGCCGCATCAATTCGGCGATGCCCTCGCCGATCAGCGGGTCGAAAAAGGTCGTCTCGACACCGCAGCGCGCCAGCAGGCCGTTGCAGAAATTGCGCGCCGGGCCATACACCGAATCGACCATCAGGCAATGGTCGCCAGCGCCGAGCAGGGCCTGCAGCGGCGCCGTCACCGCCGCCAGCCCCGACGACATCAGCATCGCACGGTGGCCGCCTTCGATCTGGGCCAGCAGCTCTTCGAGCGCGAAGGTCGTCGGCGTGCCGTGCAGCCCATAGCGGATCGTCTTGCCGTCGAACCGTTTCGACGGGTCGCGCCGTGCCTCCCAGTCGGCCATGTTTTTCGCCAGGATCGTCGAGGCATGGTAGACGGGCGGATTGATCGCGCCGTGTTGCGCCTCGGGATCACGCCCGAGATGGGTCAGCAGCGTGTCCTTGCGATAGTCGCGCGGCCGGTCGTCGTGTTTCATGGGCGTGTGGCTTTCTCCAGAGCGGGGCCGCTTCCAGTTATCACAGCTTGGCCGCCGGCTCGACGAAATCGCGCGCCATCTGTTCGAGCCGTTCGACGATTTCGGCCGTGTTGCGCGGCCGGCCGCGCAATAACAGCGCCACCTCGTCGGCACCGGCGTCGCGATAGCGCTTGAGATCGTCGGGGGTGATCGGATCGGTGTAGGGCGAGACGGCGAGCGTCACGTCGGTGCGCGGCCGGCCGTTGGCGGCCAGCAATTCCTCGATGCGGCGGATCTTGGCGGCGGCCGCGTCGGGCAGTACCTTGAAGCCGATCCAGCCATCGCCGTATTTGGCGACGCGGCGCAACGCGGCGGCGCTCTCGCCGCCGAACCACACCGGGATGCCGCCCGCCTGCGCCGGCTTCGGGTAGCTCGAGACGCCCTCGAACTGAGCGAATTCGCCCTGGTGCGCGCTCGTCTCCTCGGTCCACAGGCGGCGCATCACGTCGATGTATTCGCGAGTGCGCGCGCCGCGCCGCTCGAACGGGATGCCGAGGGCGGCAAATTCCTCGGCGAGCCAGCCGACCCCGGCGCCCAGGATGAAGCGGCCACCCGACAGCACGTCGAGCGTCGCCGCGGTCTTGGCCAATACCAAGGGGTTGTGCTCGGGCACCAGGCAGATGCCGGTGCCGAGCCGGATTGTCGTGGTGCAGGCCGCCGCATAGGCCAGCGTCGTGAACGGATCGCCGATCGCGATCTTCGATCCGCCGGGAAACTGGCCGCTCGAATAGGGGTATTTCGAGGCATAGTGCTCGACCAGCACGACGTGTTCGGGCGCCCACAGCGTCGCGAAACCGAGCCGTTCGGCAGCGATCGCGACCGCCCGCAGCACCGCCGGCTCGACCGTCGCGCCGATGCCGACCGCAAAAAACCCGATCTTCATGCCGCCTTGCTCCTTCGCGCGTCCTGTCGGCCGACAGGCTAGGCGGCGCCGCGCGGTTGTTCAACCTTCGGGCAAGACGCCGCCCGGCGTGGTATGGTTGCCGTGATTTCGCCGCAGGAGCCACCCTCATGCCCGATCAGATCACCGTGATCCGCGACGCCGAACGGCCGCAGGTCAGCTTTCCCGGCGGCGCCCTCTACCGGGCGATCATCGGCGACGACACCGGCGCCGGCGTGCCGCTCCGCACCGGCATCCAAACCTCGCCGCCGGGCTACCAGACGCGAGTCCATTCGCACCCCTATGTCGAGACCCTGACCGTGCTTGACGGGCAGGGCGAAGCCTGGCTCGCCGACGCGGCGGGGAAGGAGCCAGGGGGCGATGCTGCCCGGATCGCCCTCGAACCGGGGGTCACGGTCGTCCTGCCGGCAAACCGGCCGCACGCCTTCCGCGTCGTCGGCGAGCGGCCGCTGGTGACCCTCGGCATCCACGCCAACGGCAAGCGCATCGTCGACTACCGGGACGCGGCAACTTCCTGACCGCCGGCGACGGCCCGGCAATGGCCCGGCGACGGCAAAGCGCGCTTCCCTTCGCCGGGCGGCCGCGCCACACTGCCGGCCTCAAGCCTTGAATTAAGGGAGGGACGCAGATGGCCGGCATCCGCCGCATCGACACCACCCAGCCGCCGGGACCGCGCATGAGCCGCGCCGTGGTGCACGGCGACCGGGTCTTTCTCGCCGGTTTGACCGCTGCCGATACGAGCCAGGACGTGCAGGGGCAGACCCGGCAGATCCTCGAACGCATCGATCACTACCTGCGCGAGGCCGGCACCAGCAAGTCGAACCTTCTGACGGCCAATCTGTGGATCAAGGACATGGCGTTGTTCGCCGCGATGAACGCGGTGTGGAACGACTGGGTCGACCCGCAGAACCCGCCGGCGCGGGCCTGCGTCAAGGCCGATATGGCGCGCCCGGAAGTGCTGGTCGAGATCATGGTCGCGGCCGCCAAGTAAGCCGCCGGAGTCCCGCCGGCGCGCGCGAACGCGGGAATGACGCTGCAATCTGATCGGCTGGCCCTCTAGTGCCGGTGCCAGCCCCGGCGGCGCGGCTGCGTCTCGTTCTCCCGGACCTCGGCCGCCTCGCACAATACGAGGCGGCATTGAAAGCGGGCTGGTCGCCCGACACCGAACAGGACATCAGCGCGCACCAGCTTGGCGCGCTGCGCCGCGACCGGCAGGGTTTTCTCGCCGAGCTGACGCGCCAGGACGGATCGATCGTGCTGTCGTCCGGCCGGGTCGTGCCGCGGCTGCCCTCGCGCCTCTATTGGCTCGATGACGGCGAATTCTGCGGCATGATCAACCTGCGCTTTGTCGCGGGGAGCGATGCGCTGCCGGCCTATGTGTCCGGTCATATCGGCTACGCGGTCGTGCCGTGGAAGCGGCGGCGCGGCTATGCCACCCGCGCGCTGGCCCTGCTGCTACCGGTGGCGCGCGAGGTCGGGCTGCGGCAGGCCGAGATCACCTGCGACGACGACAACGATGCCTCGCGCCGGGTCATCCTCAATAATGGCGGGGTGTCGAGCGGCGCCCGGCCCGAGCCGGGCGGCAAGATCAAGCTGGTGTTACGGATCCATCTCGGCGCGCGCCGATGATCGATTGACCACGGTTGGCTGGTGCTGAACTGCTGCCCTGGCGGGCGCGAGCCCCCCGCTGTGAAGGGCGACTGGAGAGCAGAGCGCGCGGCGCACCAGGAGCACCAGAACAAACCACAGCAAGACCGGCGCCAGCGGAATATTTGCCAACAGCGCCAGCGGCACCGTCACGATCGGGAACACCAGCAGCGCCACGATCGCCTGCCGCTCCCACGGAAAAAACCCCGTGCGCGTACCCTCGCGACCGAGCCAGGCAGCGGCGAAGATAACGATCACGGCATCGTAGTTCTGCCCATAAGGCGTCGCGAGCAAGGTTGCCACCAGCAAAGCCGCGGCCTTCACCTCGGTCGCACCCGGCCGGCGCCAGACGAGAACGACAGCCGCCAGCGCCAGACCGCTGGACGCGAGCTGGAAGGCATAGGCAAGCAGGATAGGCCCCCCAAACTGCCGGGTGGCGGAGAACACGGTTAGCATCCAGTGCCAGAGCTGCGGGTCGGTCTCAAGCAGCGCCCGGTTGAACCTCATCTGGTGCATGAAGGCGGACCATGTCGGCGTTCCGAACATAATCAGGCTCGCCGTTGCGAGCGCCGCGACGGTGATGGCCGCAGCAAGCATCGTGCGCCAGCGACGACCGGCGGCAAGCGCGAACGGCAGCAGCACGGCCAAGTGCGGCTTGTAGGAAAGGCATCCGAAGCAGATACCGGCAATAACCGGGTGGCGATCGAGTAACATCAGCCCGCCGCCAAGTAGACCGCCGGTGAAAAATCCATTGTTAGCGAGCAGAAGGTTGAGGAAAGCAGCCGGCGCGCCGACGGTCGCGACGGCTGCGGCCTGCCACCCGACCAGCCGGCCCAGCAGGACGACCGTCAGCGCGGTCCCTAACAACGTCCAGACAACGAGCGCCGGCACATACGAAAGAAACGCGAGGGGCAGCGTTAGCAACATCAGGATCGGCGGATACGCGTAAAATCGCGGCGTTACCGGGCCCACCAACCTCCGCTCGTAATCGAGGAACCAATGGTGATCATAGGCGAGCGGCGCTTGACCGCTCGCTGCCACCTGCGCCCCGGCGAAATAATTCAGGAAGTCCTGACCGAGCGGCTCGCCGCTGGCCGCGATCAGCCCATTGGCGGTATAGTACCCGACACCCCAGTAAAGGAGATAAGCCGATACGGCGGCAAAAATGCAGCCGGTCAACAGTAGGCGTTCGCGTGTGAGCCATCGCGCGTCGCGCAGCAGGTCGACAGCCCACCGCCACGGCGGGTTGGCGGGCAGAGGGGTCTGGCTCATCTCGAACGATGTTGTGCGGAGGGACTGAGAAATAGTTTATTGCAGGAGCGCGCGGCGCGCGAGCAGTGCCAGCACCAACCACAGCACGAACGGCGCGAGCTGGATCCCGGCGAAAATGGCCGCGGTGCTCGCCAGCAGCGGCAACAGAAGCAGCGCGACGACGGCGAGCCGTTCCCAGTTCAGAAAGCCGGTGCGCATCCCTTCGCGCCCGAGCCAGGCCGCGGCGAAGAGCAGGACCACCGCATCGTTGCCGTTGGCGTAGGGCGTTGCGAGAAAAATGGCCACGGCTAAGGCTGCGGCCTTGATTTCGAGCGGCCCCGGACGGTGCCACACGATCGCGATCACGGCCAACGCGGCAGCGGCGGACGCAGTTTGGAGGGTATACGAGAGGACAGGCGGCGCGCCCAATTCCCGCGCCGCGACATAAACCGTCAGCAACCAGTTCCAGAGGACTGGCATGTCAAGCAGGGAACGATTGACGGCCATCTGATCGAAGAAGCCGGCCCAAGTCCCGGTCCCGAACAAGGCAAGGCTGGCAAGCGCCAATACCGCAACCGTCGCCCCTGCCGCAGCAAACGTGCGCCATCGAGCCTCCGCGACGAGAGCAATCGGCAGCAGCAAACCCAGATGCGGCTTATAGGCGAGGCATCCGAAACAGATTCCGGCGATGATCGGGCGCCGGTTCAAGAGCATCAGCCCGCCGCCAAGCAGGGATGCAGTGAAATATCCGGTATTGGAATCGACCAGATTGAGAAAGGCAGCCGGGGCGCCGATTACCGCAAACGCTGCCGCTCGCACGCCAACCAGCTGTCCCAACACCACCAAGCATAATCCGGCGCCGAGCAACGTCCAGACGATCAGCGCTGGTACATACGAGAACAGCGCGAGCGGCAGCGACAGCAACATCATGGGCGGCGGGTAGCTGTAGATCCGCCTTGTCGAAGGACCGACTATTGTCTGCTCGAATGCGAGAAACCGTTGATTGTCGTAAGCGAGGGGCGCGTGTCCGCTAGCCGCCACCTTTGCCCCGGCGTAATAATTTATGAAATCGGGGCCGAGCGGCTCGCCGTTGGCCGCCGTTAATCCGTTCGCCGTGTAAAAGCCGACCCCCCAGACCAGCAGAAAAGCCGACAGCAGCGCAAAGACCCAGCCGCCAAGCATCACACGTTCGCGGGTGATCCAGCGCGCTTCGCGCAATGAATAGAGCACGCGGCGAAAAAATCGGCGGTTTGCAGCGCGAATTTCGGGCAGGGAGATCGTCATGGCGATCGGCAATATGGACCAAAACAGGTTTCGTTAGGATTAATCCATATCCCGGGGGCTGCGACGACCGGGCACCATCAGGCTGACGATTCGGCTGCACTGCGATCCCGGTCGCGCCGCGGCCCGGGCGAGGACACTCCATGTGGTCCGCCGCTTGACGCTGTGGGCCTCGCGGTCCTAAGCATGTCGGATCAAAGTTCGGATCGCAAAAAGGCTGCCCGTGCCGCCGGCTGACGAGGTTTATGGGGCGCCGCATCTGGCGCGCAACCCGGCGAATTTCGCGGCGCTGACGCCGCTCGGGTTCCTCGCGCGCGCGGCGGCGGTCTATCCCGACAAGCTGGCGGTCATCGACGGCGAGCGGCGCTTTACCTACCGCCAGTTCGACGCGCGCTGCCGGCGATTTGCCGATGCGCTGCGGCGGCGCGGCGTCGGGGTCGGCGACACGGTGGCGGTGCTGGCGCCCAACGTGCCGGCGCTGCTCGAAGCGCATTACGCCGTACCGATGGCCGGCGCGGTGCTGAACGCCTTGAACTACCGGCTCGACGCGCGCTCGATCGCCTTCATTCTCAGCCACGGCGGCGCCAAGCTGTTGCTCGCCGACCGCGAGTTCGGCGCCCTGGCGCGCGACGCGCTGCGCGAATTCGGCAGGCCGATGCCGCTCATCGAGATCGCCGACGGCGCGGCCGGTCCGGCGCTGGGCGGCACCGAATACGAGGATTTCCTGGCGGAGGGCGATCCGGCCGCTTCCTGGTCGCCGCCCGACGACGAATGGGCCGCGATCGCGCTCAATTACACCTCGGGCACCACCGGCAACCCGAAAGGCGTCGTCTATCACCATCGCGGCGCCTATCTGAACGCGTTCGGCAACGCGATCACCTTCGGGCTCGACCGGCATTCGGTCTATCTGTGGACCCTGCCGATGTTCCATTGCAACGGCTGGACCTACACCTGGGGCGTCACGGCGGTGGCCGGCACCCATGTCTGTCTCAGGCGGGTCGAGCCGGCCGCGATCTTCGCCGCGATCGCCGAGCACCGCGTCACCCATCTGTGCGGCGCGCCGATCGTGCTCAACATGCTGGTGCACGCGCCCGACGCGGTGAAGCGGCGCTTCGACCATGTCGTCGAGGCGGCGACCGGCGGCTCGGCGCCGCCCTCGGCGGTGATCGAGGCGATGGAGCGGATGGGGTTCCACGTCACCCACCTCTATGGTCTCACCGAAAGCTACGGCCCCTCGACGGTGTGCGCCCGGCAGGAGGAATGGGAGGGGCTGCCGCTCGCCCAACGCTCGGCCCGGATGGCGCGCCAGGGGGTGCCATATCTGACGCTCGATCGGCAGCGCGTCGCCGACCCGGCGACGCTCGCGGATGTCCCGGCCGACGGCACGACGATCGGCGAATTGATGCTGCGCAGCAACACGGTGATGAAGGGCTATCTGAACAATCCGGCGGCGACGGCGGAAGCCTTCGCCGGCGGCTGGTTCCATACCGGCGACCTCGCGGTCATCCACCCGGATGGTTATGTCGAGGTCAAGGACCGCGCCAAGGACATCATCATCTCGGGCGGCGAAAACATCTCCTCCATTGAGGTCGAGGAAGTGCTGTACCGCCATCCGATGGTCATGGAGGCGGCGGTCGTCGCCCGGCCCGATGCGACCTGGGGCGAGAGCCCGTGCGCCTTCGTTACCCTGAAGCCGGGCGCGGCCGAGGTTTCGGCATCCGACATCATCGCCTTCTGCCGCGCCAATCTGGCGCATTTCAAGGTGCCGAAAACCATCGTCTTCGGGCCGCTGCCAAAGACCTCGACGGGCAAGATTCAGAAATACGCGCTGCGTGAGCAGGCCAATGAGCTAACGTAGCGGCAGGCCGTCGTGCGCTCGCCACTGGATCGTTACAAGCTCACTGTATTGTTTTTCTTTATTGTTTTTCTTCCGATAGCACTTTTATCGATTTACGTATCGAATATATTCGCCTTCTTGTTATTTATCCTTGTGTTTGGTGTCGGAGAGTATAGCAGAAGGATCCGTTGTCCAGATTGCCAACGGTCGATCGACAGGTATCACGGCTGGGCGTTACCTCCAACGCGGTTTTGTCGACATTGCGGCTATGATCTTAAGAGGCAGGCATCTGTGGAGAAAGAAATCTGAATGGTCGATCTCCCCTCCTTCGATCTGACCGGGCAGGTGGCGCTGGTCACCGGTGCGTCCTCCGGCATCGGCCATCATTTCGCCGAGGTGCTGGCGGCAGCGGGCGCTAGGGTGGCGGCTGCGGCGCGGCGCGAGGACCGGCTCGATGAGCTGGCGCGCGAGATCGAAGCGCGCGGCGGGCAATGCCTGGCGGTCGCCTGCGACGTGACGCAGCGCGACAGCATCGCCGCGTGCATCGCCACGGCAGAGGAAAAACTCGGGCCATTGTCGATCCTCGTCAACAATGCCGGGGTCGTGGTCTCGAAGCCGCTGTTCGAGCATACCGAAGCCGATTGGGATTATGTCGTCGACACCAACCTGAAGGGCGCCTGGCTCGCGGCGCGCGAATTCGCCCACCACCTCGTCGAAAAGAAGCGCCCCGGCCGCATCATCAACATCACCTCAGTGCTGGCGTCGCGCACGATCGGGCGGGTGCCGGCCTATAGCGCGGCCAAGGCCGGGCTCGCCCATCTGACCCAGGTGCTGGCGATGGAACTGGCGCGCTATGGCATCCTGGTCAACGCGCTCGCGCCGGGCTACATCGAGACCGACTTCAACCGCGCGTTCTTTGCGACCGACGCCGGCAAGAAGCTGATCGGCCGGATCCCGTTGAAACGCATCGGGCAGCCGCCCGACCTCGCCGGCGCCTTGCTGTTTCTCGCCTCGTCGGCCAGCGCCTATGTGACCGGCGCCGTCCTCGCGGTCGATGGCGGCCACGGCGTTGCCGCGATTTGACCTGCCGGCGCTCGGCCGCTTTCTCGCCGAGGCGAGCGGCGCCAGCCATGTCGAGATCGACGGGCTGGAATTGCTTGCCGGCGGCGCGATCCAGGAGAATTGGGGCCTCGACGCGCGGTTCAGCGGCGGCCCTCTCGCCGGGGCCCAGCCTCTCGTGCTGCGCACCGACGCCGCGACCGGCATCCCGTCGAGCCTTTCCCGCGTCGAGGAATTTGCCGTGTTGCAGGCGGCCTTTGCCGCCGGGGTCACGGTGCCCGAGCCGCTATGGGCCTGCGCCGACCCAGGGATCATCGGCAAGCCGTTCTTTGTCATGCGCCGCCTCGCCGGCACCGCGCAGGGGCGCCAGATCACGGGCGAGCCGGCATTGGAAGCGGCGCTGCCGGCGATTGCCGAGCGGCTCGGGCGCGAACTGGCGCGGCTGCAGACGATCCGGCCGCCGCGTCCCGACCTCGCGTTTCTGCCGGCGATCGACGCCCAACGGCACATCGCAACCTGCCGCGCCTATCTCGACCGCCATCCCGCGCCGCGGCCGGTGCTCGAATGGGCGCTCCGCTGGGCGGCAACCCATCTTCCGGAGCCCGCCGCGCCGGTGCTGTGCCACCGCGATTTTCGCACCGGCAATTACCTGCTCGACGGCACCCGGCTGACCGGCCTCCTCGATTGGGAATTCGCCGGCTGGGGCGATCCGGACGAGGATATCGGCTGGTTCTGCTGCAAGGGCTGGCGTTTCGCGCGGCTCGACCGCGCGGCCGGCGGCATCGCCGAGCGCGCCCCGTTCTACGCCGGCTACGAAAGCGCGTCGGGCCGCCGCCTTGACCCCGAGCGGGTGCATTTCTGGGAGGTCCTGGCCAATATCCGCTGGGCGGTCATCGCCTTGCAGCAGAGCGACCGGTACCTGATCGGGGGGGCGCGCGATCTCTCGACCGCGATCATCGGGCGGCGCGCCAGCGAATGCGATCTCGAACTGCTGATGCTGCTCGATCCGGCCGGAGCGGCTCAAGCGACCCCCTCTCCCCCACCGGGGGAGAGGGTTTGGGTGAGGGGGCCATTGCCGACACCCTCACCCGTCCGCGGGCTATCGCCCGCGGCCACCCTCTCCCGTATTACGGGAGAGGGGCTAAACCTGCGTGATCTGCCGGCCGGCGTCGCGCTGTTGGCGCTCGGCCGCGAATGGCTGCTCGACGAACTCTTGCCGCTATTGCCGGAGGAGCGTCACCGCGAGCTGCGCCTCGTCGCCACGGCGATGGCGATCGCCGAGCGCGAAGCCATGGCGGGCGACGCGCCAGCACACGATCTTGCAAAGCGGCTGGCCGAGTTCTATGGCGGCGCAGCGGATGGTTTGCTACGCCGCTTCGCGAGCGACCTGCGCGCCGGCGCATTCGAGACATGCGAGCCGCGCGCAAGGGCCGCGTGTGCGATACTATGGCGGTTGACTATGATGAAATTGCGCGAGGGCAACCCGACTTTCCTCGCGGCGAACGGTTTCGGAGAATAACACCCGTGTCCCAGTCGAGTCCCCCGGCGAGCGTCCGCGACGCCATCGACGCTTTCGCCCGCGGCGAAATTGTCGTCGTCACCGATGATGACGACCGCGAGAACGAGGGCGATCTGATCATCGCCGCGGTGCACACCACGCCGGAAAAGATGGCGTTCATCATCCGCCACACCTGCGGCATCGTCTGCGCCCCGGTCACCGGCGAGATCGCGCGCCGGCTGCACCTCGCGCCGATGGTCGCCGACAGCGATGCAATCCACGGCACCGCCTTCACGATCTCGGTCGACTACCGGCACGGCACGACGACCGGAATCTCGGCCGATGACCGCACCGCGACGATCCGGGCGCTCGCCAACGGCAATGCCGGGCGCGCCGATTTTGTGCGGCCCGGCCACGTCTTTCCGCTGATCGCCAAGGATGGCGGCGTCCTGATGCGCTCCGGCCACACCGAGGCGGCGATCGATCTGTGCCGCCTCGCGGCGATCGAGCCGGTCGCGGCGATCTGCGAACTGGTCAACGACGACGGCGCGGTGATGCGCGGCCCGCAGGTTGCCGCCTTCGCCAGAAAGCACGCGCTGCAGCGCATCGCGGTGGCCGACCTGATCGCCTACCGCCAGGCGCGCGAGAAGCTGGTGACCCGCGTTGCCGAGTTCGGCATCGAGAGCGAGTCCGGCGCGTTTCGCGTCTACGCCTACGTCACCCCGTTCGACAAGGTGCACCATTTCGCCTTTGTCTACGGCGAGATCGGCGATGGGTGCGACGTGCCGACCCGACTGCACCGCGCCAATGTCATCGAGGACGTGTTCGGCGGCGCCAAGCCGATCCACGCCGCGCTGGCCCGCTTCAAGGCGGCCGGGCGCGGCGTTCTCGTCTATCTGCGCGAGGGAACGTCGGGCGTTCCCACCACCGCGCTCGCCGAGGACACCACGGCGTCCGAACTGGAGCGCAGCCGGCAATGGCGCGAGGTCGGGCTCGGCGCGCAGATCCTGCGCGATCTGCGCATCACCTCGATCCGGCTCTATGCCACCCGCTCGCGCACCTATGTCGGGCTCGCCGGGTTCGGCATCGAGATCGCCTCGACCGAACCGCTCGAGGAAACCTCGAGCCTGCGACTGATCGTCGGCGAGCCGCACCCCATCGCTGTCACCGGCGATTGATGGCCGGACAATTGGCTGATCGCGAAACCCTGCCCTACGGCGCCTGGCGCTCGCCGATCGCCTCCGAACTGATTGTCGGCGACAGCATCGGGCTCGGCGACATTCTGGGCGATGGCGGCGACATCTACTGGATCGAAGGGCGGCCGAGCGAGGGCGGCCGCAATGTGCTGGTGCGCCGCACGCCGGACGGTATCGTCGCCGATGTGACCCCGGCGCCCTACAGCGCCCGCACCCGCGTCCATGAATATGGCGGCGGCGCCGCGAGTGTG
>DATLRS010000069.1:0-4386 GCA_035534535.1 Allostellaceae bacterium | reverse complement strand
CGCGGTTAATTCGGCCGATTCCTGCTCGAGATCTTCCAGTTCCTTGACGAGTTTCACCAGGCGATCCTGCGAGGCCGGGTCGTGCTCCTTTTTCAGGGCCTCGCGCTCGATCTTCAGCTGGATGACGCGGCGGTCGATCTCGTCGATCTCTTCCGGTTTCGAATCGACCTCCATGCGCAGCCGGGCGGCCGCCTCGTCCATCAGGTCGAACGCCTTGTCGGGCAGGAAGCGGTCGGTGATGTAGCGGTGCGACAAGGTCGCCGCGGCGACGATCGCGCCGTCGGTGATGCGCACGCCGTGGTGCACCTCGTATTTCTCCTTGATGCCGCGCAGGATCGAGATCGTGTCCTCGACCGACGGCTCGGAGACGAAGACCGGCTGGAAGCGCCGCGCCAGGGCCGCGTCCTTCTCGATGTGCTTCCTGTATTCGTCGAGCGTCGTCGCGCCGACGCAATGCAGTTCGCCGCGCGCCAAGGCAGGTTTGAGCATGTTGGAGGCGTCCATCGCGCCTTCCGCCTTGCCGGCGCCGACCAGCGTATGGAGTTCATCGATGAAGACGATGATCTCGCCCGCCGCGGCGGTGATCTCGGCGAGCACGGCCTTCAGGCGCTCCTCGAACTCGCCGCGGTATTTGGCGCCGGCCACCATGGCGCCGAGGTCGAGCGCCAACAGGCGCTTGCCCTTGAGGCTTTCCGGCACGTCGCCGTTGATGATGCGCAGGGCCAGACCCTCGACGATCGCAGTCTTGCCGACGCCGGGCTCGCCGATCAGCACCGGATTGTTCTTGGTGCGCCGCGACAAGACCTGGATCGTGCGGCGGATCTCCTCGTCGCGGCCGATCACCGGATCGAGCTTGCCCTCGCGCGCCGCTTCGGTCAGGTCGCGCGCGTATTTCTTCAGCGCGTCATAGCCTTCCTCGGCCGAGGCGCTTTCGGCCTTGCGGCCCTTGCGCACAGTCTCGATCGCGGCGTTGAGGCTCTGCGGCGTGACAGGCCCGGCCGCCAGCGCCTTGCCCGACGGCGTGTCGCCGGCCATCGCCAAGGCCAGCAACAGGCGTTCGACCGTGACATAGCTGTCGCCGGCCTTCTCGGCGATCTTCTCGGCCTGGTCGAAGATGCGCGCCAGTTCGGGGCCGAGATAGACCTGCCCGGCGCCGCTACCCTCGACACGCGGCAGCTTGTTGAGTTCGGCGTCAACCTGCGCCAGCACGGTGCCGGGATCGCCGCCGGCGGCGCGGATCAGGTTGGCGCACAGCCCTTCCTTGTCTTCCAGCAGCACCTTCAACAAGTGTTCGGACGACAGGCGCTGATGGCCGCTGCGCAGCGCCAAATTCTGCGCCGACTGGACAAAGCCCTTCGAGCGCTCGGTATATTTTTCGAGATCCATCGTGGAACCCTCCCGCTGAACCGGCCGCAGCGCCCCTATAAGGCAGCCTCCGCGGCCCTCCAGAGCGCTATATGGTGTGGCCGCCGGAGCCCAGCAATGCGCCGCCGCGGCGCCGCCGTCATTGCGCCAGCTCAATGCCCGTGAGGGTCTTTACGCGCCCTCGCGCCCCGGCAAGGGCACCAGTTCGATGCCGTTCTTGCCGGCGGTGAGCGCCAGGCGGCCGTGTTTGAGCGCCAGCGCGTCGGCGCCGAAGATCTCGCGGCGCCAGCCGGCCAGTGCCGGCACCGCGGCGTCGTCGTCGGCGGCGATCGCTTCGAGGTCGTCGGCCGAGGCGACCAGCTTCTGCGCCACCTGGAAATCCTCGCAGCGCTGCTTCAAGAGGACCCGCAGCAACTCGATCAGCGGCCCGATGCCGCGCGGCGCCTCGGCCTTGGCGGCGATCGCCGGCGGCGGGTCCGGGTCGGCGAGGCCCTGCGCCACCGCGTCGAGGATGTCGTGGCCGAGCTTGCCCTCGGCGACGCCCTTGCCGAGGCTGCGGGTGCGCGCCAGCGCTTCGATCGTCTTCGGCATGTGTGCGGCGATCTCCAGCATCGCCTCGTCGCGCATGATGCGGCCGCGCGGCAGGTCGCGCTGCTGCGCCGCCGTCTCGCGCCACGCCGCCAGCGCCCGCAGCACGCCGAGAAAGCGCCGCTCGACCCGCCCGCGCAGGCGGAAGCGGCGCCACGCCTCGGCGGGGACGGCGCGGTAGATCGCCGGATCGACGAGGTCGGCCATCTCCTCGGCGAACCAATGGGCCCGGCCGTTCTTGCCGAGAATCTGCTGCAGCCGCTCGTAAACGGTGCGCAGATGCACGACATCGGCCAGCGCGTAGTCGATCTGCCGCGCGGTCAGCGGCCGGTGCGCCCAGTCGGTAAAGCGCGAGGCCTTGTCGAGACCGGCACCGGCCAGCCGCTTGACCAGCGTTTCATAGCTCGCCGAATCGCCAAAGCCGCACACCATCGCGGCGACCTGGGTGTCGAACACCGGGTGCGGCACCTGTCCCGACAGCTGAAAGAAAATTTCGAGGTCCTGGCGCGCCGCGTGAAACACCTTGAGGACCGCGGGATCGGCCATCAGCGCCAGCAGCGGCGCGAGATCGATGCCGGGGGCCAGCGCGTCGATCGCCACCGCCTCGTCGGGGCCGGCCACCTGCACCAGGCACAGGATCGGCCAATAGGTGCGCTCGCGCATGAACTCGGTATCGACCGCGACGAATTGGGTTTCCCGCTGGCGCCCGCAGAACGCGGCGAGGGCCGCGCTCTCGGTGATCAGCGTTATCGCCTCGGCGTGATCCAACGCGTGATCCAACGGGCGGTCCTAGCCTTGCGCCGGATGGCGCGAGGCGTAGACCTCGCGCAGCCGCGTCTTCATGATCTTGCCGGTTGCGGTGTGCGGCAACTCTTCGACGACGAGGACATCGTCGGGCAGCATCCAGCGCGGGAAGCGCTCGCCGAGAAAGGCGATCAGCGCGTCGCGCTGCGGCTGCATGCCGGGACGCGGCGTCACGATCAGCAGGGGCCGCTCGCCCCAGCGGGCATGCGGCACCGCGATCGCCGCCGCCTCGGCGACATCGCCGTGCGCCATCGCGGCGTGTTCGAGATCGATCGAGCTGATCCACTCGCCGCCCGACTTGATGACGTCCTTGCTGCGATCGGTCAGCCGCAGAAAGCCGTCGGGGTCGATCGCCGCGACATCGCCGGTGTGAAACCAGCCGTCCGGTTCGACCGCGGCGGCGGTCGCTTCGTCATCCTCGAAATAGCCGCTGACGATCCAGGGGCCGCGTACCAGCAATTCGCCGACCGCCTTGCCGTCATGCGGCAGCGCACGACCCTGATCGTCGACGATCTTCAGGTCGACGCCGAACACCGGCCGGCCGGCCAGGGCCTTGATCGCGCGCTTGCCGGCGGCGTCGAGCCCGGCATGTTTCGCGGTCAGCGCCGAGACCGTGCCGAGCGGGCTCATCTCGGTCATCCCCCAGCCCTGCACCATGTCGATGCCGCGGTTCTCGAAGGCTTCGATCAAGGAGGGCGGCACCGCCGCGCCGCCCGACAGGACGCCGCGCAGCGTCGAACAGCGCCTGCCGGTTTCGCGCAAATGCGCCTCGAAGCCGAGCCACACCGTGGGGACGCCGAGGCTCAACGTCACGCCTTCGGCCTCGAACAATTCGTAGAGGCTGGCGCCGTCGAGCTTCGCGCCCGGATAGACCAGCTTGGCGCCGTTCATCGGCGCGGTATAGGCGGTGCCCCAGCCGCAGGCATGAAACAGCGGCACGATCGGGCAGACGACATCCTGTGCGGTCATCGGGATCGCATGTGGCAATGAGGCGCCGAGCGCGTGCAGCAGCGTCGAGCGATGGCTGTAGAGGACACCCTTCGGCCGGCCGGTCGTGCCCGAGGTATAACAGAGCGCGGCGGCGTCGCGCTCGTCGAACTGCGGCCAGACGAAACCCTCCTCGCTCTCGCCGGCGACCAGTTCATCATAGGTCGCCAGCACCGGCAGGCTGGTTTCGGCCGGCTCGAGCAGCACCAGGCGGCAATCCGCTGGAAACTGCGGCCAGAGCCGCTCGACGAGCGGGATGAAACTGGTCTCGACGAACAGCAGCCTGTCCCGCGCGTGGTTTACGATATAGACGATCTGCTCGTCGAACAGGCGCGGGTTGATCGTGTGGCACACCGCGCCGATGCCGGAGATGCCGTAATACAATTCGAAATGGCGATAGCTGTTCCAGGCGAGTGTGCCCACCCGGTCTCCCGGCTTGACGCCGAGCCGGATCAGGGCGCGCGCCAGCCGGCGCGAGCGGCGTTCGGCCTCGGCATAGGTGTAGCGGTGGATGGTGCCGTCGACGAGGCGCGAGACGATCTCGACATCGCCGTGAAAGCGCGCCGCATGCTGGATCAGCATCGAGATCAGCAACGGCTGCTCCAACATCAGACCGCGCATCGGTTCCTCCCTGTCGCCCCG
>DATLRS010000068.1:0-6736 GCA_035534535.1 Allostellaceae bacterium | reverse complement strand
TGCCTGCACGTCAACGGCGGCGGCTATCTGGCGTGAGGTCAGCGCGGCAGGTGGTAGCCGATCGCGCTTTCGACCTGCAGCGTCTTCTGCACCGCCGGGCGCGCCAGCATGCGCCGGTAATGCGCCATCAGGCCGGGGAAGGCGCCGTCGTCAGGGTGTTCGCTGTCGACATAGCGCCAGAACAGCCGGAACAGGTGGATGTCGGCGATCGAATAGCGCTCGACGGTCCACTCGCTGCCACCCAGCTTCTGCTCGGCGAGGCCGAACACCGCGTGCCAGCGCTCGCCGCCGGCGCGCCGCGCCGGATGAATCGTCGAGGCGATGAACGACATCCACGAAATGACCCGCGCCTCTGCTTCGATATCGCCGAATTGCGGCAGGAGGCCCGCTTCCGGATAGCGCCGCGCCAGATACCACAATGTCGCCGCCACTTCGGTCAGCGGCCGCCCGTCGATCATCAGCGTCGGCACCTTGCCCTCGGGGTTGACCGCGAGATAGTCCGGCGCGCGGTGCGCGTTCTGGTGCAGCGGCGTCAGCCTTGCCTCGAACGGCACGCCGATCTCATGGAGCGCGATATGCGTCGCCATCGCGCTCGATCCGGGCGAGAAATACAGGGTCAGCATACGCGTCTCCCTATGGTTGTGAGCGACTGGCTGCTTACGCTGTTATCTGCAGCGAATCTGCAGCCATGTGCGCCGCCTCTCGCGGCGTGGCTGGCCGTCGGGCCCCAACCGCGAAGGCGAGTTCGATATCATATGATAATGGCAATTTAAGCATTCGCCGGCGATGACGGCGAGGCTTGTAGGGTGGGCTGAGCGACGCGAAGCCCACCGCCCGGCGGCACCGGCGATGGGCTTCGCTCCGCTCAACCCATCCTACGCTTTGCTAATTGATTTTCGCCAATACGGACTGTCTGTATTTTTCTTTATTCATCCTCCAATCGCTGTAGTGGGTCAGCTTGATCAGTCGAGAATACTCGTGACTGGAAATGTGGTCCTCTAGGATTCTGTGTGCAGCAACTCCGAACGCCAATATGGTCGACTTGCCGGAGTTGAGATCTTGAAGTTCTTCGCGAAACGCCTCGACGTTTTTTCGAACCAGGGAGGGAGATGCCTTCAAGTGTTTTAGCAAAGCGTTTGAATCAACCATTTCAACGTTCTTGATGATATCTGTCATGTATGCGCCGTAATATTTGGTGTTCATGAAGGCATATCGAATTTTGAAATCATGCGCCTTCGAGCTTGGATCATGAAAGTTCCGAAATGGTTCGGAGAATGATCTTGATATGTTGAGACCGACCATGACGACGTTGCCTTTTATTGTCTGTAGTAGTGAACTATTTGCCTCTAAGTCAAATACACTCATGTCTCCAATATTAGATTTTGGTGTCTCTGACGCCTCGCTCCACACAGCCCAGCTTGCGTATCCCCCGTGTTTCTGCCTGATGACATCAAATCGAGTTCTATCGATCATCGCAAGTCTCGGTCGATTACGGTGACGGTTTACCTTATTCCCGACTGATCGCCGCCGCTGTGGCCCGCGCCCGCTGCGCGCCGTCGCGCGCCATCTCGGCGCAGAGGCCGGTATAGAGGGTCGGGTCGAGCAGGGCGGCGATGTCGCGTGGCGCCAGATGGGCCGTGACGCGCGCGTCGGCCGCCAGCAGGTCGGCGAACGGCTTGCCCGCGACGGCTGCTTCCATCGCCGCGTCGTAGACGACGTCGTGGGCGTGCTGGCGGCCGATCACCTTGCCGAGATCGAGCATCACCGCCTCGGCCATGATCAGGCCGCCGCCGAGATCGAGGTTGGCCCGCATGCGGGCGGGATGAAGCGTCAGCCCGCGCAGGATTTCGACGAGGCGAGAGAGCATGTCGCCGGTGGCGATCGCGGCGCGCGCTTCGGCCCCGTCCATGATGACGCTGGTGGTGCGGTCGGCTTCGTGCTCGGTCATCATCGCTTCGAGCGCCAAGGGCACGGTGCTGCGGATTTCGGCCGCCGCGGCGATGATGTCCTGGCACAGTTTCGGGTTGCGCTTTTGCGGCATCGTCGAGCTGCCGACCGTGCCCGGCGGCACCGGTTCCTCGACTTCGCCGAACTCGGTCTTCATCAGCGTATAGATCTCGCGGCCGATCTGGCCGCAGCTCGCGGCCAAGAGGCCGAGCAGGCAGATGTTCTCGGCGAGATGATCGAGGATGACGCGCGAGGGCACCCGCATCGAACCGAAACCGAGCCGCCGGGCGATGCCTTCCTGCACCGGCGGCCCCAGCTTGCCGAGCGAGGCATAGGTGCCGGCGCCGCCGCCCAGCATCGCGACAAAGATCCGCGGCGCCGCCTCGCGGAGCCGCTCGACGTGGCGGATCAATTCGTCGATCCACACCGCGACCTTGTAGCCGAATGTCGCCGGCAGCGCGTGCTGGCCGTGGGTGCGCCCGGCGATCGGCATGTCGGCGCCCTTGTCGGCGAGGTCGGCGGCGGCGGTGAGCGCGTCGCCGATCAGCCGCAGGAAGACGCCATGCGCCTGGCGCAGCACCAACAGATCGCCGGTCTGGGTGATGTTCTGCGTCGTCGCGCCCCAATGCACCCAGCCGCCATGCGGCTCGCCGACAACGCGCGAGAGTTCCCAGACCAGCGGCACGATCGTGTGCCCGGTGCGCGCGAAACCCTCGTCGATGCGGCCGCGGTCGAGCAATTCGTAATGCGCCGCGGCGGCGATCGCGGTGGCCGCCGCGGCCGGGATGATGCCGAGTTCGGCCTGCGCCGCGGCCAGCGCCGCCTCGACATCGAGCCAGGCCTGCCAGCGGTTTTCCTGGCGGTAGAGGGCGCGGATGCCGGGATCGGCGACGCGCGCGGCGGTCGGCAGTTCGTCGCTCATTCGGGAGTCCTTCCTCTGCGGGTCGTTTGCTTAGGCTGCCGGTGGCGTCTTCGAATGTTGGAGGGAGCGGGGCTACCCGAGTTGTGGCCGCCGGCAGCGGCAAGGTTGCGAGCTTCAACGCCATGTCAAGCCTCAGCAGGGTTAAGCCTCACCAGGGTCAAGCCTCAGCAGGGCCAACCCTGGTCGCCATTCGCCACGGCAACGCTCGGATCGGCGGCGAACCCACCACCGATCGCAGCGGCAGCTCCACCAGTCGCAAGGCCCGCGCTCAGGTAGGACGCGATGTTGGTCGGGCGGTAGGGCGCGGCGGGAGCGCCGGGATCGGGGATCACCGGGCCGGCATTGAGCCGGTCGATCACGCTTTTCGAGAGCCCGAGCCCCGTCGGAAATGTCCGGGCATCGCGCGGTAATGCAGCCCAAAGCGGTTCCTGCCACGGCCGGTGAGCGGTGCCCTTCGGGTCGGGGTTGATCGCGATTGTCGGCGTTTGCGCGAATATTACACCCAGTTGCTGCAGCTCTCGACCGAGCCATCGCAGCGCGCAATCGGAGAGGCCGCTTTCGTTGTTGCCGGTGGTGTAGCCGCCGCCGACATCGGCATGCGCGCCGGGGAACAACACCTGCGTGATGCGGGTCGGGTCGGGATTCCACAGTGTCGGCGTGAAATCCGCCCGTTCTTCATCGATCGAGATCGCGTGCCGGCCATTCTTCACGTTTTGGCTCAGTACGGTGTCGGCGAACTGGAAGACATCGACCGCGACGTGCCGATTGTCGAATATCGGAATGCCGAGCGCGCCGACCGTATCCCACACGGCGATGGCCTCGATCGGGGCGGGGACCAGCGCGGTCGCGGCCGGCGGTCGCTGCAGAAACCCGGGGAGGTCGAGGACAATGTCTCCGAGGTGTTCGAGCGGAAGCCCGGTCGCCGCCAGGCCCTCCCGCCGGTACTGGTACCAGACCGCCGATCCGAACCGATATGCCTCCTCTTTGTCGCCCGGATCGAGCGCGGTCGCGTCGAGCACTCCCTTGGCCGAGATCAACCCGCCCAGAGCGCGCGCCGTGTAGGCGCCGCGGCTGAAGCCGACGAGATAAATCCGGTCGCCCGGGAGATAGTTTCGCGATACGAAGGTGTAGCCGCGCACGACGCGCGTGATCAGGCCGACGCCCAGCGCCCCGCCCAGAATCTTCGCCAGGAAGTTGTCCGAGTCGCCGACCCCGTGCAGGTACTTTGCCACCTGCTCGGCGGTCCCGTCCGCGGCTTCGAGGATGCGCTCCTGCTCGTTGGCGAGCCGCATTGTTGCCGGCACGTCGGCTCCGGCCAGCATCAGAAACAGCTTGAACACATTGCTGGCGGCGGATCTCGTATCCTCGCTGTCTTGTTCGCCCGGGCCGTTCCAGGTGCCGTCGGCAAAGAAGATGATGTTTTTGCTCAAGATCCCTCCCCTCGCTTTCTATACGGCAAAGGCGGCGTTATCGGCCGAGCCTGGTGCGGATGTCGGGCAGGTGCTCGCGGCCCCAGAATTGTTCGCCGTCGACGACAAAGGTCGGGACCCCGAAGATGCCGGCCGCCTCGGCGGCGCGCGACCGGCGCTCGACCTCGCGCGGGCCGGCGCCGGCGAGATAGACGGCAAGCCCGGTGGTGTCGGCGCCGGCCTCGGCGAGCACCGCGGCGATCACGGCCGGGTCTTCAATGTTGAGGTCGCGCCGCCAGAAGCGCTCGAATGTCATGTCGTTGTAGCGGCGCAATACCGTGTCGCCCTGCGCTTTGGCGAAAAGCAGGCCGGCGGCGGCAAGCGTCGAATCCCAGATCTTCTGCGGCCCGCGAATGACGAGGCCGCGCTTTCGCGCCTCGCGGCGGCAATCCATGTACGAGTATTTGACGCGGCGCCATTGGTGCGCGTTGCGGTTCTCGTCGATCACCCGGCCGGCCGGATCGAGCGTCGCCGAGCCGAGAAAGCTCGGGATGTCGAGCACATACGGGAGCCAGTCGATCGCCACCGCAAAATCGCGCGCGAGGTCGTAGACAAGATCCTTCGCGAGAAAGGCGTAGGGGCTTTTGTAATCGATATAAACCGTGACGACCGGGTTTTCGGGCATACCGGCCTCGCGCTGTGGCATTGCCGACGCAGCCAAGCACCGCTCGGGCGGGCCCGCAAGGCGGTGCGTCGCGCCGCCGCGAAAAAACCGTGGAGACAAGTGAACGATGCCGACGTTTATTCAACTGCCCCGACGGATCGTTCGGGAGTGGTTTTTCCAATCCGGAAGGTGACGGACATGAAATGTCTCTTGAGCGGCATCGCGCTGGCGGCCGTCGTCGCGGTGGCCGCACCCGCCTGGGCGGCCGGCCCGATGAGCCCGGTTGCCCCGGCAGCTGCGCCGAGCCCGCCCAACACGGCCTCTCAACCCGCCCCGGCGGCTACAGTGAAGCGGGCGCCCCGGGCGCACACCGCGCGTCACCGCTACGCCGGCGCGGGCGACTCGGCCGCCAACCGGTTGAACGCCGAGGAACTGCGCCATCTGGCCGCGCCATACCCGGCCCCGGCGGCCTATCCCTATCCGCCGCCGCCCATGGGGTATGCGCCGGCGTGGGGCTATCCGCCGCCCTACGCGCCGCCCATGGGCTACCCGCCGCCGCCCTGGGGCTTTGGCTACCCGCGCTAGCGCTACCGCCGCTGAAGCGCGATCTCTGCTATGATGGCGCAAAGCGGCCAGCGCGAGGGACCCGATGCCAGCGATTGCCTTCACCGTCAACGGAACCGCGGTCAACGTTGCCGCCGACGGCGATACGCCGCTGCTCGATGCCCTGCGCAACCATCTCGGCCTTGTCGGCAGCAGATTCGGTTGCGGCCAGGAGCAGTGCGGCAGCTGCATGGTGCTGGTTGACGGCAAGCCCGAGAAATCCTGCGGCAAGGCGTTGTCGACGATCGCCGGCAAGGCGGTCGTCACCGTCGAGGGGCTCGGCACGCCGCAGCATCCGCACCCGCTGCAGCAAGCCTTTCTCGACGAGCAGGCCGGGCAGTGCGGCTATTGCCTGGCCGGCATCCTGATATCGGCGAAAGCGCTGCTCGACGCCAACCCGGCGCCGTCGCGCCGCGAGATCGCCCTGGCGCTCGACGACAACATCTGCCGCTGCGGCAGCCATCCGCGCATCCTGCGCGCGATCGAACGGGCCGCCCTGCAGCTGCGCGACGGAGCCTCGCGATGACCCTCAGCGCACCGCCGAGCCTGCCGCCGCTCCTGGCGCAGAACCCGCGTCTCGACCAATGGGTCGGGTTTGCCGAGCCCGGCCAGGTGCGGGTCGCGACCGGCCGGGTCGAGATCGGCCAAGGCGTCCTGACCGCGATGATCCAGATCGCCGCCGAAGCGCTCGACGTGACGCCCGGGCGCATCCGGCTCGACACCGGCGACACCGACCTGACCCCGAACGAGGGCTATACCGCCGGCAGCCAGTCGATCCAGTTCGGCGGCGTTGTCTTGCGGCTGGTCTGCGCCGAGGTGCGCGGCCTGTTCCTCGACCAGGCCGCCGCCCTCATCGGCTGTCCACGCGACGAACTGGCGGTCGACGACGGCGCCGTCATCCGCCGCGGCCAGGCGATCGGACAGGATTACTGGTCGCTCGCCGGCGCGGTCGATCTGGCACGTCCCGCCACAGGCCGAGCCGACATCAAGCCGGCGAGCCAGCACCGCGTCATCGGCCACGCGCTGCCGCGCGTCGATCTCGCCGCCAAGGTGTTCGGCGGCGCCGCCTTCATCCACGATCTGGCGCTGCCCGGCATGCGGCATGCCCGGGTGGTGCGCCAGCCGCGCCGCGGCGCGACGATCGCGAGCGTCGACGAGGCCGCCCTGCACCGCGCCGCGAAGGGCCCGATC
>DATLRS010000067.1:0-6825 GCA_035534535.1 Allostellaceae bacterium | reverse complement strand
CAACGACAATTTCCGCGCCAAGCGCTACATCGCCAAATACACGATCAACCCCGCGCTGACGCACGGCCTCGCCGAGCATGTCGGCTCGGTCGAACTCGGCAAACTTGCCGACCTCGTGCTGTGGTCGCCGGCGTTTTTCGGGGTCAAGCCCGATCTCGTGCTGAAGGCGGGGACGATTGCGGCGGCCTTAATGGGCGATCCCAACGCCTCGATTCCGACGCCGCAGCCGGTGCACTACCGGCCGATGTTCGGCGCTTATGGCCGCGCCCTCTCGGCCTCGGCGGCGACCTTCCTGCCGAATGTCGCGATCGCCGACAGGGTGCCCGAGCGGCTCGGCCTCGCGCGGATGATCCTGCCGGCACGCGGCATCCGCCATGTCGACAAGAGCCACATGGTGCACAACCACGCGACGCCCCATATCGAGGTCGATCCCGAGACCTATGAGGTGCGCGCCGACGGCGTCCACCTGACCTGCGAGCCGGCGACGGTCTTGCCCATGGCGCAGCGCTATTTCCTTTATTAATGAGTGAGTTGAATGCGGCGGGCGATCACGGTTCATACGCGCGGCCATTGGCCGGACGAGGCGGCGGTCGATAGCGTGACGCTGGCGTTTCTCGATCGCCACCGGCGGCGCATCCGGCTGGTCGCCGATTCCGGCACGCCTTTTCTGCTCGACCTGCCGCGCGCCCAGCACCTGACCGAGGGCGACGGGCTCGAATTCGACAACGGCAGCTACATCCGGGTGCGCGCCGCCGCCGAGCCGGTCGTCGAGATCGCCGCCGACAGCCCGGCCGACCTGTTGCGCATCGCCTGGCATCTCGGCAACCGGCACCTGCCGCTGCAGGTCGCCGAGGGCAGGCTGCGCATCCGCGCCGACCGCGTCATCGCCGAGATGGTCGAGGGGCTGGGCGGCCACATCACCTGGTGCGAGTTGCCGTTCGACCCGGAAATCGGCGCCTATGCCGGCGCCGCGCACGATCATGCGCCCGGGGCATGACCATGAGCCTTGAAACGCCCGGCCGGCCGGGCCTCTACCGGCTGTTGGCTTGGCTGTCGCCGAGCTTTCCGACCGGCGCCTTCAGCTATTCGCACGGGCTGGAAGCCGCCGTCGCCGGCGGCGCGGTAAGCGACCGCGCCAGTCTGGAAGCCTGGATCGCGGCCATTGTCGCGCGAGGTGGCGGCCGGATCGACGCCGACATCCTGCGCGAGGCCTATCAGGCTGCTGCGGTCGGCGACGCTGCCGCGCTCGACACCGCCAACCGTCGCGGCACCGCCTTCCGGGCGAGCGCCGAACTGGCGCTCGAAAGCGCCCAGCCGGGCGCGGCGTTCCTCGCTGCTTATGAGGCCGCGTGGTGCGCCCCTCACCCCGGCCCTCTCCCCGCGCGCGGGGAGAGGGAGAGAAGCGGCACCGCCGTGTTTACCCTCGCCCCGCAAAGCGGGGAGAGGGAGGGACCCATCGCGCAGCGATGGGAGGGTGAGGGGCAAACGCCGGGCGAGGTTTGTCACAGCGCGGTTCTGGGCGCCGCTGCGGCGCGCGCCGGGATCGCGCTCGATGACGCGCTGACCGGCTATCTGCTGGCGCTGGCCGGCAATCTGGTGTCGGCCGGGCTGCGGCTCGGCATCATCGGCCAGACCGACGGGCAGCGCATCCTCTGTGCCCTGGAGCCGGTCGTCGCGCGCGCCACGGACGCCGCGACGGCGCGCGATCCGGCCGATTTCGGCGGCGCGAGCTTTGCCGCCGACCTCGCCGCGATGGCGCACGAGACGCAGTATTCGCGGCTCTTTCGGTCATGACGGCGCGCGAACCTTTGCGGATCGGCATCGGCGGCCCGGTCGGCTCCGGCAAGACCGCGCTGATGGACCGGCTGTGCAAGGCGATGCGCGGCCGCTTTGAACTGGTGGCGATCACCAACGACATCTATACCCGCGAGGATGCCGAGTTCCTGACCCGCAGCGGCGCCTTGCCGGCCGAGCGCATCCGCGGCGTCGAAACCGGCGGCTGCCCGCATACCGCGATCCGCGAGGACGCCTCGATCAACCTTGCCGCGATCGCCGAGATGACC
Source organism: Allostellaceae bacterium (assembly GCA_035534535.1). Classification (GTDB taxonomy): domain Bacteria; phylum Pseudomonadota; class Alphaproteobacteria; order ATCC43930; family CGMCC-115725; genus DATARH01. Next base: position 4,762 of record DATLRS010000067.1, on the reverse strand, counting down.
CGGCTGTTCCCCGCCGTCGACATCGTGCTGATCGAATCGGGCGGCGACAATTTGGCGGCGACGTTTTCGCCGGAGCTCGCCGATTTGACGATCTACGTCATCGACGTCGCCGCCGGCGACAAGATCCCGCGGAAGGGCGGACCCGGCATCACCCGCTCCGACCTCCTCGTCATCAACAAGATCGACCTGGCGTCACTGGTCGGCGCGAGCCTCGACGTGATGGCGCGCGACGCGCGGCAGATGCGCGGCGCGCGGCCCTTCGTCTTCACCAATCTGAAGACCGGCGAGGGGCTCGCTTCAGTCGTCGATTTCATTGTCACGCTGGGCGGGCTTTAGGCGCCTCCCCGCGCTACAATCGCGTTTATGCTCACGCTCTACACAAGCAGCGGCGAGGTCCGCGAACCACCGGCCGATCTCGGCGCCGCCGCGCTGGCATCGGACGTCGTCTGGGTCGACCTGTTGCGGCCGAGCCCCACCGAGGCGGCGTTCGTCGAGCGCGCCAGCGCGCTGCGCCTGCCCGACCTCGCAGACCTCAGCGAAATCGAGGCATCGAGCCGGCTGCGGGTCGAAGACACGGTGCTGTATTTGAGCGCGCCGCTCGTCTACCGCGCCACCGACGCCGATCCCCAGACGACGCCGGTCGGCTTTATCCTGACGCCGCAGCGGCTGATCACGGTGCGCTTCGAGCCGCTGATCGCGTTCACCGCCGCCGTCGCGGCGCCGCGGGCCAGCGCCGGCGAGGCGTTCGCCGGGCTGGTCGAGGCGATCATCGATCGCCTTGCCGATGTGCTGGAGCACATTGCCGCCGAACTCGATGTGCTGTCGCATCGCCTGTTCCGCTCCGGGCCGATCGCGCCCGGCAAGAACCGCCGGCCGGCGCGCGCCGCGGCCGATCTGCGCGTCATCCTGCGCCGGGTGGGCGCGAGCGGCGATCTCGTGTCGAAGCTGCGCGACAGCCTGCTCGGTCTTGGGCGCATCGTGGCCTATGTCGGCGGCCTGGGCGCCACCTGCCTTCCCGACACGGTCAGGCCGCGCCTCGAGACGATGCGGCACGACATCATCTCGCTCAGCGATTACGACGCCCACCTCGTCAACAAGGTGCAACTGCTGCTCGACGCGACCCTCGGCCTCATCAATGTCGAGCAGAACGACATCATCAAGGTGCTGACGATCGTCTCGGTGGTCGGCGTGCCGCCGACCCTGGTCGCCAGCCTGTACGGCATGAACTTCAAGGACATGCCGGAACTCAGCTGGGCCTGGGGCTATCCCTACGGGCTGGCGCTGATCGCGGTCAGCGCGGTGGCGCCGCTGCTCTGGTTCAAGTGGCGCGGCTGGTTCTGAAGCGAGGCCGGGTCGGCCGCACCCGATCCTACTAAGGTTGCAAAGGAATATCCGAAAGGGTGGCCCGTTCTGGTGGGGCGAGCCCCCGCGCGGCGCGGGGCGAGAGCGAGGTTTAACATGCGCGCTTTTCGGATCGGGCTGTATCTGATTGCGGCGTTTACCCTGATGACGGCGGTGCCGACCGTAGCGCCGGCGCAGATCGGCGTGTCGATCACGATTGCACCGCCGGCGCTGCCGATTTACGTCCAACCGCCGATTCCCGGGGCCGGCTATATCTGGACCCCGGGCTACTGGGCGTGGGGCCCTGTTGGATATTACTGGGTGCCGGGCACCTGGGTGCTGCCGCCCGAAGTCGGCCTGCTGTGGACCCCCGGGTATTGGGGATGGAGCAACGGCGTCTACCTGTTCAACCGCGGTTATTGGGGCCCGCGCGTCGGCTATTACGGCGGCATCAACTATGGCTTCGGCTATACCGGCTTCGGCTATGCGGGTGGTTACTGGCGCGACAACAGGTTTTTTTATAATCGCCAAGTCAACAACATCCGCAATGTTAACATTACCAACGTCTACAGCAGGACGGTCGTCAACAACATCAACCGCAGCACCGTCAGTTACAACGGACCCGGCGGCGTGACGGCGCGACCGACGGCAAGCCAAATCGCCGTTGCGCAACAGCGGCATTTTGCCCCGACGCCGGCGCAGGCGCAGCAGGTGCAGGCCGCCGCCGCCAACCCGACGTTGCGCGCCGCGGTGAACCAGGGCAAACCGCCGATCGCGGCCACCGCCAGGCCCGGCGTCTTTTCCGGAGCCGGTGTTGTGCCGGCCCACAGCGCGGGCGCTGCGCTAAAGCCAGCCGCGATCGCCCCGACCGGCCATCTGCCCGGCGCGGCGCCGGGCGGTATCCAGCCGCAGGGCCACGTTGCGCCGCCGGCGATGCACGCCCCCGCGCACCCTGGCGTGGCGGCGCCGGCACCGCGTTACGCACCGGCACCACGTTACGCACCGGCGCCACGTTACGCACCGGCGCCACGTTACGCACCAGCACCGCAGCACGCACCGGCACCGCGTTACGCACCGGCGCCGCATTACGCACCGGCGCCACGTTACGCACCAGCGCCGCGCCCGGCGCCCCATCCTGCGGCGCGCCCGGCGCCCCATCCGGCGGCACGTCCGGCGCCGCGGTGCCCCCCTGGGGAACACTGCCCCTGATCGCGACGGCGGACGTCGCGCGACGCTCGGCTATTGTACCTCTCGCGGTGGAAGGCGGGTCGAACGGATGGGATTCTGGCCCTGAGAGGAGTGGCGGGATGAGGAGTGGCGGGATGGAGGGGATCGTGGCGGCGGTCAGTTGCAGTCCGACGCACAGCTTTACGAAGGCCAATGCCGGCAGCATTCGGCTCGTTGCCGGGCTCGGGGTCGAGGGCGATGCGCATCAGGGGGCGACCGTCAAGCACCGCTCGCGGCTCGCCAAATTCGCCGCCACGCCCAATCTGCGCCAGGTCCACCTGATCCATGGCGAATTGTTCGACGAGTTGCGCGCCGCCGGGTTTGCCGTGGCGGCCGGGCAGATGGGCGAAAACGTCACGACGCGCGGCCTCGACCTGCTCGGCTTGCCGGCCGGAACGAGGCTGCGGCTCGGCGACGAGGCGGTCGTCGAGGTGACGGGCTTGCGCAACCCGTGCCGCCAGCTCGACCAGTTCCAGCCCGGCCTGATGGCGGCGACGCTGGCGCGCGACGGCGACGGCAATCTCGTGCGCAAGGCCGGCATCATGGGGATCGTGCTGACCGGCGGCACGGTGCACGACGGCGACGCGATCAGGGTCGAGCTGCCGTCAGAGCCGCACCGCCCGCTCGCGCCGGTGTGAGGCCGGCCGCCCCGTCACACGGGAATGCGCACCGGCAGCGAGCGGAAGCCGTGGATGAAGTTTGAATAGGTGCGCTTCGCCTCGCCGACCACCTCGATGACGGGGAAGCGCGGCAGGATCTCCTCCCACAGGATGCGCAGCTGCAATTCGGCGAGGCGGTTGCCGACGCACCGGTGGATGCCGAAGCCGAACGACAGATGCTGGCGCGGCCGCGCCCGGTCGATGATGAAACTGTCCGGCTCCTCGATCGCGTCGGGGTCGCGGTTGCCCGAGACGTACCAGATGACGACCTTGTCGCCCTTCTTGATCTGCTTGCCGCCGAGTTCGGCGTCGGCCAGCGCGGTGCGGCGCATGTGGATGACCGGCGTCACATAGCGGATGATCTCGGGCACCAGGCTGGCGACCAGCGCCGGGTCGTCGCGCAGTTTCTGGTACTGGTCGGGGTTCTGGCTCAGCGCCAACAGCCCGCCGGTCATCGAGTTGCGCGTCGTGTCGTTGCCGCCGACGATCAGCAGCGTCAGATTGCCCATGAACTCGCGCAACGGCATGTCGCGCGTCGCCGCGCCCTGCGCCAGCATCGACAGCAGATCGAAGCGAGGCGGTCCCGCGGCGCGCTCGTTGAACAGCGTCGCCATCCGCTCGGCCATCGTCTTCAGCTCGGCAAAGCGCTCCTCCTCGGAATGCACCGGCGCGTCGGGCGAGCGCACGTTGCAGATCGCGACATCGGACCAGTAGGTCAGCTTCCCGCGCTCGTCCCACGGGAAATCGAACAGGGTGGCGAGCATCATCGTCGTCAACTCGATCGAGACGCGCTCGACCCAGTCGAATATCTCGCCGCGCGGCAGGCCGTCGAGCACGCGCTGGGTGCGCTCGCGGATCGTCTGTTCCATGTTGGCGAGGTTTTGCGGCGCGACGATCGGGCCGACCACCTTGCGCTGCTCGTCGTGGCGCGGCGGATCCATGCGGATGAAGCTCGGCCGCTGCAGATCGGTCGGCTGGTCCTCGACCTGGATGCCGCCGGCCTGCGACGAATAGATGTCGTGGTTCACCTCGACCTGCATGATCTCCTTGTATTTGCTGACCGCCCAATAGGGGCCGTAAAGGCTCTGCGGGCACCAATGCACCGGGTCCTCGGCGCGCAGCCGGGTGAAATAGGGGTGCCAGGCGCTGTCCTGGTAGAGCTTGGGGTCGCTGACGTCGATCTTGTCGAGCGGCAGTGAATACGCGTCCTGCATCGCCGTTCCTCCCGCTACGTTCAGTGCTGGCCTTCGGGCATGCGCACGACCAGCCCGTCGAGTTCGTCGCGCATCTCGATCTGGCACGAGAGACGCGAATTATCCTGCGTCACCGCGGCAAAGCCCAGCATGCTCGCCTCCAGCGAGCCCGGCACCGGCAGCCCGGTGCGGGGGAGCCACGCCGGATCGACATAGACGTGGCAGGTGGCGCAGGCGCACTCGCCGCCGCAATCGGCGTCGATGCCGGGGATGTTGTTGTCAATGGCGCCGCGCATCACCGACCGCCCGACCGGCAGTTCGACGCGATGCTCGGTGCCGTTA
>DATLRS010000066.1:0-22763 GCA_035534535.1 Allostellaceae bacterium | reverse complement strand
CGGGCGAGCGGCGATCATCGGCACGTCTGCCAGGCGCGTGCGACGGCAGCGACGACCTGCAGCGAGGCTTGCGCGCCGGCGGCTTCGCCCTTTTCAAAGTCGCCGGTGTTGACCGCCATCTGGTTGGTGACGTGGGCGAGGCAGAGCACCGGATTGCCGCGCGCGCGGGCGAAGGCATAGAGCGCGGCCGCCTCCATCTCGACGGCGAGGATGCCATGGGCGCGGGCCCGCTCGATCGCCATTTCGGTCTCGCGGAACGGCGCGTCGGTCGTCCAGCTTGCGCCCTGATAGACCGGCGGGCCGGCATTACCCGGCGGGCCGGCATCGCGCAGCGCGCCCATCGCGGCGGCGACGAGCGCCGGGTCGGCTGCGGCGAAATCGCCGGGCGGCAGGTAATGATAGCTGGTGCCTTCGTCGCGCAGCGCGCGGTCGATGACGACGAAATAGGGTGGCGCGCCTCCGTCATGCTGCAAGGGCGGCGTGATCTGGCCGGCCGAGGTGACGCTGACGAGGAAACGGCAGCCGCTGACGAAGAGCTGCTCGGCGAGCAGTACCGCAAAAGAGGCGCCGACCGCGCAGCCGATGATGCCGAAGCGCATCGCCGCGTGCTCGAACTCGAACAGTTCGGTGTGGTAGCACGCCCAGCCGGGTGACAGTGTAGCGCGGCCGGCATGGCGCAGCGCGCGCAGGATGTCGCCATCGGGGTCGAGCAGACAGATTTCCGGCACCGCGGCCGGCATCAGGCCCTTCTGGCGCCGCGCTTCGCGCAGCAGGTTGGCCGGCTCGAACACGGACGGCGCCGCATGATCCTTGCCGCCGAGGATCGGCGGCCGGTCGCGTGCATCGCCGCTGTCGATCATGCATGGTTTCTGGCAAGCCCCGGCCCGCCCGTCAAGCCGGCGCGCGTTATCGCGGCCATAAGCAGGCGTTGCCGCAGCCCCGATCGCCGGCGCAAGCGATCGCCGTACCTCACCCTGGCTGCGGGCTGGCCGTCACTCGCTCAACATGAGGCTCCGGCGGCCTCGGACAGTGCAGCCCGCCCGACGGCTGGCGTGCCGGCCGTTCCGAGGCGGTGATGCTCGCCGCGCCAGGGCAGCGCATCGACCACTTGGTTGCGGTGCTGGACGTTCACCTTGCGGAGCAGGTTGTGGACGTGGAATTTCGTCGTTGCCACACTGATGTTCAGGAGCCGCGCGATTTCCTTGTCGCTGCGCTCGGCGGCGATCAGTTCCGCAATCTGTCGTTCGCGGCGGGTGAGTTGATGCTGCGGCCGTGTCGGCACGGCGCCGAGCGGCACCGCGGCCGCGAAGCGATTGAGCAGACCGGCGACGATGCGGGGTGAAGACGGTTGCTCGCCGTCAAGAATTTGCCGCAGATTGCCAACGAAGCGGGACAAACTCGTCGCGCTTGGAATGTACCCGGTTACCCCAGCCTTGGCCCAGGCGATGACGTTGTCTTCGGTCTCGGCCAGCGCGCAGGCGATGATCGGCACGCCCGGCGCGACGCGGCTCAGGCGTCTGACCACCGACGCATCTTCCATCGGTGCCAAAACGAGTACGGCATCGGCGTGCACCGCGAGGCTGAGGGCAATCGTTTCGGCGGCATTGACGCGCTGGACGACCGCTACCGACTCATCGCGCTGAATCGTTGCAGCCAGAGCCTCACACAGGAAGCCCTCCTCGGGGACCAGCAGGAGCCGCAATAGCGATACATCGCGCGAGCGCGTTTCGGACTGATCTGATGCGCTGACACCCATAGCGGCGCTCCTCATGGTGGCGGGCTGTATGGCCGTGTCCGCGGGTGCTTCCTGCACCGCTTGTGTGTTGGGGCAAGCTTCCCCGCTAGGAACGATCAGTGTCAACCGACTTTAGGAACTAGACCCTTTTTCACCAACCGGAACTGCACCCAGGGTTAGGTTCGGGATAGGACGGGGCGCCGAAATCCGCTGCCAAAGGCGCGGATTTCTGCAAAGACGACACCACGGCAGCGCCAACCGGCGCTCCGCACAAACCACCGCCGGCCAGCAGGGTGGTTTCAGTCTCCACGGGGTGTTGCATCTGGTGTAATTGGCAGCGTATTGGCGGTTGCCGTGACCACAAACGGTCACCCGCGAAAACCGCCATCGCGTAAAGTGTCACTCGCTCTGTGCTGGGGCTTAGCGACCCGGAACCAGTGGCTCGCTCCGCAAACCTGCTGCAGCGCGGCTAATGCATAACCGCCACCTGCTGCTGCTCCAACGGGGCGCAGAGCTGCCGGCCGCGCAGGATGCTTCTGACGAGGGGCAAGATCTGCGCGAGGTGTACGGTGTTCGAAATGCTTGCGGTTACACCGGTTGCGATCGCGTCGTCTTCCTCGCTCTCCCGGAGCCCGCAGGCGATGATGGGGCACCCCGGCGTGGCGTCGGGCATCCGGCTGACGCAAGCGAGATCTTCGCAATGTTCCGCGTACAGCAGGACGGCATCCACCGGTGAAACAGCATCCCGCCGGATCTCCGCCGTATCGGCGCATCTGACAACCAGCACGCCGGGATCGCGATCGAGGATGGCAGCCAGCGCGTCGCGCAGAAAGCGCGAGCTGGAGACAAGCAGGAGGCGAAGCGGTGCCTCGGGAGAAACCGATACGGGTCGGTTCAGCGCTAATGTCACCACGTTAAACTCCTCGGTTGGCGCACAACCAAAACACTGTCACGGAGTATCCGGCTGGAACCGATCGCGGGATAGATTGGTTTTCGCTCAGGTACCCAATCCAAACCTCGTCTACAGCGGAGCACGGAACCCGTGGTGCAGGTACTGCACCGGTGGCTGAATTTCACCGGAGCCGTTGTGGCGGGGTCCGCGCGCTGCCGCAGACCGCCGCCGCTGCGTCGGCGCGCCGGTGATCCAGGCCAGCCCTTCGGGGATCTGGGTTGTCGCAAATACCCGGATCTCGCTCGGGATCAGCAGGCGCACCGCCAGCAGCGTATGGCGGATCCAGGCGGCGTCGCTGACGACCGCGACGCGCTCCCATAGCCGCGCCTGCTCGTTGCCCAGCGTGAACTCCTCCCACGCAGCGCCCGGATAGCGCGACCGGATCTCATAATAGAGCCGCAGCTTGTGGTGCCATTCGAGCGCGCTTTCGAGCGCCGGCAGCAGCACCTCGGAGCAATCCTTGCGGGTCACCCGCCCTTTGGCGACGATACCGAGCACATTGTCGGGAAGACCTTCGATGATTTCGAGCATTGGCCGCTCCTGAACCTCACCTGCAACGCGGCGCCCGGCACAGCCAGCCGTGCCGGGCGCGCGCAGCCTTTCCGCCGGGGTTGTGGTGTTAGAACCGCACCCGGAAGACGTAGCTGAGGATGTGCGCATCACCAGAGTTGTGGAACACCGTGAAGCGGTGGTCCCAGGTGTATTCGACGCCGGTGTTGATGAACGGCACCGGGCTCCAGATCAGGTTGGCGTCCAACACCTGCAATTCGGTGTTGTATTCAGGGGACTTTGCACCCCCGAGCAGCGCCACCGGCAAGTCCTGGTGGCCGATGCCATACGCCACGTTCGTGCGCACGGTCGGCGTCCACCAGTGCTGGTAGTTGACAGCGCCGCCCCATTGCTGGACCTGGGTAAAACTGACCAGCGCCGCGGAGGCGGCGTCTTTCGGGCCGCCGACACTGCCGTACATCCCGGGCCCGCCGAAATTGCTCGCCAGAGACTGCGTTGTGCCGTTGGAGCCGCCGGTCCAGTTCGACCAGTGCCCCATCCCGACGCCGGCAAAGGCCTGGAAGCCGAGGTTATCCTTGCTCCAGCCGAACCAGTTCGGGTGCACGGCGCCGCTGAAGCCGCCGCCGTAGCCGATATAACTCTTGTCGAGGAACGTGGCGTCCTTGACCTGCTCTTCGCGCACCATGCCGTGCAGCTGGAAATGGCCCCACGGCTGCTGAAAGTTCAGCACCCAGGCGAAATCCGGCAACGGGTCCTTGAGCGGGTTCTCGCCGACCGTCGGGGCGTAGCAGTTGGTCCCGGTCTGGCTGAGTGCGCCGCAGTCGCTCTCGAAGGCGCCGCCGGGGGTGGCCAACTCAGCGGTCGGCTGCACCAGGTAGACGCCGACCGTGCCGCCCGGGATCCAGGCCAGCGGTGCCTTGTAGCCGATCTGCGGCGCCCGCGCGAAGCCCCAGGTGCCGGGCGTGCCGAAAAAGTCGAAGATCTCGGCGCCGGCCGCGAGATCGTTGCCCGGCACCCAGGTCTGGCCGGCGAGGAACCCGCCCAACGTGCCATAAGCGAGGCGCAGGCGCGGGATGTCGGGGTTGGTGGCCCGGTTGAGATCGGTGCAGAAGTCGCCGCCGGCGGTGCAGCCGTAGAAGTCGAATTCGAGATGGCTCAACGCCTGGCCCCAGGCGGTCGGCGTCCGCGTCTCGACAAACAGCCGCGATTCCGAGGCCGACATGCGGAACCAGTCTTTCGAGAGATTGATCGCCCCCGAGTTGTCGGCGTGTGTCGGGCCGACGTGATCCAGCGTGATGCCGGCCGCCAGCGCGACGCCGGTGCCCGGCGGCACCGCGGCGTTGCTGTTCTGCCCGCCGCCCTGGAAGAAATAGGACGCATGGAGATCGACGAAGCCGCCGATCTCGATCGAGGTGTTGGTGCCGGGGATCAGGAACGAGCGCGGGAAGCTGCCGGCGATCGACGGCGTGCCCGGCGGCAGGTTCGGATGCTGCAAGCCAACCTGCGCCAATTGGTCGAGGCGCTGCTGCAAAAGCTCATTGTTGGCGCGCAGAGTCGACAATTCGTCGGCATTGGCCGGGGCCAGTGCAAGTCCCGCGGCCAGCGCGCCGGCCGCCGCGACGCTGCCGATCCTTAAAAGTCTGATCATCGATTTCCCCCCGCTGTAACTCGATGGTTGAACGCCGTCCGGCCCCAGATCCCACAAGTCCTGAGAACAGACCATCCATCGAGCGGGTTGGATTTCGCTCGGGCCTATCAGCAAATCTGCTAATTGAAGATTTGGTATTTGCCTGTCAGCCCCGGGTTTAGATTGGTGTCGAAGCGACTGGTATTTTTCCTGGCGGGAATTGTAGAAGATGGCAGCAACCTACCTGTTTCGCGCCATGGAGACACTTTTGAAAAAGGATAGGGTGCGGTTGTGAATCCGGGCGGTGCCGCGAGCCGGTCGCTGCGGCAGTGCTCGGCGGCGGCCGCCGGGCCATCCGATAATCTCAACGAACCGTGGCATTTCCGCCACAATCGTTGCCCGGATGTAGCGCTGCGACGGTCTTGTCCCTCGGGGTGGTGCAGGGCTGTCGGCAAATAGGGCGCCGGCGCGACCGCCAGAAGTCGTGACCGCCAGAAGTCAGGCGGCGGTGGGCTCCTTATCGAGGGCGGTGGTCGTCTGCCGATCTCCGGCAGGGTTTAGGAGGCACCCCTTGAGGGCCGACCCAAGCACCCGGTGATCAGGCCCGGTGCGCACGCGGCAAGCGAACCGTGAATTCGGTGAACTCGCCGACGCGGCTATCGACCTCGATCGTGCCGCCATGCTGTTGGGTGACGATGTCGTAGCTGATCGATAGCCCGAGCCCGGTGCCCTCCCCGGTCGGCTTGGTGGTGAAGAACGGCTCGAACAGCTTGTCCTTGATCTCGGGCGGGATGCCAGTGCCGTTGTCGCGCACCCGTATTTCGATCGTTCCACCAAGCTCTCGCGTCGCCACCGTCACCGTCGGACGAAAGTCCGCGTCAGCGCTCTCTTTCTGCCGCCTGGTGGCGGCATAGAACCCGTTGCCGAGCAGGTTGATGAACACGCGGCTGATCTCCTGCGGCGCCAGCTCGATGGGCGCCAGGTCGCCGCCGTAATCGCGTTCGAGGGTGATCTCAAAGCTCGGATCGTGGGCGCGGGCACCGTGATAGGAGAGGTTAAGGGCTTCCTCGACCAGATCGTTGAGGTTGACCGTGCGGCGTTCGCCGGTCACGCCGCGCGAATGCTCCAGCATGCTCTTGACGATGTTGTCGGCACGCCGCCCGTGCTCGCCGATCTTTTCCAGGTTGCCAGTCAGCATCGCGAGCGTTTCGCCGATCTCGGCGCGCTTGTCCGCATCGAGCGCCGCGATCGCCGGGGCCGCGCTCTCCTTCAGTTCGTCGAGCAATTCGACCGACAGCCCGGCGAAATTGTTGACGAAGTTGAGGGGATTCTTGATCTCATGGGCGATCCCGGCGGTGAGCTGACCGAGCGAGGCCATCTTTTCGGCTTGGATCAGGTTGGCTTGCGCCTGCGTGAGGTCGGCAAGCGCGCGCTCGGCGCGCTCCTTCTCGGCCACGAGGCTCTCGTTGGCCCGCTGCAGTGCGGCGGTCTGCTGCCAGCGATCGATCGCCAGCGCGAGATGGGTAACAAAAGGCTGGGCGATCTTGATGTCATCGGCGGTGAAACCGTTGTCGCGCACGGTGGCGAAACTTACCGAGCCGAGGATCTTGTCGAACGCGGTCAGCGGCAGCACCAGCACGGTGCCTAGCCCCTCGTCCGGCGGCTCGCCGCCGCCCACCAGCGCGACCCGACGGCTCGCGATGACCTTCCCCAAAAGCCCCTGCGCCAGCGGCACTGCGGTTTGGGCGAGCTTGTCGACCCCGCGGCGCGTCTCGAGCAAGGTCTGGAAATCGTAGGTCGCACCGTCGCCGCGCACGAGCGCGAGCCGGCAGCATTCAAAATCGAGCGCCCATTTGAAGCGATTGACCGCGTCGCTCAGCAGCCGATCGAGGCTCGACGTGCGAGCGATCAGCAGCACGACCTCGGACAACAGCGCGTTGCGCGCCGCCTGGGCCCGCAACTGCCGCAGTTCGGCGTCGGCTGGGGTGCGCTCCGCCATCGCCCGGCAGCCGCGAGCCGGCGGCTAGCCCCGCAGCATCTGGGCGATCGGATCGTCGATTTCCAGCTTCAGCGAATCGGCGATCGTGTTGAGAAAATTGGCCAAGGCGGCGAGTGCGATGATTTCGAGGATCTCCTCGTCGCTGACCCCCTGGGCACGCACGCTCTCGTAATCTGCCTCGCTCAGATGCGCCCGATCGCGGGCGCATTTCTGGGCGAACTTGACGATCGACTGGACCCGCACCGGCGACAGGCCGTCGAGATCGCGGTCGAGCGCGGCCAGGGTATCGCTATCGATACCGGCCGACATGCAGGTCGCTCTGAACATCGGGGCGCAATACCGGCACTGATTGGCCGACGATATCGAGTACAAGATCATTGATGACAGCGAGGCCGGCAGCGTGGATTTCAGAAAAATCTGCTCCACCGCGGCCCAGGCGCCGCGCAGCGTGTTCGGCGCATTGGCCAGCACCTTGTCGACGTCGGGAACAAACGGAATTCCCATGGCACGCTGGATGTCGTCATAAATCCCGGCAATCTCGCCGGTCGCCTGCGCCTCTTCGATCTTGTCGAGTTGCAGCATTCGGTCACCTTCGGTCGGGGGGATCGCCGATGACTGGCGACCATGGAGCGCCAACCTTATCATGGTCGGCCAGCGACGCGGAAGCGCCCGGCACGCCACCAGCGCCGCCGCCGCCCGTCAGGCGGGAATCCGGCGCGCGTGGGCATGATGCTTCGCTCTAAGCGGATATCGCCCTCGGCGGGCTCCGCCGGTCGAAGAAAAGGGCGCTCGCGGGCGCCCTTTTCGTCATCGCAGAACGCGTCAAACTCAGCGGTGACGCCACGCCGCCTCGCCGCGGCCGCCGTTGTCGCGCGGCGGCAGCGGGATGCGCGCTTCGAGCCGTTCAAGTTCGATGCGGGTGCGGGCGCCGGCGCGCAGCAGCCGGTCGGTGGCCTCGCGCAACGTCGACCGGCTCTCCTGCGTATCCTCGACCAGCGCGGCATCGAACGCCGCGAGGAAAACCGTGATGTCACCCTCGACCCGGGCGCGCAATTCACTGTCGATAAACGCCCCGCCGCCGTCCTTGCGGGATGCGCCATTCCCGTCGATGGCCCGATCAGGCCCCGGATAAGCCGGCGGTCGCGGCTCGGTGAAGCCCGCTCCCCGGGGGCTCTCATAGCCGCGCTCCGATGCTGTTGGCGGGCGTTGTGCTGCCGCACCGCCGCGATCGGCGGGCTGAGGGTCGGCGTCGCCGCCATTGCCGAGCGGCGCCTGGCCGAGCGAAAGATGCAGGGTGCGCCGCTGGTCGCCGTTTGCGGTGGCCATTCCTGTCGCTGCCCGCGGCGTGGCAAGCGGCACGGCGTGCTCGGCGCGCTGCTGCGCCGGCGCGGCGCGCGGCGGTAGGCCGGGGAAGCTGGCATTGCGTTCGCTGGCGCCGTTGCCGGCATGTCCGCTGCCGACATGCCCGCTGCCGACGTGCCCGTCGCCGGCGCGGGGCCGTGTTACGTCGCGCCGCGGGCCGGCGATAAAACTGCCCGTGTCGCGTCGCGCCGGGGTCTCCGCCAGACCCGCCGGTCCGCTCGCCAGCACCATGGCGTCCGGTGGTGCAGTCGGTGGTGCAGTCGGGCGCGCGGGGGGCAGCGGCATGGCGGACGGTGCATTGCCCGGACCCGGAGGATCGCCATTGCCAATCGCGCCGTCCGTCGGTGCCGCCTTGATCAGCTGCGGTTCGGTGACGCTAGCGGTCACCGGCGGCGGCTGATTGGCGGACTGGCGCGAGCGGCTGCGATTCACGACATAGCTGATCGCCGGCGGCGAACAGTCGTAGGTCCGCGCGATGCTCGCCAGCGTCTCCCCCGCGTCGTATCGGGTCATGATCAACGGCCAATCCGACTGGGGGATCTTCCCTCGCTTACTCGACTTCTCCATTATCAAAGACCTTGGAGTTACAGTTTGAGCTTTCTCTATTTCCGGCGTCAGTCCGCGATCAGACGAAATCAGTTCAGCGTAATGCGATCCAAAGATTCTGACGCAGAGAAACCGATGGCGGGCAGCGATTGAGGCCGGCGTCCGGCCACCACCTGACCGGGAGCGACGTCGCCAGCTCCCACATTAACGACTGTGATACAGTAGCGGCAAATAAGACAACAGTGAAGCGATTTATTGGTTCCAGCGGCGCTTTTCATCTCGTATTTCGTGATTGCACCAGCCGCCGCCTTACAGCCGGACGATCTTACCGGGATTCATGATGTCGTCAGGATCGAGCGCCCGCTTGATGCTGCGCATTACAGACATCGCTTCCCCATGCTCGGCAACGAGGAAGTCCATTTTGCCGTAGCCGACACCATGTTCGCCGGTACACGTTCCTTCCATTGCCAATGCCCGGGCGATCATTCGTTCGTTGAGGAGGCTGACTTCGGCAATTTCTTCGCGTGACTGGGGATCGATCATGAAGATCAGGTGGAAATTGCCATCGCCGACATGCCCGGCGAGCGCCGAGGGGATCGCGGATTGCGCCAGATCGCGCTTGGTTTCGCCGATGCACTCGGCCAGCCGCGAGATCGGCACGCAGACATCGGTCGCCCAACCCTTTGATCCCGGCCGCAGCGCCAACGCCGCATAGTAGGCGTCGTGGCGCGCCTGCCAGAGCTTCGAACGCGCCTCCGGGGTCGTCGCCCAGGCGAAATCGTCGCCGCCATGCTCGGCGGCAATCGCCTTCACGGTTTCGACCTGCTCGGCGACGCCGGCGGCGGTGCCGTGGAACTCGAAAAACAGCGTCGGCGCGATGCGGTGATCGAGCTTGGAATAGCGGTTGATCGCATCGATCTGCGCCTCGTCGAGCAGCTCGATTCGCGCCACCGGAACGCCGCTCTGGATTGTCAGGATCACGGTATCGACGGCCGCAGCGATCGTGGGGAAGGCACAGACGGCGGCCGAGATCGCTTCGGGGATGCCGTAGAGCCGCACGCTGACCTCGGTTATGACCCCGAGGGTGCCCTCCGAACCGACGAACAGCCGGGTCAGATCATAGCCGGCGGCCGATTTGCGGGCCCGGCTGGCGGTGCGAATGACCCGTCCGTCGGCCAGCACGACGGTCAACGACAGGACATTTTCGCGCATCGTGCCATAACGCACCGCGTTGGTGCCGGAGGCGCGGGTCGCCGTCATGCCGCCGAGCGAGGCATCGGCGCCCGGATCGATCGGAAAGAACAGTCCCGTATCTCGCAAGTATTCGTTGAGTTGCTTGCGCGTCACTCCCGCCTCAACCGTCGCGTCAAGATCCTCGGCGTTGACCCGCAGGATTCGGTTCATCTGCGACAGGTCGATGCACACGCCGCCGCGCAAGGCCGCCACCTGCCCCTCGAGCGAAGTGCCGGTGCCGAAGGCGATGACCGGCGTGCGGTATTCGGCGCACAGGCTGACGATCGCTACCACTTCTTCGGTACTGCGGGCAAAGGCGACGGCGTCGGGCGCATGCGGCGCGTGGTAGGATTCGTCCTTGCCGTGCTGTTCGCAGATTGCCGCCGAAGTCGACAGCCGGTCGCCGAGGCGCTGCCGCAGCGCGCCGAGCAACGCCGGGTCGAGGGAGGCTCGTTCAAGAACCGCTGCGGTCATTGACAACCATAAAGAAAGTACGCCGGTCGCGAGCATTACCCTGATGAACCGGCCGGCGCAACGACGATGTATGCAGGGTATATAGGGACGCCGCAGGGGTTTACAGCCGCAAACGCTCGCCCAATCGCGGCGCTGCAGCGGCGTCATTGAGCCGTCGCCGCGCAGCGGTTAGGTTGTGGGCAAGGCGGGCGACAAGGGGCGAGGGATCGTGATGGCCCGAGGGCGCAGTGAACTGGCGGCGGTAACGCTCGACGATAAATACAGCCTCGACAAGGGCCGGGTTTATCTGACCGGAACGCAGGCACTGGTCCGCCTGCCGATGCTGCAACGGCAGCGCGATGCGGCCGCGGGCCTCAATACCGGCTGCTTTATCGCCGGCTATCGCGGCTCGCCGCTGGGCGGACTCGACCAGGCGCTGTGGGGCGCGCGGCGCTTTATCGAGCGCAACCACATCCGCTTTCAGCCGGCGATCAACGAAGAGATGGCGGCGACCGCGGTATGGGGCAGCCAGCAGGTGGGGCTGTTTGCCGGCGCCAAATACGACGGCGTCTTTGCCATGTGGTACGGCAAGGGGCCGGGGGTGGACCGCAGCGGCGACGCGCTGAAACATGGCAACTCGGCCGGCTCGGCGCCGTTGGGCGGGGTGCTCGTGCTGGCCGGCGACGACCACACCTGCAAATCATCGACCCTGGCGCACCAGTCGGAATTCGCCTTTATCGACGCCGCGATCCCGGTGCTAAATCCAGCCGGGGTCGAGGAGATCCTCGATCTCGGCCTCTACGGCTGGGCGATGTCGCGCTATTCGGGGTGCTGGGTCGCGTTCAAGACGATCGCCGAATCGATGGACAGCTCGGCCTCGATCAATGTCGATCCGGGGCGGGTCAGAATCGTGCTGCCGGACGATTTCGCGATGCCGCCGGGCGGGCTCAACATCCGCTGGCCGGACCCGCCGCTTGACCAGGAAGCGCGGCTTCATCGCTGGAAGCTGCCGGCGGCGGTGGCGTTCGCCCGCGCCAACCGCATCGACCGCATCGCGATCGACGCGCCGGCGCCGCGCTTTGGCATCGTGACGACCGGAAAATCCTATCTCGATGTGCGCCAGGCGCTCGACGAACTGGGCATCAGCCCGGCCGAGGCGGCCGGGATCGGGCTGTGCCTTTACAAGGTGGCGATGCCCTGGCCGCTCGAACCCGAGGGGGTGCGCGAGTTTGCCGAAGGTCTCGCCGAGGTGCTGGTCGTCGAGGAGAAGCGCGCCGTCATCGAGACCCAGCTCAAGGATCAGCTGTACAACTGGCCGGCCGACCGGCGCCCGCGCATCATCGGCAAGTTCGACGAGAGGGGCGCCTGGATCCTGCCGTCGAACGGCGAACTGGCGCCGGGCCAGATCGCCCGGGTGATCGCGCAGCGCCTCGCCGGGCTCGGCGGCGCGCCATGGCTGGCCGCGAGCCTCGCACGGATCGAGGCCAGCGAGCGCCAGGCGGGCGGCGTAAATGGCGCCGACATCGTGCCGTTCCAGCGCACGCCCTATTTCTGCTCGGGCTGCCCGCACAACACCTCGACCCGGGTGCCCGAGGGCAGCCGGGCGCTCGCCGGCATCGGCTGTCACTATCTCTCGCAATTCATGGACCGGAACACCGCCACCTTCACCCAGATGGGCGGCGAGGGGGTGCCGTGGATCGGTCAGGCGCCGTTCACCGAGACCCGCCATGTCTTCGCCAATATCGGCGACGGCACCTATACCCATTCCGGCATCCTGGCGATCCGCTCCGCGGTCGCTGCCGGCGTCAACATGACATACAAGGTCCTGTTCAACGACGCCGTGGCGATGACCGGCGGCCAGCCGCTGGACGGCAGCCTGACCGTGCCGGCCGTGACCAAGCAACTGGCCGCCGAGGGCGTGCGGCCGATCGTCGTGGTGACCGACGAACCCGACAAATACCCGCTCGCCACCGAATTCGCCGACGGCACCACGGTGCGCCACCGCGACGAACTCGATCTGGTGCAGCGCGAATTGCGCGAAATCGCCGGCGTCAGCGCGATCGTCTATGACCAGACCTGCGCCGCCGAAAAGCGCCGCCGCAGGAAGCGCGGCCGCTTTCCCGACCCGGCCAAGCGGGTCGTCATCAACGATCTGGTGTGCGAGGGCTGCGGCGATTGCTCGGCCACCTCGAACTGCCTGTCGGTAGTGCCGGTCGAGACCGAGTTCGGCAGGAAGCGGGCGATCGACCAGTCGAGCTGCAACAAGGATTTTTCCTGCCTCAAGGGCTTCTGCCCGAGCTTTGTCACGGTCGAGGGCGGCAGCCTGCGCAAGCGCACCGCCGGCGATCTGGACGAGGGCACGCTGGCGGCGCTGCCCGAGCCGGCGTTGCCCGGCCTTGCCGAGCCCTATGGTATCCTGGTCACCGGGGTCGGCGGCACCGGCGTCGTGACGATCGGCGCGCTCCTCGGCATGGCCGCCCATCTCGAAGGCCGGGGCGTCACCGTCCTCGACATGACCGGCCTGGCGCAGAAGGGCGGCGCGGTCTTGAGCCACGTGCGGATCGCCGAGCGTCCCGAGGAAATCCACGCGGTGCGCATCGGCGGCGGCGCGGCGCGCCTGCTGCTCGGCTGCGATCTCGTCGTGTCGGCGAGCGCCGAGGCGCTGTCGCGGCTGCACGCCGCGACGAGCCATGCGATCGTCAACAGCCAAGTCACGATCACCGGCGAGTTCACCCGCGACCCCGACCTGCCGTTCCCCGGCCGTGCGCTGAGCCGCAGCATCGCAGCCGCGACCGGGGCCGACAACGCCGAATTCGTCGACGCAACGCGCCTGGCGACCGGCCTCCTCGGCGATTCGATTGCCACCAACCTGTTCATGCTGGGTTACGCCTATCAGCGGGGGCTGGTGCCGGTGTCGGCCGACGCCATCGAGCGCGCCATCGAACTCAACGGCGTCGCGGTCGAGTTCAACCGCGACGCCTTCCACTGGGGTCGCCGCGCCGTGCTCGATCCGGCGCTCGTCGAGGCACGCGCGGTCCCCAAGGGTGCGGCGCCGGACAGCCATCGCCGCTCGGAGACGCTCGACGAGGTGATCGCGCGGCGCCGCGACTTTCTGACCCGCTATCAGAATGCCGCCTATGCCGCGCGCTACGCCGCCCGGATCGCGCATTTGCGCGCCACCGAAGCCGCCTGCGCCGATGGCAGCTCGGCGCTGACCGAGGCGGCCGCCCGCGGGCTGTTCAAGGCGATGGCTTATAAGGACGAATACGAGGTCGCCCGGCTCTACACCGACAGCGATTTCCTGCACCGGGTGGCCGACCAGTTCGAAGGTCCCTACCAGCTGCGCTTTCATCTGGCGCCGCCGCTCCTGGCCGAGCGCGACCCCGCCACCGGGCACCTCAAAAAACGGGTTTACGGAAGCTGGATGCTCGGCGCGTTCCGCCTGCTCGCCGCGCTGCGTGGCCTGCGTGGCACGCCCCTCGATATTTTCGGTTACAGCGAAGAGCGCCGCGCCGAGCGTCGCCTCGTCGTCGAATACGAGGCGGTGCTCGACGAGGTCGCGCACGGGTTGACCCGCGAGAACCACGCGACCGCTGTCGAACTCGCCGCACTGCCCTTGGAGATTCGCGGCTTCGGCCACGTCAAGGAGGCCAATCTCCAGCGCGCCAAGGTGAAGGAGCAGGAGCTGCTGACGCGCTTCCGCTCGCCGCCGCCGCAGGCCCTCGCCGCCGCCGAATAGAGGCGGATTTCGCTTCGGCTCGTCGTTCGGCAGGGCCGGGCTTGCCCCGGCCATCTGCGCCGATAAACACGTGGATCCCCGGGACAAGCCCGAGGATGACGATTAACGGAAGCGCCCCGATCGGACGCGCTATTCCGCCGCCAGCCGTTGCTGGCCGATGCCGAGTTCGGCGACGCGGGCCTGGGTGTAGAGGTCGGTCCAGTTCGACAGCGCGAAATCGGTGACCTGGCGCGGGTCGTAGGAGCGGTCGGCGATGCGCAGTTCCTTGCCGGCGATGTAGACGGCACGCAGACGCCGCCGGTCCTGCAACAGGCGGATATCGGCCAACGGCGAGCCGTCGAGCACGATGAAATCCGCGGTGCGGCCTGCTTCGAGGACGCCCAACTCCTCCCGGCCCTGGCTCATGAAGCGCGCGTTCGATTCGGTCGCGGCGCGCATCGCCGCCGCCGGGGTGAAGCCGAGATCGCGGACGAAAAGCTCCAACTCTTTGGCATGCCATTCACCGTACGGGGTGACGGCAAATCCGCTGTCGGTGCCGGTCAGGAACGGCACGCCGGCGGCGACCGCCTTTTTCAGCCGCACAATCCCCTCGCGGTAGCGCTTCCCGGTCTGCTCGACGCGGCCTTTCTGGCCGGCCGGCTCATGCGGCTGGGTGAATTCGATGACGTTGCGGGGATGCGTCAGCGTCGGACACAGAAAGCTGCCGCTGTGCAGCATCGCGGCGATGCACTCGTCGTCGAGATCGAAGCCGTGGAAGATCAAATCGACCCCGGCGCGCGCCGCGTAGAGCGTCGCCTCGCGGCCAACCGCATGGGCGATCGCCTTGCGGCCCAACCGGTGCGTCTCGCGCACGATGATGTCGGTTTCCTCCTGGGTGAAGGCAGCGATCAATTCGCCGTCGGGGCGGCGCTGGATGCCGTCGAGCGCGAGTTTGACGCAGTCGACGCCGTTCTTGACCTGGACGCGGACCTCCTCGACGGCCTCGCTCACATTGGTGACCAGCCGGCCGATCGAGGTCGTGGGCGCGCCGATCCAGGTCGGATACCAGTCGGTCAGGCCCTGGTGCGTCGTCAGATACGGCCCGGCCGCCATCACCCGCGGCCCGTCGAACAGGCCGGCCCGGATCGCGTTGCGGATCGACAGCGAGATCTGCCCGGCATCGCCCGGCGAGCAGATCGCGGTATAGCCCGAGGCGGCGACCTTCTGGGCAAAGAACATGCCGCGCAAGGTGCGGAATTCCAGGGGGCTGTAAAGGTCGATGTCCTCCTCGCTCTTGGCGTTGCCGTAGGCGAGATGGGTGTGCACGTCGATCAGGCCCGGCATCACGAAGGCGCCGGAATGATCGATCAGCGGGTCGCCCTTCGCCCGGCGCGGCGCCGCGGCTTCGGGACCGACAAAACTGAGCCGGCCGTCGCGATCGAAAACCAGCATCTGGCCGGTTTGCGGCTCGTCTTCGTTGCCGGTGAACAGGCTGCCGCAACGGACGAAGGTGTGCATGTGAGGCTCCTGCATGGAACCCCTCTCCGCCGTTCAGGGCGGAGAGGGAGGGTCGGGTTTAGGGCGTCGCGTGGTGCATGAACTTCTCCGGCGGCGGGCCGCCCCACGGGCCGGCCAACTCGTCGCGGCTGATCAGATTGGCCGGGATGCTGGCATTGAGCACGTCGGTGTCGGCCCAATGCTCGTGCACGCGGCCCCACGGGTCGCCCCAGTAATCATAGACCTGGCTGCCCAGCGAATGGCGGCCGATGCCCCAGAAATGCTCGTAGCCCTTCGCTGCCAGGACGTCGTGGCCGATCATGATGTCGTCGATGTCGGCCGCCTCGTAGGAGAGGTGATTGAGCCCCTTCTTGTCGCTGCGGATGCAGAAGAAGGCGTGGTGATCGACAAAGTCGTCGCCGCGGTCGAGCCGGTTGAACGAGCCGGTGATGTGGTCCTTGCTGCCGGCATAGACCTCGTCCGAGCAGCGGAAGCCGAACATCTCGCGGTACCAGCCGACCGTTTTTTCATATTGCGGGGTGTGCACGACGAAATGGCCGAAGCGCTTGACGTGCGAAGGGCCGCGCTCGACCTCCTTGTAATAGAGTGCGTTGCGCCGCTGCGTCTTGTCCTCGCCCTGATTGACCTTTGGCCGGATGACCGGGATTTTCGGCAGCATCGCCATGCCGTAAATGACCTCAACCTGGAACCCGTCGGGGTCCTTGAGGCGCACGCGCTTGCCGCCGCCGGGCTCGTCGATCTCCTCGATCGGCGAGGCGCCCGGGCTGCGCGCCAGCTTTTCGAGGTCGTCCATGCTGCCGGCATGCAGCGCGATGCCGACATATTTGGGCTCGCCCAGTTCGGTGACGTGGATGTGGTGCGGCGCATCGGTGCCGCGCATGTAGAGGGCGGTCTTGGTGCGGTCGGCGCGCACCATGCCGAAGGCGGTCAGGAACTCTTCTTCCTTGTCGAGATCGGGGGCGCGCAACCGCCCGTAAGCGAGATCGACGGCTTTGATCACAGGCATCATAACCTCCCGGAAAGGCGCGGGCCCACAAAGCGGCCGCTCGCCCGCATGCTGCCTCGCTTGCGCCTTTTGGGCAAGGATTCGCGCAGCGGCGGGCGCGGCACCAAATCGACCACGTGGGAGCTGACGCTTCCGCCGGGCGGAATTTGCGACCTCGCCAAACGTTCATCACCCGGAGATTGTCGGGCCGATCCAGCCCGGCCCAGCAGGAAAGTGCCTCGAATGCGTTACGTCAAGCTCGGTGCGGTAGCACGGGCTCTTCCCTTCCTTCTCGCAGCGCCCGGCCTTGCCTTTGCCCAGGTGCCGCAATCGCCGACCCAGGCGGAGGCGTCGGCCGCGGTCAATCCCGCCCCTGCCGTCTTCAGCCCGGCGCAACTCGACCAGATGTTGGCGCCGATCGCCCTCTATCCCGACCAGTTGCTGATGGAAGTGCTGATGGCGGCGACCTTTCCGCAGCAGGTGATCGACGCCGGGACCTGGTTGCAGGACACCAACAACGCCGCCTTGTCCGGCGATCCGCTGGTCGCCGCGCTGCAGCCGCTGCCGTGGGATCCGAGCGTCAAATCGCTGGTCGCGTTTCCGCAGATCATCGTGATGATGAACAATCATCCGGATTGGACCGAAGCGCTGGGTACGGCCTTCGCCGGCCAGCAGGTCGCGGTGATGGCGCGGGTCCAGTATCTGCGGCTGCGCGCCGCCAATGCCGGCCGGCTGGCGTCGACAAAGCATCTCATCGTGCGACGTCACGAAGGATACATCGTCATCGAGCCGGAGAACCCGGCGATGATCTATGTCCCGGTCTATAATCCGGCCGAGGTGTACGGCGAATGGCCCGACAACAACTACCCGCCGGTCTACCTGCCGCCGCCGCCGCGCTTTTACGTCGGCGAGATCGGTACCGGCATCGGGTTCAGCGTCGGGTTCGGCGTCGCCGCGCCGCTATGGGGATGGGGCCACCCCGATTGGCGGCGGCACGACGTGTATGTCAATACCGACCGCTACCGGCGCATCACGACCGTCACCAACATCACCCGCAACAATATCGTGATCCGCAACAACACCTGGCACCGGACCGCGCCGATTGTCCGCGTTCCGCAGGCGCAACGGCCGCACCCCGCGGCCGCGGCGGCGGTGACTGCGCCGCGCCCGGCCGGCACCGTCAGCTCCACCGCGCTCGGCCGGCCGCAAGGCGGGCACGGCGCCGAACGACCTGCCGGCCCGGCCGCGCATCCGCCCGCCGCCGCACTGCGGCCCGGCGAGGCGCATCCTCCGGGCACCGCGCCGGCGGTGGGGGCACAGCACCCGGCCGTCGCGCCGCATCCGGCGGAGGTTGTACGGCCAGGCATTGCGCCGCATCCGGCGCAGGTTGTACGGCCAGGCATTGCGCCGCATCCGGCGCAGGTTGTCCGGCCAGGCATCGCGCCGCATCCGGCGCAGGTTGTCCGGCCAGGCATCGCGCCGCATCCGGCGCAGGTTGTCCGGCCAGGCATTGCGCCGCATCCGGCCGCCGCCCCGCGTCCGGCAGAGCAGGTGCACCGTCCGGCCGCCGCCCCGCGTCCGGCAGAGCAGGTGCACCGTCCGGCCGCCGCCCCGCGTCCGGCCGCCGTGCAGCATCCGGCTCCCCCGCCGCGTCCGGCCGCCGTGCAGCATCCGGCTCCCCCGCCGCGTCCGGCCGCCGTGTCGCATCCGGCTCCCCCGCCACGTCCGGCCGCCGTGCAGCATCCGGCTCCCCCGCCGCGTCCGTCCGTCGCTCCGCATCCGGCTCCCCCGCCGCGTCCGGCCGCCGTGCAGCATCCGGCTCCCCCGCCGCATCCTGCAGCGGCAGCCCATGGGCCAGCCAAGAAGGCGCCGCCGAAGCCCGGCGAAGAGGACAGGAACAAGCACTAGGCGCCACCATCAGCCGAAGCCGCCGCTGCGCGATCTTTTGGTAGGCAGCGGCGGCAAACCCGGCTATAGCGGCAGCGGACGCGACGACAGGGTGGACGAGGAAGATGGCACTTCCCGACAGCATCAAGGCGCTCGGCGAGCAGCTCGACCAGGGCGGCGCCATCGCGCCGGCCGCCGATCTGTTCGAGGCCTATGACGTATTTGCCGCCGAGCTGGCGCAGATCTTCACGCGGCCCTGGCTGGCGGTCGATCACGCCAGCCGACTCGCCGCCGACGGCGACTATGTGCGGGCCGAGATCGGCTCGCGCTCGGTCGTCATGGTGCGCGAGAGCGCTGACAAGATCCACGCCCTGCGCAACAGCTGCCTGCATGCCGGCTACCGCGTGTGCGAGGCGGAGGCGGGCAATGCCAGCCATCTCTACTGCCAGGTTCACGGCTGGTCCTATGCGCTCGACGGCCGGCTGACCGACCCGGTGCTGCGGCCGCAGATGACCGACCGCTCGCGCTTTCGCCTGCCGCGCTATGCGATGCATATCGAGCGCGGGCTGATCCTCGTCGATCTGTCGGCGGTCGCGCCCGAGCCGCCGCCGGCCGGGCCGGTCGATCTCGGCGCCATCCCGCAGGATCTTGGCGAGCGGGCGGTGAGCGGCCGCCAGCATTACCAGACGACGCTCAACTGGAAAAAGCTGCGGCAGTTTCTCTGGGCCTCGCCCGATCTGGCGTTCGGCGGCGGCGGCTGCGACGCGGTGGTCGAATTTGGCCCGCTGAGCCTCGTCGCCTTGCGCGACGGCGACGCGGCGCTGCTCCGCCTCGTGCCGCGGTTTCCCGGCCAGACCGATTGCGAGCTGGTGCAGATGCCGGCCAATGGCGGCGCCGAGCGCTCGGAGCGCGCCGCCGCTGCGATGGGCGAGGCGTTGCGCGACGAGGCCATCGCCGCGGCGCCGCTCGACCCGGCATTCTATCAGTGGTACTGGCCGCTGATGGCGCCGCCGGCAGCCGCTTGACGCAGAGCGCGCCCCGATGGATATCCGCCCCCTCGCCGACGGGTTGCAGTTTCCCGAAGGGCCGGTGGCGCTCGCCGACGGCTCGGTGCTGCTCGTCGAGATTGCCGCCGGCAGGCTGACCCGGGTCGCGCCCGACGGGACGAAGAGCGTCGTCGCGCAGACCGGCGGCGGGCCGAACGGCGCCGCGCTCGGACCGGACGGCAAGGGCTACATCGCCAATAATGGCGGCTTCGAGTGGCTGCGCGACGGCGACGGCCATATCCGCCCGTCGACGCAGGCGAAGGACTATGCCGGCGGCCGCATCGAGCGCGTCGATCTCGCGACCGGCGCGGTCGAAATCCTGTACCGCGCCTGCGGCGAGATCCCGCTCAAGGGGCCGAACGACCTGGTGCTCGACGCCCATGGCGGCCTCTATTTCACCGATCTGGGCAAGCGGCGGGCGCGCGACATGGATATCGGCGCGGTCTATTACGCCCGGGCCGACGGCTCGGCGATCACCGAGGTCGCCTACCCGATGGTGACGCCGAACGGCATCGGCCTGTCGCCCGACGGCACGACGCTCTACGTCGCCGAGACCGAGGCGGCGCGGCTCTGGGCGTTTCCGATCGAGGCGCCGGGCGTCCTCCGCAAGGAGCCATGGCCCTCGCCGCATGGCGGCCGGCTGGTCGCCGGGGTCGGCGGCTTCCAGCGCTTCGATTCGCTGGCGGTGCAGGCGGACGGGCGGATCTGCGTCGCGACGCTGGTGAACGGCGGCATCACCGTCATTTCGCCGGATGGACGACATGTCGAGCACCACGCGATGCCCGATCCGATGGCCACCAACATCTGCTTTGGCGGCCCCGACATGAAGACTGCCTACATCACCTTGTCCTGGACCGGCCGGCTGGTCGCGGTCGACTGGCCGGTGGCGGGGCTGCGCCTCAATCAGGCCGCGTGACCCCGGACGCGGCGCCGCCGATCGACTCCGCGCTCCTCGAAAAATGGGCGCTCTTCTATCTCGAGCGCTATGCCAGTTCGGCCGGGCATTTGCGGCTGGTGCTGCGGCGCCGGGCCGGGCGGTGCGCCGGCGGTGACCGGGCGGCCCTTGCCGCGGCCGGCGACCTGATCGAGGCGCTGATCGAGCGCTATCGCGCCGTCGGGCTCATCGATGATGCCGCCTACGCCGCCGGAAGGGCACAGCGCCGGCTCGCCCGCGGCGAATCGCTGCGGCGGATCGCGGCCGGGCTCGCCGCCAAGGGGGTTGGCACCGAGGATGTCGCGGCGGCCCTGCAGGGGCTGAAAGACGACACCGCCGATCCCGATCTCGCCGCCGCCTGCGCCTTTGCCCGGCGGCGCCGGCTCGGGCCGTTCCGCCATCGCCCGGCGGACCCGGTCGAGCGGCGGCGCGAATTGGCGGCCTTCGCCCGCGGCGGCTTCGCCCGGCGCATCGCCGAAGGGGTGCTCGCCTGCCCTGACGAGACGGCGCTCGCTGCCCTGCTCGCCGACGCCGCGCGATAGAGCCGCGGTCAGCCGCCGGCGTCGTCCGCCGCGCGATCGCGCATCAACCCGGCCACGGCATGCGAATCGGCGTCCGTGCGGCGTTCCAGCGCGGCGACGATCCGCGGCCGGTCGCTCGAGGGGCGGTTCTGGCTCAGCTTGAACTTGCCTTCGAGCCGGCTGACCGCGATCTCGACGCCGACAATGCCGTTCAGCATCGCATCGAGATAGGGCTGCGGCAGGTCCTGCATCTGCCACGGCGGGGCTGGCTCGCGCCCCTCATGGCGCTCGGTCAGCCGCAGCAGCAGAAGGCGCAGCCAAGCGGGGTCGGGAATCGCGCGCGCCGCGCCATAGGCGTGCACGGCGGCGTAGTTCCAGGTCGGCACGGCCGGTCCGGCGGCATACCAGCTCGGCGAGATATAGGCGTGCGGCCCCTGGAAGATCGCCAGCGCCTCGCCGCCCGAGGCGAGATCGGCGACCTGCGGGTTGGGGCGCGCCAGATGGCCCAAGAGGAACAGCTGCCCGTCGCGGCGCTCGACGAGAAACGGGACGTGGCTGGCGATCAGTCCGCTCTCGCCCTGGCTGACGAGGAGGCCGAACTCATGCCGCTCGATATGCTCGATCAGCAATTCGGCTCTGGTTTCGCTAAAGGCGGGCGGCAGATAGACCATGGTGCGACCTCGCGATGGCGCGCGGCTCAGAAATGGTGAGCCACGACGCTGCCCAGCAGCGCGACCCCGGAGAACACCAGTATTCCGCCCGAGCCGCGGTTGATCCAGATCAGATGATCCCGGTCGAACGACGATCGCATCATGCCGGCGCCGAACGCCAGCCCGACCCACCACAACAAGGAGCCGAGCCAGACGCCCAGGACGAGGATCGCCGCCCGGCCGAGCGTCGCCGCGTCGCCGGTAAAGCCGATGCCGGCGAAGATCGCGACAAAGGCGAGGATCGTGATCGGGTTGGTGATGGTCAGCGCGAAGGTCGAGGCGTAATCGGCCAAAAGACCCTCCGGATCGCGCTGCGCCGCGGCGCTGGCGAGCGGATCGGCACCCAGTGCCGTAATCCCGACATAGAGCAGAAAACCGCCGCCGCCCACCCGCAGCCAGTCCTGATAGCCGAGCAGCAGATTGGCGATGAAGGTGAGGCCGAACCCGGCGATGATGCCAAATACGGCATCGGCCGTCGCCGCCCCGAGCCCGGAGATCAAGCCAGCCAGCCGGCCGTGAAAAATCGTCCGGCGGACGCACAGGACCCCGACCGGGCCGGCCGGTACGGCGATGATGATCCCGACCAGCACGCCCTTCAGCAGAAACCCAAGCAGCATCCGTCTAAAATTCCCGCGCGAGCCGGCCGCAGTCTCCGGGAAGGGCCGGGGAGGCGCAACCGAAATGCGCCGCTCCGGCGGGCCGCCCGGCGGCGAATGGGGCGGCCCGAACGGGGCGCCGCGATCGCTGCCGCATCCCTCGCGCCGCAAAGCGCGCTATGGTAACGCCCGCAGCAATTCCCACGCAGGCGAGGAAGCGAAGATGCCGACACACGACACCGAAACGGGCGATGCCTATCAGTTCGAATTTGCCGGGCTCGACGGCGGCGCGCTGCCGCTGGCGGCGTGGCGCGGCCGCCCGGTGCTGGTCGTCAACACCGCCTCGTTTTGCGGCTATACCGGGCAATACCGCGACCTCGAGGCGCTGTGGCGGCGCTATCGCGAGCAGGGGCTCGTCGTGCTCGGCGTGC
>DATLRS010000065.1:0-24632 GCA_035534535.1 Allostellaceae bacterium | reverse complement strand
CGGGCTCGGCAACGCTGTCCTGTTTTCGATCGGCGCGGCCTTCCGGGCCGAGGGGTCGCGCGTCCTCTATTTCGCCGGCTACAAAGCGATCGAGGACCGCTACAAGATCGCCGATATCGAGCGCGCCGCCGACAGCGTCGTGTGGTGCTGCGACGAGGCGCCGGGCTTTGCGCCGGGCCGGCCGACGGATTTCGCCTTTGTCGGCAACATTGTCGCGGCGATCGAGGCTTATGGCGAGGGCGCGCTAGGGTCGGTCGAGATTCCGCTGGCGGCGGTCGACCGCATCATCGCAATCGGCTCGGACGGCATGATGGCGGCGGTGGGCGAGGCGCGCCGCGCCCGGCTTAAGCACCTCTTCCGCCCCGGGCACCGCGCGATCGCCTCGATCAACTCGCCGATGCAATGCATGATGAAGGAAATCTGCGCCCAGTGCCTGCAGCGCCACTACGACCCGGCGAGCGGCACCGAGACGGTGGTCTTCTCGTGCTTCAACCAGGACCAGGACATCGATCAGGTCGATTTTCCGACGCTGCGCCGCCGCCTCTCACAGAACGGCGTCCAGGAAAAACTGACGAAACTGTGGATCGACCGCTGCCTCAAACACCTCGGCCGGCGCCAGCAGGTCGCCGCCGAGTAAACGTCGGATAAGCACAGCCGCCTTCCCGGCGAAAGCCGGGACCCATTCCTCAGCCAGGTTGCCAGTCGAGAAATGGCTCCCGGCTTGCGCCGGGAAGGCGACGTTATTTCCGTCGTCATGGCCGGGCTTGGCCCGGCCATCCACGAGACGCTGCCGTGGATCCCCGGGACAAGCCCGGGGATGACGGTGTTGGGTGGGGTCTACTCCGCTGCGGCGCGCGGCGCTTCGACGAATTGCGACAGGTAGCTGCCGCGCTTGCGCAGACCCTCGCGGTACATCGCCTCGAACTCGGCCGGCGGGAACGAGTGCGTCGACGGGCGCGCCATCAGCGCGTCGCACCACGCCTTGAGACGCGGGTATTTCTCCATCAGGCCGATCTTCTTGATGCGGTCGAGGAAGACATAGCGCTGCAGGAACGGCGCATAGGCGGCATCGACCAGCGAGTATCTGGCGCCGTTGAAGAACGGGCCGCTGCCCTGCTTTTCCAGCGCCTTTTCGATGCGGTCGAAGGTGTCGGGGATCTTGGCGATCGCCGCGTCGTAATCGGCCTGCGTCTTGGCATAGGCGCAGCCGGTGACGTTGGAGGCAAAGGTCGGCACATAGTCGGTCCACGCCCGGTTGATCGCGCGCTCGATCGGGTCGGCCGGGTGCAATTGCGGGCTGACCTGTTCGTCGAGGAACTCATTGATTGCGCTCGATTCGAACAGCGTCACCTTGTCGTCGATGCGCAGTACCGGCACCTTCTTGTGCGGCGAGATCGCGAGGAACCAGTCGGGCCGGTTGTCGCTCTCGATGTGGCGGAACTCGAACGGCGCGTTCTTTTCGCGCAACAGGATCGCCGAGCGCTGCACCCACGGGCACGTCTTGAAACTGACCAGCGTGTAGTTGGGCATCATTCCCTCCCTTCGAGGCGTTGAATGGCCCCCAGGATCGCACGGCCGGCCGGTGCGCCGCAACCGCGCTGCAAACCGCCCGTCAAAGCCACAGAGCATCCCGCCAATCCCAAGGCCGTCATCCCCGGGCTTGACCCGGGGATCCGTTGCCGGCGTCGCATGGATGGCCGGGTCAAGCCCGGCCATGACGAGCGGAGGGATGGTCGCGTCCGATCGGATGCCGCGGTCAAAACCATTGACGCAGCTCGATGCGGTAGCCGTTGGGGTCGCAGATCTCGGCCCGGGCGTAGGTCGGGCGGACGAGCGGGCCCCAGACGATGGCGACTCCCTGATCCTTCAGCTCGGCGATGGTCCTGTCCATGTCGTCGACTTCCAGCGCCATCATGCGGTAGCCGAGATGCTCGAGTTTGGGCTCCGGATCGATCGCGACGCCTTCCCACGACAGGAGCTCGACGACGGTGCCGCCGAGATCGAGATAGACGAGGTTGAGGGCGGAGCCCGGCCGCTCGATGCGGTCGCGCGCCTTGACGCGAAAGCCCAGCACCTCGGTGTAGAACGCAATCGTGCGCTCCGGCTGGTCGGTGACGATCTCGACATGGTCGATCCGCTTGAACATGCCCGCCTCCGTGATCTTGCGGCTGCCGCAGCTTGGTCTTGTGCGCTACCATCGGTCCAGCATTTCCGAAAGGCCTGACAATGCCCGGTCCGCTGCATGGCTATCGCATCGTCGATCTGACCTCGAATGTCTCGGGGCCGCTGGCGACGATGATCCTCGGCGACCAGGGGGCGGACGTGGTCAAGGTCGAGGCGCCCGACGGCGACAGCACCCGGGCCGGCGCCAAGGGGCGCGGCGGCTTCAACGCCGCCTTCCTCAACAGCAACCGCAACAAGCGCTCGATCGTCCTCAACCTGAAGCATCCCGATGCGTTGCGCGCCCTGATGCGGCTGGCCGCGACGGCGGATGTCTTTGTCCAGAACTACCGCCCCGGCGTTGCCGACCGGCTCGGGGTCGGCGAGGCGGCGATCCGCGCCGTCGCGCCCAGAATCGTCTATGTCTCGATCAGCGGCTTTGGCGAGGTCGGGCCCTATGCCGAGCGGCCCGTCTACGACCCGCTGATCCAGGGCTTTACCGGGCTCGCCACGGTGCAGGCCGGCTCCGACGAGGCGCGCCCGCGGATGCTGCGCACCATCCTGCCCGACAAGCTGACCGCGATCACCGCCTCGCAGGCAATCACCGCGGCGCTGCTGGCGCGCGAGCGGACCGGCGAGGGCCAGCATGTCCGCCTGTCGATGCTGGAGGCGGTCATGCAGTTCCTGTGGCCGTCGGACATGGCCAGCCAGACCTTTGTCGGCGCAGGGGATCGAGATGGGCCGGCGCGTCAGGAGGCGGCGAGCGCGACCGACCTGATCTATGAGACGGCCGACGGCTACATCACCGCGGCGGTGGTGACCAACCGCCAGTGGCAGGGCCTGGCGCGCGCCCTCGACCAGCCGCAATGGCTGGAGGACGAGCGCTTCCGGACGCCGGCCTCGCGCCACCAGAATATCGATGCGCGGCTGCGATTGACGCAGGACGTGCTGATCGGCCGCAGCTCGGCCGAATGGCTCGACCGGCTGACCAACGAGGATGTCCCCTGCGCCCCGGTCCTGACGCGCAACGAGGTGATCCGCCACCCGCATGTCAAGGCGATGGCGATCGTCGAGGAGGTCGAGCATCCCAAGGCCGGGCGCCTGCGCCAGGCCCGCTCGGCGGCGCGGTTTTCGGGGACGCCGGCCGAAATCCGCCTGCCGGCCCCGGCGCTCGGCCAGCACACCGACGAGATTCTGGGCGAACTCGGCTACACGGAAGCGGACATTGCCGCATTGCGGACCTGGACGCCTGATGCTCGGGGAGGCAGGTGATGGCCCAAACCGACCGGGTCTTCGCCGGCTCGATCCCGGCGCTCTACGACCGCTACCTCGGCCCGCTGATCTTCGAGCCTTACGCCGCCGATCTGGCGGAACGGGTGCGGGATATCGGCGCCTTCCGCATCCTCGAAACCGCGGCGGGCACCGGCATCGTGACGCGCTCGCTCGCCCGCGCGCTTCCCGGGTCGGCGCAAATCGTCGCCACCGACCTCAACCAGCCGATGCTCGATCACGCCGCAGCGCACAATAGCGCGTTCCCGATCACCTGGCAGCGCGCCGACGCGCTGGCCCTGCCGTTTCCGGACCAGTCGTTCGATGCCGTCGTCTGCCAGTTCGGCGCGATGTTCTTTCCCGACAAGGTCGCGGGTTATCGCGAGGCGCTGCGCGTGCTGCGGCCCGGCGGCCGGTTCCTGTTCAACGTGTGGGACCGGATCGCGGAGAACGAGTTCACCGATGTCGTGACAACGGCGGTCGCGGCGCTCTTTCCGGACGATCCGCCGAGCTTTCTCGCGCGCACCCCGCACGGTTATCACGACACCGCGGCGATCCGCCGCGAACTCGCCGCTGCCGGGTTTGCGACGGTCGCGATCGAGACGATCGCACAGCGCAGCCGTGCTTCGTCGTATCGCGATCCGGCGATTGGCTTCTGCCAGGGGACACCGATGCGCAGCGAGATCGAGGCGCGCGATGCCACCCGTCTCGACGAGGCGACCGAGGCGGCCGCCGCCGCATTGGCGGCGCGCTTCGGCTTCGGGCCGATCGAGGGCAAAATCCAGGCACACGTGATTACGGCCTCCGCGTAAGCCGGCGAGGGGATGGGCGATGATCGACTTCTATTACTGGCCGACGCCAAACGGCTGGAAGGTCAGCATCATGCTGGAGGAATGCGGATTGGCCTACCGCGTGGTGCCGGTCAATATCGGCAAGGGCGACCAGTTCACGCCGGAGTTTCTCAGGGTCAGCCCGAACAACCGGATGCCGGCGATCGTCGATCACGACGACCCGGATGGCCCAATGAGCGTCTTTGAGTCGGGCGCCATCCTGTTGCATCTGGCCGAGCGCTCGGGGCTGTTCATGCCGGCGGGGCGGCAGGCCCGCAAGGAAGTCATGGAATGGCTGTTCTGGCAGGTCGGCAATTTGGGGCCGATGGCCGGCCAGCTCAGCCATTTCGTCAATTATGCACAGGGCGAGCACCCCTATTCGCACCAGCGCTATGCCGATGAGTACAACCGCTGTCTCGGCGTCCTGGAGCGCCGGCTGGAGCGACGCGACTTCATCGTCGGCGACTATTCGATCGTCGATATGTGCTGCTGGCCGTGGGTGCTGATCGCGAAGCCGCTCGGCCAGGCGCTCGACGATTTCCCCAACCTCGCGCGCTGGCGCAAGGCGGTGATGAGCCGCCCGGCGGTGCAGCGCGGCGTCGATCTCGGCAAGGAATGGCGCCGTGCTGCGCCGCCTTCCGACGAGGAGCGCAAGATCCTCTTCAACCAGACCGCCCGCGCGGTTTTGGGCCGGTAGACAACGCCGCTGTCCCGGCAACCAAGGGCGGCCCGATCGGTCCCGATGCGCGCTTGCGCGGGCTCGGCGATCCTGAGAGCATCCGGCCCGACACCAGGGAAACGCCCAGGGGGGGAGACATGCGGTTCGTCAAGTTCGCGGCGCTGGCATTGGCGCTGCTCAGGGTGATGCCGGCGCAGGCGGCCGAGCCGTATCATCTGCGCATCGGCTGGGTCGTGGCGGGGGCGGATCTGGCGACGCTGATGTTCGCCAAGCCCGGGCTCGCGATCCATGCCGGCAAGAGCTACGTGCCCGAACTGATCCACTTCCAGGGCACCTCGACCGAGATGACGGCGCTGGCGACCGGCGATCTTGATACCGCGGCGCTGGCCTATTCGACGTTTGCGCTCGGCATCGCGAACGCCGGGATGGGCGATCTGCGGGTCATCTCCGACGAATTCCAGGACGGCGTCCCGGGCTATCACACCAACCCGTTCGTCGTCCGCAAGGACAGCCCGATCCACTCGATCGCCGATCTGAAAGGCAAGGTGCTGGCGACCAACGAGCGCGGCAGTGCCGTCGACATGGCGATGCGCGCGCTCCTGGCCCGGCACCACCTGCAGGACAAGCGCGACGTCAACATCATCGAGGTGCGCTTTCCCGACCAGAAGGCGATGCTGAAGGAGGGCAAGGTCGATCTGATCCCGGCGGTGCTGCCGTTTGGCATGGATCCCGAACTGCTCGCCTTCGACCGCACGCTGTTCACCCAGGCCGATGCGATCGGCCGCAGCCAGATGATCCTGCGCGTCGCGCGCGCCGGATTTCTCCAGGCGCATCACGCCGCGATGGTCGATTTCATGGAGGATTACCTGCGCGCCCTGCGTTACTTCCAGGACCCGGCGCATCACGCCGAGACGGTGGCGCTATTGGCGCAGGTCTCGAAGCGCAAGCCCGAATTTTACGACCGCTGGGCCTTTACCAAGCAGGATTACTACCGCGACCCGAACGCGCTGCCCGATCTCGCCGCCTTGCAGAAGAATGTCGACCTGCAGAAGCAGCTCGGCTTCATCCACACCTCGATCGACGTCAAGCAGCACGCCGACCTGAGCATCGTCAAGGAAGCCGCCCAGCGGCTGGCAAAGGCGACCCAGTAACGGGTCGCCTCAGCCGCCTTCGAGCTTGGGGATGAAGTAGATCTCGCAGCCCGGCCGGATCACCTGGAAATAGGCCGGCTGGTCGTGGATCGCGCCGTCGATCGCGACGGTGGTTTCCTCGACCAGATGCTCGCCGAGCCCCGGAAAGCGCCGGTCGAGCTCCTTCAAGACGTCGCGCATCGTCTTGGCCTCGATGTCGAACTCCCGCACGCCGCCGGTGTAGCGCCGGCTGAAACCGCTCGACAGAACGATGCGCGCGGGAGTTCCCGCCATCTTCTGCTAGTCCGCCGCGCCGTGGTCGAGGGCGGCGCGCACCTTCGGCGGCGACATCGGCAGCTCGGTCAGCCGCCGCCCGATCGCGTTTTCGATCGCGTTGGCGATCGCCGCCATCGGCGGGCAGATGTTGACTTCGCCCACCCCCTTGGCGCCGAAGGGATGCGCCGGGTTCGGCACCTCGACGAGGATCGTCTCGATCATCGGCACATCGGAGGCGACCGGGCAGCGATAGTCGAGAAAGCCCGGGTTATCCATGTTGCCTTTGCCGTCGTAGATGTATTCCTCGTTGAGCGCCCAGCCGATGCCCTGGGTGACGCCGCCCTGGATCTGCCCTTCGACGTAGGAGGGATGGATCGCGCGGCCGACATCCTGGGCGGCGACAAAGCGCAACACGGTGACCTTGCCGGTCTCGGGATCGACCTCGACATCGCAGAACTGGCTGGCGAAGCCGGGCGCCTGGCCGCCGGCGTTGACCGAGGCGGCGGCGGTCAGCGGGCCGCCGGTCAGGGCCGCCTTGCCGGCGATCTCCCGCAAGGGCATCGGCTTGAAATCGCCGACGTTGCTGGAGGCCGGCTTGGCACAGCCATCCTCCCAGATGACGCCCTCGACATCGACGCCCCAGATCATCGCGGCGCGGCCGCGCAGATCGTCGACGAGCTTCTTGCAGCCCTCGACCACGGCCATGCCGGTCGCGAAGGTGACGCGCGAGCCGCCCGTCACATGGGTGTAGCCGACCGAGGCGGTGTCGGCGACGATGGCGCGCACCTGGCTGTAATCGACCCCGAAGGTCTCCGCCGCCATCAGCGCCATCGAGGCGCGCGAGCCGCCAACGTCGACGCTGCCGCTCGCGACCAGGATCGTGCCGTCGGCGTTGATCTGCACCGTCGCACTCGATTCGCCGCCGCCGTTGAACCAATAGCCCGAGGCGACGCCGCGCCCCTGGTTCTTGCCGAGCGGCGCCTTCCAGGCGGGATGGTTGAGCAAGGCGTCGAGGGTCTCGAGATAGCCGCCATGCGCCAGCTTGGGCCCGTAAATCATCGTCGTACCGGGGCCGGCGGCGTTCTTGCGGCGCAATTCGAGCGGGTCCATGCCGATCTTCTTGGCCAGCATGTCGACGACGCTCTCGACCGCAAACGCCGAGATCGGCGAGCCGGGCGCGCGATAGGCGGCCGATTTCGGCCGGTTGCACACCACGTCGTAGCCGACCGTATGGGCATTCTCGATCGCATAGGGGGCAAACGCGCACAGGCACGCATTCATCACCGGCGAGCCCGGGAAGGCGCCGGCCTGGAACTTGAAGGTGCCCTCGGCGGCGGTGATCTTGCCGCCCTTGGTGACGCCCATCTTGACCCACATCGACGCACCCGAGGTCGGTCCCGTCGCCTTGAACACCTCGTCGCGGGTCATCGTGATCTTGACCGGACGGCCGGATTTTTGCGACAGCAGCGCGGCGACCGGCTCGAGATAGATCACGGTCTTGCCGCCAAACCCGCCGCCGATCTCGGCCGGGGCGCAGCGCACATCACCGACCGATTTGTTGAGCAGTTTCGCGGTCAGCGCGCGCACCACGAAATGCCCCTGGCTCGACGACCACACCTCGGTCTGGCCGTCCGGGTCGACCCGGACGCAGCAGGCGTGCGGCTCGATATAGCCCTGGTGCACGGCCGCGGTCTTGAACTCCTTCTCGATTACGACATCGGCCTGGGCAAACCCGGCAGCGAGATCGCCGATCGCGAATTCCAGCCGCTTCGAAACGTTGGACGGCTTCGTGGGCGCCGGCTCGACGCCGCGGGTGAACATGTCCTCGAACAACAGCGGCGCGCCCTCGGCCATCGCCTCGTCGACATCGATGACGTGCGGCAGGACCTCGTAATCGACCTCGATCAGCGCCAGCGCCTCTTCCGCTGTCGCCGCATCGGTGGCGGCGACCGCGGCGACGGCGTGCCCCTCATAAAGCACCTTCTCGCGTGCCATGACGTTGCGCGTCACATGCCAGAAATTGACCGCGACCCGTTCGGGGCCGATGTATTCGAACTTCTGCTCGGGAAAATCGGGGGCGGTGATCACCGCCTTGACGCCGGGCAACGCCGCCGCCTTGGCCGTATTGATCGAGCGGATGCGGGCATGCGCATGGGGTGAGCGCAGGATCCTGCCGACGAGCGCTCCCGCCATCGTGTAATCGGCGGCGTACATCGCCCGGCCGGTGACCTTTGGCACCCCGTCCGGACGGATCGGCCGCGTTCCAACCCACTTAAACTGCCCCACGACATCGTTCACCGCTGTTCTCCTATCGACGAGGATCGCTGACGTCTAGACTCGCGCGGCGCGGGCGCAAACACAAGCCCCTATGGAGCGGCAAGAGGCAGATGGGATAGCGCACAATACCGCAGACAGACGCGCGATCAGCGTTCACTCCGGCGGCGAAAATGTGGCATGATGGGCGCGCCCGGGGTGCGAGATCAGGAAACTATTCGGTGGACAGGGACAGAAATTTTCGGCCACGCCGCCGACGCAGCTTTGACGAACCGGAATTCGAAGCCCCGCCGCGCGAATTCGGTGCGGCGCCGCGGTTCAGCACGCCCCGCTTCGAGGAGCCCTCCGGGCCCCCGGTGAGCGGCGTCGTCAAATGGTTCAAAGCGGAAAAGGGGTTCGGTTTCGTCGAGCTGGCGGATGGCTCAGGCGACGCGTTCCTGCACGCCACGGTGCTGGGCCGCAACGGGATCAGCGCGGTGCAGCCGGGCGACACGCTCGAAGTGCGCGTCGCCCAGGGGCAGCGCGGCCCGCAGATCACCGAGGTACTGAACGTCGACACCAGCACCGGCGGTGCGCCGCGGCCGCCCCGACCCGGAGGGTTCCGGCCCGCCGGCGGCGATCGGGCGCCGATCGGACCCACCGTCCAGGAAACCGGCACGGTCAAGTGGTACAACGCCATCAAGGGGTTCGGCTTCATCGTCCGCGACGGCGGCGGCAAGGACGTTTTCGTGCATGCCTCCGCCTTGCAGCGCGCCGGCCTCAACGGGCTCGACGAAGGCCAGCGCGTCGTCGTCGATATCGCCGAGGGCCGCAAGGGTCCCGAAGCCGCCGAGATCCGGCTGGCCTGAGCCTCTCGCCCCGTCGGCGGATCGGGTCAGCGGATGGGGGCGGTACCGCAGCGATTGTCGATGCGCCCACCGTCGGCGATCGCGATGATGATGGCGATCTCGTCCGGTCGCGGCGCGTCGGCGAGCGACACGGTGATTGTGTCGAAATGCGCGAACGACCAGGCATCGTCCTTGTGGCCGAGCGGCACGTCGAGCGGGGTGCCCGGCGGCGCCACCTTGACATTCGATGAGATCACCGCTTGGCCGCCGCCCAGCGCGGCGCGCATCGGCCGACCGAGCATCGGGTGGACGCAGGCACCGCCATGCTCCATTTCGCCCGCGACCCCGACGATCGCACCCTTGCCATAGCTGACCGCCGGGCCGTCCAACAGCCGCACCAGCTCCGGCATCAGCCGTTCGCCGAGCGCCGCTCCCGCCTCGAAAAGCGGCCGCAGATCCTCGACCCGACGTCCGGCAAACGGATTGCGGATGACCCCGATCCCGACCGCGCGGACGATCGGCCGCGGCGGCGCATGCCCCATTTCCGAGAGAATCACTTCGCGCAACGTGACGATCTTGCGTATGTCGGTCATTGGCTCCTCCCCGAATCGACGCAACGCGAAGTATAGCCGTACCAGCCGGCCCGGTAAGGGCCCGCCGTTATCGCGACCGCGGCCTGTGCTATGATCCGGCACCACAGTACAGGAGGAACGCCGATGGCCGCACCAGCAGCACCGGCGATCGCCGATAGCCCGGCCGGGTTGCCGTCGGCGGCGCGCGCCGCGATGGAGGCCCTCAACGCCAAAGCCGAGGCGCTGCATATCTGGCTGCGCACCCAGGCCAACGCGCCGGCGCAGCGCCCGTGGTTTCGCGAGGGCGGGCTCGAAGCCGGCGGAACGCTCGCGGCCGGCCGGGTCGGCGCCAACCAGATGAAGGCGACGGCGCATCGCTGGCGCTGGCGCGAGATCAGCCCCTATCTCGACCGCATCGCCGAGATCGCGAAGAATGCTGACGTGTCGCCGATCGAGTTCGCCGACCGCCAGCAGTTCCTCCTGGTCAATCCCGGGCTCGGCGGGCGGCTGCAGGTGGCGAGCACGATCCGCTGCGCGGTATCGATCTACAATCCCGGCGACGTGGCGCCGGTGCATCTGCATTCGCCGAACGCCAGCCGCACGATCCTCTCGGACAATGGCGGCTATACGACGATCGAGGGCGAGCGCTGCCTGGCCGCGCGCGGCGATTTGATCCTGACCCCGAACGGCACCTGGCACGACCACGGCAATGACGGCGCGACGCCGGTCATCTGGGCCGACATCCTCGACTTCCCGCTCCTCGAATTCCTCGATTGCAGCTGGATCGACGAGGATTTCCCCGGCGAGCGCGACGGCAATGCGCGCGCCCAGAAGCCGGTACACGCGCCCGGATATTCGGCGCGGCTTTATGGCGCCGGCGGCATGCTGCCGGGCTTTGTCATGCATCAACGCGGCATCGGGCACGCGACGAGCCCGGTGTTTCATTATCGCGGTGCGGCCATCCGCGAGGCGCTCCTCGCGCTGCGCGGAGAAGCCGGCGACCCCTACGAGGGGGTGACGCTGCGCTTTGTCAACCCGGCGACCGGCGCCCCGGTGTTTCCGACCCTCGACTATTCGGCGCAGCTGTTGCGGCCCGGCGAAGCGACGCGCTGGAAGCGTGAGACCGCCAATTCGTTCTACATCGTGCTCGACGGCGCGGGCACCACCGAGATCGCCGGGAAGGCCTTCGACTGGGCGGCGAACGATCTGTTCGTCGTGCCAAATTTCCGGTGGCGCCGCCACATCAACCGCGGCCCTGGCGACGCCGTTCTTTATCTGTGTTCCGACCGGCCCGTGTTCGAGAAGATCGGCCAATACCGCGCCCAAGGCCGTACCCCGGACGGCGAGGTCGTGCAGCTGGTCGCGTAGCGCAGGCGGTGTCTCGGGCGGCCGGTGCGGGCAGCGCTTTGTCAGCTCTCTTTCGCGGGCCGGCAGGGTATCGCTAATATCGCGCGACAACCGGCTTGCAGGGGGAGGGAGGATGGATCTCAACGCGCTTCGCGAAGCGGCGATCGAGGCGACGGCGCGCGCGCTGTACGACAAGCACGGCATCGCGCAGAGCGAGGACAGCGAGGAGTGGGAAGAGGAATACCGCCGGCAATTCGCGGCGTTGAAGCAGCGTTTTGGAACGGCCACCGTGACGCCGCCGCCGCCGCGCCCGGCCGCCGCGCCGGCCGCCGAGCGCAACTGGCCCGAGCTGTCGGGCACGCCCGAGCAGAAACGCTGGGCGGCGACGATCCGCGACGAGCGCCTGCGCGAGATCGCGAGCGAGCCGTTCCGCGCCTGGCTGGCGCGCACCTGGACCCGCGCCAAGGTGTGGGTCGATACCACCGACGTGCCGACCGCGGTGCTGGTTCAGCGGCTGCAGCCGCAATTCGACGATTATCGCCGCCAGGCCGCCCAGGCCGCCAAGCTGCGCGCCGCCGAAACGCAAAAACAGGCCGCCGAGGCAGCGGCCTACCGGCGGCGGCTGGAGGAGGCCGGGATCACGCCGGAAGGGCTCGTCGAGCTGGTCGATGCCAGCGAACGGTTTGTCGATCCCGTGACGATCACGACCAAGCTCGCCGAAATCGCCGTCGAGGGCCGGCACTTGCGGATCTTCGAGGCGAGCGACCCCAACCTGCTGCTCGTCAAGGAAAAGCAGGGACCGATCCAGCTGCCCGATTACGCGATCGAGCGCGACGAAGGCCTTGTTGCCGATCTCAGGCTTTACGCGCAGGCGCCCTAGCGCGTCCTTCTAGCCGGCTAGAGCAAGTTTCGCCGACGTAGAATCGCCTCCCTTCTCCGTCATGGCCGGGCTTGTCCCGGCCATCCACGTGGATCCCCGGGACAAGCCCGGGGATGACGAACTTTGGGTAATCAATTTGACCGGAATCTGCTCTAGCCGGCGGCGGCGAGATAGTGGATGCGCGGTTCGTCGAATGTCGCCCAGGCAAAACTGTTGCGACCCGACCCGCCTGCCATTTCGGTTGCGAACTCCACCGAGAGCGGCCCCTCGAAACGCTCCAGCGGCAGCAGGATCTCGCGCCGTTCGCCCGGCCCGACGGTCGCCTCGCGCGCCACTGCCTGGGTCCGATCAAACACCCGCACATGAAACCGCACTGCGCCGGCCGCCCGTTGATCGAGGCTGAGGGTGCAGCCGAACATGGCGCGCGCCGCCCCCGGCGCAACCTCGTCGGCCCGCAGCCGCGTGCGCCCCTCGGCGGGCGGGTGAAGGAAAAGGTCGGTGCCCCGGAAACGGAACAGGTTGTTCTGTTGCGCCTCGACCCGGTAGTGCGCCCGCCGGATGGCTTCGGCGAGGGCGACGAAATGCTTTGCGTAGGGCGGCGGTGCGTCACGCGCCGCGGGCGCACTCGGCGGAGCGGCAGCGGGCGCCGCACTCTCGTTCGTGGGCGTCCGACTGGCGCGATCCGCGGCGCCGACCGAGACCGGGCTCATCGTCGAACGCCACCAGCGGGCAATCGGATGTGCGTCAGGTGACACCTCCTGTATGTCGACCGCCGCGGCCGCGAAGGCATCCCAATCCTCCGCCAACTCGGCACCAGACCAAGCGTACTGATATCCCCAGCCGCTGTCGAGATCACGTTCCCCGAGCCGCGCCAGCAACTCGCGCTGCCGCGCATAGGTCCGCGACCGCCCGACATACTTGTAGTGCAGCAACAAAACCTCGTCGCGCTGCGGCCTTCGGATGTCACCGACGGGGTCGGCGCGGTGCCGTCCAAGCTGAAAATTTATCTCGGTGACCGCGTCCGGCCGGAAGATGCTGAGCTTCATCATCTCGTCGAACGGCGCTCCGAGCGGCGCCGCCTCGCACAGCAGGCGGCCGGGCGCGGGCGGCTCGTCGCACAGCATCTGGAAGCCGAGCGCCGGTATCGCGGTCACGCCCGCCGCCGCGCAGCTATCGAGATAGTCCGCCATGTGCGGATGGAACAAATGCTCGTCGAGGTCGGTCACGATGACCCAATCGGCGCGGCCGCGGGCCTCCTTCCAAAACTCGTTCGACAATGCCTGCTCCGACAGCACGAACGAGGCGGGATCGGACCATACGAAACGCCGGATCTCGACGCGCGGATGCTCGGCCAGGATCGCCAACGAACGGTCGCTGGAGCCGTCGTCGTAGATCACATAGCGGTCGACGAAGGCGTCGTAATGCCGGAAGAAGAAGGGCAGCATGAACGCGTCGTTCCAGCATTGCGCATAGAGGTGCACCCGTTGCCTGCGGCGTCCCGCCGGCAGCGCTTTGCGGGCCGGGCCGATCGTGTCGTGCGCCGGCCGCTTGCGCGCGATGGTGGTGTCGGCGATCTGCCGGATGTTGGTGTAGTTGGCGGGCACGATTTCCTCGACCGCCAGCCGGCGATGCCCGTCATGTCCCGGGGCATAGCTGCGCGGTCGGGTATTGCGCAGGACGATCGTGCCGCCGGGCTTCAGAAATTTCTCCCAGGCTTCGTAGGCGCCCCGGGCGCCCGCCGGCGACTGGTCGCCGTCGAGCAGCAAGAGGTCGATCGGCTGCGTCCAGCCGACCGCGACGTCGCCGGCGCGGCCTTGATGCACCTGCACCCGGCCGCCCAGCCCGGCGCGCGTCAGGTTGGCCTCGAAATGGGCGCGCAGCGGCCCGCCGCCCTGCGCCTCGATGATCTCGCGATAATAGGGGATCGAGAACGCATCGCCCGAAGCGTCGAACGGATCGACGCAATGGACGATGCCGCTGCCGCGCAGCTGCCGCGCCCCGGCCAGGAGCATGGTGCAGCACCCGAGAAAGACGCCGATCTCGACGATGACCGCATCCGGCGGCAGCGCGAGGCTCGCCTGTGCCACCGCTTCGGCATCCTCGCCGCGCGTCCAGCCCGGGATCGACTGCGACAGCTCGATGATCGGCGTCAGGCGATCGCGCCATGCCGCGGCGCTCTCCACCGGATCATCCAGCGGGTCGGCCTCGCCGCCGAACGCCTCCCAGGCAAACCGCCCGTGCGTTTCATAATGGTCGAGGACCTGCCGGTATTCGAACGCCCACGGCCGGCCCGCTTCGCTCAGCATCCGGTGCGCCGCCCTGACCCGGTCGAGCGCCCCGTCGAACCATTTGTAATGCGACAGGTCGAGTTCTCGCGAGCACACGACCTGGTCGGCAAAATCGTGATGCGCGATCACGCTTTTGAGCAGGCCCTTTACCAGGACACCCTTGTAGTCGGTCCCCTGCATGACGTTTTTTATGAAGCGGGCGCGGATCGGATAGACTTGCCGCAGGTCGCAATCGGGGGCAAACCCGACGACTTGGCCGTCTTTGCTGAAACGGTCCCACATGATGGCCCTGACGAGGTTGGCCTGTTCGCGCTCGGCCAGCCCGACGATCGCCGCGACACCGTCGGGAAACTCGATGAACTCGTCGAGATCGACGATCACCGCCCATTCATCAACCCCCTGAAAGCGTTGCCGCATCGCTCCGACGGCGGCAACGCCGCCCGTAAAGCTGTCGGCGACGTCAAGATCATCGACGACGGTTATCGCATAGTGGCTCGCGAACGTGCCGACCGCCGCCGTGAAGTCGGGGTGTACGGCGATCAGGAACTCGCTGATCCCGGCACGCCGGTAATGTTCGAGGAAATGACCGAGAAGGCGAACGTCGTTATAAACGGCGGTGAACAACTTCATCGGCGAGCAATCCTGCGAACCGTGCGAACCGGGTATTTCGTCAATCGGAGATGATGCGGGCCGGAGATGATGCGGGAATGAGCGGTCGAGTCGGGTGGCCCCAGGGCTATCATGCCTGCAATGGGTGTCAAGCGCGGACCCCGGCAGGCGGTAATCCGGCGGCAGCGCATGGCTGATTACCGTGCCGCGCTACGCGACCATATGGCCAAGATCGCGCCGGACCTCGACCGGCTCGACCGGGAATGTGAACAGGCGTCGAAGCGGCGCGATGATCCGGCAGCCTTGGCGCGGCTGCGCACGATGCGGGTTCTGCTCGCCTCCGGATTGTTCGACGCCGAGTTCTATGAGGCGACCTACGGCGACACCGGCGGCTCTACGGTGGCGGCGCTTGCGCATTATGTCAGCTGTGGCGAGGCGGCGGGGCGCCAGCCGAACCCGGTGTTTTCGCCGCGACACTACCGGCAGCACGCGATGGGCGGCGCGCCCGCAGATTGCAACGCCTTGCAGCACTATATCGAGATCGGCGAGCGCGCCGGCCGGACGCCCAGCCGGTCGTTTGATCCGCACCGCTACCTCGAAGCCAATCCGCAGATTGCGCAAGGAGTTGACCGGCCGCTGTTCCACTTCCTCAAGCTCGGGCAGGCCGCCGGGCTGGCGCTGCGCCCGATGGCGCCCTCGGGGTCGGCGTCGGGGTCGGCGTCGGGGGCGGCGCCGAACGCTGCGGGAAAGTCGCCCGGCGAACGGCTCAGCTTCGTTCTGCCGATTGCGCTGGCCGAGACCGGCCGGCCGGGGCAGGACCTCGAGCGGCTGGATTTGCTGCTGAAATCCTTTCTCAGATATTTCGACAGGCGCTCGCTCGGCAATTTCCTGATCGTGACGCGGCCCTGCGACATGCCCCAGGTGCGCGCCAGCG
Source organism: Allostellaceae bacterium (assembly GCA_035534535.1). Classification (GTDB taxonomy): domain Bacteria; phylum Pseudomonadota; class Alphaproteobacteria; order ATCC43930; family CGMCC-115725; genus DATARH01. The sequence continues at coordinate 8,557 of DATLRS010000065.1, read as the reverse complement.
CGGCCCGCTACCTGGCCGGCTCGTCGCTGCCGTTCGAGATCATCGACGAGAACCGGATTTGTCCGGAATTCGCCGCCGATCCCGATACCACGCATCCCTGGCCGCAACCGAACAAGGGCTGGCAGCGCCAACAGTTGCTCAAGCTGGCCTGTCATCGCCACATGCGGTCGCCCTTTTATATGGCGCTCGATTGCGATGTCGTCTTCGTCCGGCATTTTGCCGCTTCCGACCTGATCCGGGACGGGCGATCGATCGTCAATGTCCAGATGGACCGCGACTATCGGGCTGTCTGGGTCCCCGAGGTCGCCCGCGACGCGATCGCCGTTCACGAAGCTCGACATAACGACTCGGCCAGAGTGTTGCAGCTGCCGCGGCGCCTCGCCAACTATTTTTATGGGGAGACCCCGGTCGTTTTGAATGTAAATGTCGTCAAGGAATTAGAAAAACGCCTCGCGACGTTGAGTACTGGCAACTGGCGGGAATATCTGCTGTCGCAACTGCCGTGGACGGAGTATAATTTGTATTTTACGTTTGCCGAGCATGCGGATATTCTGGATAAATATCACCGGAGAGGCGGGTTCGATTCGGTTTTGTGCATGTCCGACAGTCTGTGGCTGCCGCCGGAAAGCTACCTCGACGGCCGCAGCCTGGCGAGTTGGAACATCGCGGGGGCCGCGGCGAGCGAGGGCGTCGCGGTTGTGGTGCAATCCTATCTCGGCTATCCGGTCGCGGCCGTTCGCCGCAAAGTGACGGAATTGCTCGGCCCCCTGTCCCAGGGCTGACCGGCAATGGTTGGCTACGCAGGCTGGCGCCGGAGGTGTGCGAGATACGCCGGCGGGTGCCCCGCGACCTGCAGGTTCACGCCGGCCCGGGCGAGTTCGTCCGAGCGGAATTTGTCGCCAAACACCGCGACCGCGGCGGCCGGGAATCGGCCGGCGATCCGGCAGGCTTCCTGCGCGAACTCATCGGCAAATGGCGCGTCGATCTGGCCGCCGAGCCAGCGCAGCAACCAATCCTGGTACCAGATGAAATTCGCCCACAGCGCCGGCGACGCCTTGTATTCCTCAAGGGTGGCGATGACGCGCAACAGCATCTCGATGACCTGCAGCAGACGCCGATCGGTGCGATCGGTGGCCCGGCCCGGGTGGCCCACCCGATATTGATAAAACGGCTGATCGATCAACAATACGCGGCTCGTCCGGCACAGCGTCTCGAAATGCGCCGGCACGTCTTCGAACGCGAAGCCCTCGGCAAACCGCAACCCGCTGCGGCGTAAAAACCCGGCATTGTACAGGCGGCGGCAAGCCGAGACGTCGAGGCAGAACAGATCGGGCGTCTTTCTCGGATCGAACAATTGCGTCGGCGTCTTCAGCAGACGCCGCCAGATCGGCTGGTCGGGGAATGGCTGCGTGTGCCCGCTCGCCGGCTCGACCATGACGCCATTGCAGATCGCCACGTCGGCCCGGTGCTGCTCGGCCCCCGCAAAGAGCGCGCGATACATGTCGAGGCCGACCCAGTCGTCGCCATCGACAAACCCGATATAGCGGCCCCGCGCGTCGCTGATCCCGGCATTGCGGACCGCCGATACGCCGTAATTGCGTTGCGTGATGACGCGCATGTTACCGGGAAACCGGGTTCGCAAATGATACAGCCGCGCCAAGGTATCGTCGGTCGAGCCGTCGTTAATGGCGATAATCTCGATGTCTTCGAGGCTCTGCTGCCTCAGAGAATTGAGGCAGTCCTCGATGTAGCGGGCAACATTGAAGGCCGCGACGATCACCGATACCGCGCAGCCGGGCATCTTCAACACTCGGGCGAGGTTGGCAGGCAGCGCTCTGGCGCCGCGCCGTCGCAGCCCGGTAGGCCGATGTCGCGAGCGGCGCAAGTCCGGCGGGCAGGGCTGGCCGCGGCATCAGACTGGAAAAGCGGGCGCGGTTGCGCGATGATTGCCGACAGCACCGGCCAATCGCGCCTTCCGGCGCGACGCTGCGTGCGATCCCCGATTTGCGACGATGACGAGACAAGACGATGATCCTGGATCGTCAACCTGCGGCCCCGCCCCGCCCCGGGGCGCCGAACACGGGCGCGAATCTGGCTGAGGATGCAAAACGCGCTGCCGAGCGCCGCGATTCGTGGGACGCGTTTTTTGCGGCGGCGGAAAATCCCTGGCGGTACGACAGTTCCTACGAGGTCACAAAATATCGGCAAACCCTGGATCTGTTGCCGGCCGGTCCGATCGCGCGAGCGCTTGAGCTGGCCTGCGCGGAGGGCCATTTCACGGTCGATTTGGCGGCCAGGGTCGGGCGGCTGATCGCCGGCGACATCTCGGCGGTTGCCTTGGGACGCGCCCGCGCGCGGTGCGCCGCGCTGCCCAATGTCGAATTCCGCCGGATCGATTATATCAGCGAAACGCTGCCGCAAGATCTTGATCTCCTGGTCTGCAGCGAGACGCTGTATTACACGCCGCCCGCGCTGCTTGCCGGAGTGGCGGCCGGGTTTGCTGCCGCGCTGACCGCGGGCGGGCATCTGCTGATGGCGCACCCCAATGTGATCACCGACGGGCGCGGCCGCACCGGGTTCGACTGGGGCACACCCGGTGTCCAGACGATTGCCAGGGTCTTTGCCGCGACCGCGGCGTTCTCGCTGATCCGGGAGTTGCGGACGCCGCTATACCGCATCCAGCTCTACCGCCGCAACGGCCCCGGAATCCACCCGCCGGCCGCGCCCGAGATTATCGAGGCGCGCCACGGCGCATTGCCGATCCGGGTCGAGAGCCAGGTGGTCTGGGGCGGCGCGATCTGCACGCGGGCAGAAGCGCAGCGCGAGGAGGCGCACGAAATCCCGATTCTCCTCTATCACAGCATCGCCAATGACGGTCCGTCCGAACTCGATCCGTACCGGGTGACGCCGGCGGTGTTCCGGCAGCATCTGCGCTTGCTGCGCCGGCTGGGATATCACTCGATATCGCTCGACGAATGGGCCGCCTGCATAGCCGCCCGCACGCCGCTGCGCGGCCGGCCGGTGGTCATCACGTTCGACGACGGATACAAGAATTTCATCAAGCACGCCGCCCCGCTCCTCGAGCGGGCCGATTTCCGCGCCACCGTGTTTGTCGCCACCGAGCGGGTTGGCGGCGTCGCGGACTGGGACAAGACCGAGGGACCGCCGCTCGAATTGATGGACTGGGACGATTTGCGCTCGCTGGAGGCGCGCGGCTTCCTTGTCGCCAGTCACACCACCGCGCACCGCGACCTGACAAAACTCGCCGATGATGAGATCGAGCGCGACAGCGTCGAGGCCCGCGCGACGCTGCGCCGGGAACTCGGCCATGACGTTGCCGCCATCGCCTTTCCGTGGGGACGCCACAACGCGCGGGTCCGCGCCGCGCTGGCCCGCGGCGGCTACCGCCTCGCCGTCGATGTCACGCCCTGTCTCAGCACGCTGTCCGATGATGTCGGGTGCCTGCCACGCATCGAGATCTTTGCCGAGGACGGGCTCGACGATTTTGCCCGCAAGCTGCCGCGGACGCTCGCCTCGGTGGCGTCGCCGCGCCCCGCCAAGCCGCCGGCGCCGCCGGATCGCGCCAAGCCGCCGCCATCAAGACATTTCCTCTACATCGCCGAAGCGATGCGCCGGTCGCCCTACCGGGCCGAGGCCGAACGGGGCTTTTTCCAGTTCCGCGGCAATGACGTCTTCCTGCACCCGCCCCGGGAGGGACGCTCGCGCGTCCAGGCGAGCGACATCGCGCCCGGCGCCGCCACTGCAGTGTTCGGCTGCGTGCTGAGCCTCGATCAATCCTGCGCGGGGCCGGTGCGCTTTTGCGTGCGCCTCGCCGATCGGATTCAGAGTACCGCTTGCGAGGCGGTCGTAAAGCCCGGCGAAACCCGCGATATTTCGCTGATATTGGAAGGGTTTGACGGGCCCTTGTCGATCGAGCTGACGACCGAGATGGCGGCCGGGCCCGGTGCGAATTCGCGGGCCTGGGCGACCTTCGGCGAGCCGCACATCCATTACCTCTGCGGCTTGCCGGAGCGCGTCCCGGCACCGGGCGCGGTTTCACCGGCGGGGCAGGGATGCTAGCCTCTGCCGCCGCTGGCCATGGGCCGGCAGAAACGCTGTCGGGAGATCAGACATGGCCGTTGTCGAAACCGAGGAGCACGGACAGATCCTCGTCGTGCGCATGAACCGCCCCGAGCGGCTCAATGCGCTCAACCACGAAATGCGTACCTGCCTCGCCGAGACCTGGAACGCGTTCCGCCACAGCGAGCGCTTCGAGGTCGCGATCTTCACCGGTACCGGCCGCGCCTTTTGTGCCGGCGAGGACATGAAGGAATCGCTGGCGGCCGGCACGCCGGGCGGCCGGCGGCCGGCGGTCGAGGATCCGTTCATGTCGGGGGCGCTGGAAAAGCCGGTCATCGCGGCGGTCAACGGCTACGCGATGGGCGGCGGCTTCATGCTGGTCGAACGCACCGATCTACGGGTCGCGGCGAAGGGCACCGTGTTCGAGGTCTCCGAAGCGAAGCGCTGGCTGCTCGGCGGCTATAATCACGGGCACATCGCCAACCTGCCCTATCCGATCGCGATGGAGATGGCGCTCGGCTTTCGTTTCACCGCCGAGCGATTCCACGAAATCGGGTTTCTCAACCGCCTCGTCGACCCCGATCAGCTGATGCCGAGCGCCATCGCGATGGGCGAACACCTCTTGACGCTGCCGCCCGCCTCGCGTGTCAACACGGTCCACATGATGCGCCAGATGCGGCCCCAGCCGGCGCCGGAGCAGGAGCGCCTCGCCGCCGCGCTGCATGAACATGGCGCCAAGAGCGACCTGATCGAGTCGCGCGCCGCCTTCGCCGAAAAGCGCAGGCCGAACTTCAAGGGCTGGGACGATCCGGCGGACCGCTACCGGCTGCCGACGCTCGACGAGGCGTAAGCTCGGGCGCGCGTCGTCCTCACTCCCCGCCGGACAGCACGCGCAAATCGCTGCGCAGGTGCTCGGGGTTGCGGCGGGGCAGCAGAGCCTCGATCGCCGCGTGCGTCGCTTCCCACACCGGGACGGCCCGGGCCAGCAGCGCCTGTCCGCCAGGCGTCAGGCGGAGGCGTCGGCTGCGCCGGTCGGCGGCCTCGATCGTCACCTCGACCAGCAAGCGCCGCTGCAGCGGCTTGAGGGCGGCCGTCAGCGTCGTGCGGTCCATTGCCAGCAGGGTCGCCACACCGCTGATGCTGGCCGGGTCGGGCCGGTTAAGCGACATCAGCAGCGAGAACTGGCCGCTGGTCAGGCCGAGCGGCCGCAGCGCCGCGTCAAAGCGCCGGGCAACCAGTCGCGCCGCGCGCTGCAAATGCAGGCACAGGCAGGTATCGCGAACCCGCAGGGTGGTTGCGAAAGGGACCGCATCACCATTTGACATCGCCCAAGTATGTTGATATCAACATAAATGTCAAGCTGACGCCGTGTCCGGGTTGCGACCATGCCGCAGATCATTTTCACCCGCGCGCTTGAGCGCTTTCTCGCGACGCCCGCCGTGACGGTCGAGGGGGCGACGCTGGGCGCGGCATTGGCCGCGGTGTTCGCGGCGCGGCCGGTGTTGCGCGGCTATGTGCTCGACGATCAGGGCGGGCTGCGCCGGCACGTCGCGGTCTATCTCAACGGCCAGCCGGTCGCCGACCGTGTCGGCTTGAGCGATCCGGTCGGCCCGCGGGACGAAATCTACGTTTTTCAGGCGCTATCCGGCGGGTGAGGGGGGCAGAGCGATGTCAGACCGGCTGCATGTCGGCACCCGCAAGGGGCTGTTCGAACTGGCGCGCCGCGACCGCGGCTGGGAGATCGCCGGGGTGCATTTCCTCGGCGATCCGGTGACCGCGGTCCTCGCGCAGCAGGGCGGCGAGGTCTATGCGGCGCTCGATCTCGGTCATTTCGGCGCCAAGCTGTGGCGGCGCGAGGGCGCGGGGTCGTGGCACGAAATGGCGGCGCCGGTCTACCCGCCCAAGCCGCAAGACCGGGGCGATGATCCGCATCCCTGGTCGCTGGCCAGGATCTGGGCGCTTGAGCCGGGCGGCGTCGCCGGGCGGTTGTGGGCCGGCACGATGCCCGGCGGGCTGTTCCGCTCGGATGATGGCGGCGCCTCGTGGGCGCTCAACGAGGCCTTGTGGCTGATGCCGGAGCGCCGGCAATGGGAGGGGGTGGCCGGCGGCGAGCAGCCCGGCATCAGCACGGTGCTGGTCGACCCGCGCGACCCCGATGACATCCGCATCGGCGTGTCGATCGCCGGGGTGTGGGCGAGCCGCGACGGCGGCGCCTCGTGGCGCCTCATCAACCGCGGCATGTACAACGAATACATGCCGCCGGAGCGGCGCGAAGACCCGATCACCCAGGATATCCACCGCCTGGCGCGCTGCGCGGCCCATCCTGACATCCTGTGGTGTCAGCACCATAACGGCGTTTTCCGCTCCACCGATGCCGGCGCCACGTGGCACGAACTGACCGCGATCCGCCCGGCGAAATTCGGCTTTGCGGTCGCCGCCCATCCATGCGACCCGCAGACCGCCTGGTTCGTCCCGGCGGTCAAGGACGAGCGGCGCGTGCCGGTCGACGCAAGGGTCGTCGTCGCCCGCACCCGCGACGGCGGCGCGAGCTTCGAGGTGCTGAGCCGCGGACTGCCGCAGCGCCACGCCTACGATCTGGTGTTGCGCCATGCGCTGGCGGTCGACGAGAGCGGCGAGCGCCTCGCGTTCGGGTCGACTACCGGCGGGTTGTGGCTGTCTGAGGATGGCGGCGAATCGTGGACGATGCCCGAGGCGCGGCTGCCCCCGATCGCCGTCGTGCGTTTCGCTCTGCACTGACCAGAGGGAGAAACCAATGACGATCCAGCCCTATCTGTTCTTTGACGGACGGTGCGAAGAGGCGATCGAATTCTATCGCCGTGCGCTCGACGCCGAGGTCGAGATGGTCATGCGCTTCAAGGACAATCCCGAGCCGCCGCCGCCCGGCGCGATGCCGCCGGGCACCGCGGACAAGGTGATGCACGCCGCTCTGCGGATCGGCGATGCGATGGTGCTGATGTCCGACGGGCGCTGTCAGGGGCAGCCGAATTTTCAGGGTTTTGCGCTGTCGCTGACGGTCGCCACGGTGTCCGAGGCCGAGCGGCTGTTCAGCGCGCTCGGCGCGCAGGGCGAGGTGCGGATGCCGCTGGCGCAGACCTTTTTTTCGCCGCGCTTCGGTATGCTGGCCGACAAGTTCGGCGTCCTGTGGATGATCTACGTGGCGCCCTGAAGCACGAGGCCGATCGCCGCCGATCGCCGCCGATCCTCCCGATCCCCCGCGTCGATCGACCGCCGGTTTGCGCATCTGCGGCGCCGCAGATGCGCTATAGTGCGTGCGATGACCAAGACCGCACTGATTACCGGCATCACCGGCCAGGACGGAGCCTATCTCGCGAGATTTCTGCTCGAAAAAGGCTATCGGGTGGTCGGCGGCCGGCGGCGCTCGTCGGGCGGCGCGACGCCGCGGCTGCACGAACTGCAGATCGCCGACGATGTGGTGTTGGTCGATTTCGATCTTGCCGAGGTCACCAACATCCTGCGGGCGCTCGACAGGGTGAAACCGGACGAGATCTACAATCTGGCGGCGCAAAGCTTTGTCGGCCTCGCCTTCGAGCAGCCGATCTATACCGCCGATAGCAACGCGATCGGGGCGCTGCGCATCCTCGAAGCGATGCGCCAGGCGGTGCCCGCCGCGCGCTTTTACCAGGCCTCGACGTCCGAGATGTTCGGCAAGGCGCAGGCGACGCCGCAGGACGAGACGACGCCGTTCTATCCGCGCAGCCCCTACGGCATCGCCAAGCTCTTCGCCCATTGGGCAACCATCAATTATCGCGAGAGCTATGGGCTGCACGCCAGTTCGGGCATCCTGTTCAACCACGAATCGCCGCTGCGCAGCCGCGAATTCGTGACCCGCAAGATCACCTGGTCGCTGGCCCGCATTCGCCACGGCGAGCTTGATACGCTGGCGCTGGGCAACCTCGATGCGTCGCGTGATTGGGGGTTTGCCGGCGATTACGTCGAGGGCATGTGGCTGATGCTGCAGCAGGACAAGCCGCAGGATTTCGTCCTTGCGACAGCTGAGACGCACACGGTGCGCGGGTTTGTCGAGGCCGCCGCAGCGCGGCTCGGCTTCGCCGTTGAATGGTCCGGCTCGGGTCCGCTGGAAACCGGCATTGATCGGCGCAGCGGCAAGACCATCGTGCGGGTGAGCCCGGCCCTGTACCGGCCCGCCGACGTCGACTCGCTGGTCGGCCGCCCGCAAAAGGCGCAGGAAATTCTGGGATGGCAGCGCAAGATCGGGTTTGACGCGCTGGTGACGCTGATGGTGGAAGCCGATGACCGTCGCGTGCGCGACGGGTCCGACCGCATTTAAGCCTGCCCCGGCGTGTATTGGGTGGGTAGGGGTGGCGGGTCTGGCGGCGACCTACTCTTCCGCGTCTTGAGACGCAGTACCATCGGCGCGGAGGGTTTTCACGGCCGAGTTCGGGATGGGATCGGGTGTTTTGCCCCTCGCCATGGC
>DATLRS010000064.1:0-5876 GCA_035534535.1 Allostellaceae bacterium | reverse complement strand
GAAGAGGAATCAGAGCGCCTCGGCAGACCCCTGAGCCGGGAGGCGCTAAGCAAGCTTTCGTTGGTTGGCGCACAAATCGTCGGCCTTCCTCGTCCGCTCCCTCTCCGCCCCCGTGGGCCATGGCGGGGGGCGGAGAGGGTCGGGGTGAGGTGGGGGATGCCAGAGCGCTTGCCGACACCCACCTCACCCTCCCACGCCTGCGGCGTGGATCCCTCCCTCTCCCCCCTGAAGGGCGGCGAGGGGAAAGGTGGATCGCGCCAAGCAATTCTGCTTAGGCGGGGACCGCCGCCGGTCGCTGCCTTATACCCTCGCCGCCCCCGGCCGCGGGATGAGCGTGGCGGCCGGCGCGCGCAGCCCACCGCAAGTCCGCGCCGGACATCTCGACGGCCGCGACCAACACCGCCAAATCGGCAAAGCGGAACGGCGTCTGATAAAGCCGCACCAGCCGCTCGCCGTTATCGGCGCCAAACCGCTGGCCGCGCAACGTCACGACCGGCAGGCCCCGCGCCAGGGCGGCAAAATCGTCGATATTGTCCTCGGCCACGACCAGATCGGTCACAAGCACATCAAAACGCGCCCGCCGGAGCCATCGCCGCGCCCCTCTTGCGTTGTCGCATTGCTCCACATCATGGCCGAATTCAGTAAGGATGCCGGCGATGAAGCGGCAGATCCGCCGCTCGGGTTCGACAACAAGAACGCGTGCCATCAATCGTTCTCGACTATGCGAGCGGGGAGGTTCTCGCGATTGTCGATAAAACGCGGTTTGACTTAACAAAGCGTCAACGCGAGAATCGCGCCGGTCCCGCCGCGGAGCCTGCCCATAATGGCGATGCCGATCGATAAATCCGACGCCGCCTGCGGTGCCGTCGAGCGCTCGTTCGCGCGCCCGAGGCAGCGGCCGACGCGGTGCGCCGCGGCGATCGCCGCGCGGCCGTTCTAGCCGCACGGAGGCGAGCATCGCCACCGAAATCGAGCTCAAGCTGGCCGCCCGCCCCCGCGACCTGCCGGCGCTGACGCGCGCCCTGGAGGCCCGCGCCGCGGCGGGTGAGGGCAGCCGGCCCGCCCGGCTGATCAGCACCTACTTCGACACGTCCGACCATGCGCTGGCGCGCCGCGGCCTGGCGCTGCGGGTGCGCGAGTGCGACGGGCGGTTCATCCAGACCGTCAAATCACACAATCGCAATGGCGCCGGCGCCTTCGCCCGCGGCGAGTGGGAAGACCCGATCGGCGACGCCCGGCCCGACCCGCAGGCGGCGGCAAGCGGCCGCTTTCTCGGGCCCGATATTGCCGCGCGCCTCGTGCCGCTGTTTCGCACCGAGGTCAGCCGGCGCACGGTCGAGCTGATGCCGGCGCCCGGCACGCGCATCGCGGCGGCGATCGACCGCGGCCGGGTCTGCAGACCGGCGGGCGAGGCTGGCGAGCCGATCAGCGAAGTCGAGCTCGAGCTGCAAGACGGGCCGGCGACGGCGCTCTACGACGTCGCGCTCGACCTGCTCGCCGTCGCGCCGGTGCGGCTCGAGCGGCGCAGCAAGGCTGAACGCGGCTACCGGCTGACCGCCGCCGACGCAGCGCCGCCGGGAGCGGTCCGCGCCGCTCCGGTCGAGCTCGCGCCGCAGCTGAGCGGCAACCAAGCGTTGCGGCGCATCGGCATCGCCTGCCTCGACCAGCTGCTGCGCAACGAGCCCGCGGTGCTGGCCGGCGTCGCCGAGGGCATCCACCAGATGCGGGTCGCCGTGCGCCGCCTGCGCGCCATGCTGGCGGCGTTCGGCCGGATGCTGCCGAGCGATCAGCGGCGCCGGGCCACGGCGGAGCTGCGTTGGCTCGCCGATGCGCTGAGCACGGTGCGCAACCTTGATGTCTTCGAACAGGCGTTGCTCGCGCCGGCGTGGCCGGTGCTGGCCGAGAGCGAAGGGCTGGCGGCGCTGACCGTCGCGGTACGACGGCGCCACGATGCCGCCGACGCCAGGGCGACCCGGGCGATCCGCTCGAGGCGCTATACCGCGCTGCTGTTGCGCCTGTTGCGCTGGTTCGACGGCTGCCTCTGGCAGGACGCGGCGACATCGCCCGATCTGGCGCAGCCGATCACGGTGATCGCCGCCCGCATCCTCGCGCGCCGCCGGCGGCTGGCGAAGCGGCGCAGCAAGGGCTTTGCCAAGCAGTCGCCGGAGCAGCGGCACCGGTTGCGCATCGCGCTGAAGAAGCTGCGCTACGCGACCGAGATGCTCGCCGGGCTGTACGATGCGGGCGCGGTCGAACGGTTCACCCGACGCTTGAAACGGCTGCAGGACGACCTCGGCGACGCCAACGACCTGCGGGTCGCCCGCGACATTATTGCCGATCTGGCCAAGCCGGCGCCGGGCGCCTCAGGCGACGACGCCGGCATCATCGTCGCCGCCGGAAATTCCCTTCTGCAATGGCACGAGCGCCGTCTGGCGGCGCGGGAGCCGCAACTGCGCAAGCATCTCGACGGCCTGCTCGCCGCCGAGCCGTTCTGGACGCGCTGAGCGGCGCCGCAGGCGGCTCAGCGCACGGCCAGATTGCGCACCGCCGCGCCGAAAAAAGCCTGCGGCAGCGACGGCGGGTCGCCGAGCCGTTTCTCATTTCGGCGCACGCAGGCCGAGTTTCGCCGGTAGGTCGCCCGCCAGGTCCGTTCGCGCGGCAAGGTGGCGAGCAGGCACTGGTCGAAGACCGTGTAGGTCCGCCCGACGCCGCAGCCGAAGGACGGCCGGTCGGCCCGCGCCGCGGTCAGAATGATCCGGTTCGGCGCCCGCATCGGCCCGCCGCTGAAGGCGCCGCTGTAGCAGCTCGAAACGATCGCGACGGTCGGCACGTTGGCGCAGCCGAGCGCCAGGGCCTGCGCCAAATCGGCCGGGCTGAGGAATTCGCCGCGATAGGCAAGCCACACCCCCGAGTCGCGCCTGCCATGCGAGGTGATGAACACCAGGCACCGCTCGCCCGGCCGCGCCCCCAGATCGACGATCCCCTGCAGCACCCGCCGGACCGAGGCCGGCTCGATCGACGGATTCCTGGCAAGCGGGCTGGCGCTGAGGCGGTGAATGTCGCGCGGCGGCACGCCGCGCTCGACGAGCCAGCGCGCCACCGCGTCGACCGCGTTGTCGAACGCCGGTTCGCCATTGTCGCCGGCGACGAGCACCACCCGCCATTCCGCCATGGCAGGTGCCGCGGCACGCGCCGGGATGCCGGCGAGCAACAGCACCGCCATCACGCAGACTCGCAGCAAGAGGCGCAGCGGGCTGGATCGGGTCATCGCGGCGTTCGTCGGGTGTCCGGTAAACGGGGTGCGGCACGGCATTGCAAAGCGGGCGCAATATGGCACTGTTGCCGCTGCTGCGTCCAATGCCGCGGTGCCGCGCACCCGATATCGAGGAGAGGATCGCGATGACAACCATACTCGCCGGGGTTGGCACGATGGACCGCAACGCGACGCAACCGCCCGGGCGCCCCGTGGGCCTGCCGTTCCGCATTGGCAAGCTCGGACATGTCGTCATCAACGTGCGCGACGTCGCACGCTCGGTGCGCTTCTATACCGAGGTGCTCGGCTTCGCGGTGTCCGACCTCTATCCCGACGAGATGGTGCCGGGCGGCATGGCCTTTCTGCGCTGCAACCCCGACCACCACGGCATTGCGCTGGTCGGCTCGGCGCAAGAGCCCTCGGCAAACGTCGATCTGAACCACATCGCCTTCGAGGTCGCGACACTCGACGAGGTGCTGCGCGCCCGCGACCATCTGCGCGCACACGGGGTCACGATCGATTTCGAGGGCCGCCGCCGCGCCGGCTGCCAACTCGCCGTCGAGTTCCGCGATCCCGACAACCACCGCCTGGAGATTTACTGGGGCATCGACCAGATCGGCAGCGACGGCAGGGCGCGGCCCGCCGCCGAATGGAAAGGGGTGCGCGGTCTCGAAGCGGCGCTCGACGATCCGGTGCAGGGCCAGGACACGACGCTGCACGACCCGTCGCTGCGGCAGCGCTAGGGGCGCGCCTTCAGCAGATCGCGGATCTCGGCGAGCAGGATCTCCTGCCGCGGCGGCTCGGGCGGTGGCGCCGGCGCGGCCGGTTCGGTCTTTTTCAAGCGGTTGATCTGCTTGACGAGGATGAACACCGCGAACGCGACAATCACAAAGCGGATCACCGCATTGATGAAGAGCCCGTAATTCATCGTCACCGCACCAGCCGTCTTGGCGGCGGCAAGCGTCGGGAAGGAGCCGCCCTTGAGCGTCACGAAGAAATCCGAGAAATCGATGCCGCCAAGCACCAGACCGATCGGCGGCATGATGATGTCATTGACCAGCGAGTTGACGATCGTCGTGAAGGCGACCCCGAGAATGATGCCGACCGCGAGATCGACGACGTTGCCGCGCATTGCAAATTCGCGGAATTCGCGCCACATGCCTGCCTCCGCCCTTGTTGCCGGAAATTAGCACGGAACCGGTGGTTGCCAAGCATGACGGACGCCGCGATAGCCCAACCGCAACGCTACACGGTTGTCGTGCGCGGCCTCGTTCTGATGTGCAGCATCGGCATCCGCCGCGCCGAGCGCGAGCGGGCGCAACGGGTGCGCGTCTCGGTCGAGCTGACCGCCACCTCCGAGACCGGCTTCCCGCGCGACGAGCGGCGCCGCGTCATCAATTATGAGAAGGTCGTGACGGCGATCCGCCAGATCGCCGCCTCGGGCCATATCGATTTGTGCGAGGGGTTTGCGGCGCGGCTGTGCGACGCGTGTTTTGCCGATCCGCGGGTCGCGCATCTGCGGGTCGAAGTCGAAAAGCTCGACATCTTTGCCGATGCCGAATCGGTCGGCGCGATTATCGAGCGCGACCGCCCGGTGTGAGCCGATGCCGCGTCCGCTGATCGTCGGCATCGTCAACATCACGGCGGATTCGTTTTCCGACGGCGGCCGCTTTCTCGAGCCCCAAGCGGCGATCGCGCAGGCGCGCCGTCTCGCCGGCGGCGGCGCCGACATCGTCGAACTGGGCGCCGCAGCGAGCAATGTCGCGTCCAATCCGGTGTCGCCCGAGGCGGAGATCCGGCGCCTCGCGCCGGTGCTGGCCGCCCTCGCCGGCTGCGGCGTGCCGCTATCGATCGACACCTGCCAGCCGCAGGTGCAGCGCTTTGCGCTGAGCCGCGGCGTCGCCTACCTCAACGACATCCAGGGCTTTCCCGATCCGGCCGTCGATCCCGAGTTGGCCGCCGGGCGCTGCCGGCTGGTCGTGATGCACGCCATCCAGGCTATGGGGCGAGCGCAGCGCGTCGATCTCGCGGCGGACGAGGTATGGCGGCGGATCGCGGCGTTCTTCGCGGCGCGGATTGCACGCCTCGAAGGCGCCGGCATCGCCCGCGAGCGGCTGATCCTCGATCCCGGCATGGGATTTTTTCTCAGTAGCCGGCCGGAGGCGTCATTGCGCGTTCTGGCCCGCCTCGCCGAACTGAAGGCCGCCTTCAGCCTGCCGGTCATGATCTCGGTGTCGCGCAAATCCTTTCTGGCCGCGGTCACCGGGCATGCCGCGCCGGCCGAACTCGGGCCGGCAACCCTCGCAGCCGAACTCTACGCGGCGGCGCACGGCGCCGACTTCATCCGCACCCACGACACCGCGGCCTTGCGCGACGCCCTGGCGGTGACGGAGGCGCTGGCCGACGCCAGCGGCTAAGCGAACTTTCCTTGATTGGCGCACAAATCGTCAGCCTTCCTCGTTCACTCCCTCTCCGCCCCCGTGGGCCATGGCGGGGGGCGGAGAGGGTCGGGGTGAGGCGGGGGATGCCAGAGCGCTTGCCGACACCCACCTCACCCTCCCACGCCTGCGGCGTGGGTCCCTCCCTCTCCCCCCTGAAGGGCGGCGAGGGGAAATGTGGATCG
>DATLRS010000063.1:0-3209 GCA_035534535.1 Allostellaceae bacterium | reverse complement strand
CATGCCGATCCTCGCGACCGCCGTGATCTGGTTCGTCGCCGAGCGGCGACAGGCCGGCGCGGCGTTCTCCACCGGCGAGGTTCTGCTGATGATGCTCGCCATGATCGCACCGATCACGCTGGTGGCGGGAGGTTCCCGCTTTCCACTCACCCTGCTGACGCTCGCCCTGCTGTTCGGCGCGATCGTTCGCCGGGAGCATGTGCGCTCCCGGCAACATTGAAGCAGTGTCTTCTGCGCGCTCGCGCGGCGGTATAGGCTCGGCTCGCAAAGGCGGGGTGGACGATGCTGGATCTGATCTTGACCGGTGGCCGGATCATCGATCCGGCCAACCGGCGCGACGAGGTCACCGATATCGGCTTCGGCGAGGGCAGGGTCGCGGCAATCGGATCGGATCTGCCGCTGCGGGCCGAGCAGGTCGTCGACGCAAAGGGGTTCCTCGTCGTGCCCGGCCTCATTGACCTGCATACCCACGTCTACTGGGGCGGCACCTCGCTCGGGGTCGAGGCCGCCCAGGTCGCGCAGCGCAGCGGCACGACGACCTTTGTCGATGCCGGCAGCGCCGGCCCCGGCAATTTCCACGGCTTTCGCCGCCACGTCATCGAGCCGTCGGCGCTGCGCATCCTGCCCTTTCTCAACGTGTCGTTCCCCGGGATCTTCGCCTTCTCCGCCACCGTGATGGTCGGCGAGGCGGCCGATCTGCGGCTCATCGACCCGCGCGAATGCGTCCGCGTCATCAATGCCCACCGCGATCTGATTTGCGGGGTCAAGGTGCGGGTCGGCCGCGGCGCCAGCGGCGACCAGGGAATCGTACCGCTCGACATGGCGCTGGAGATTGCCGAGGAGGTCGGGCTGCCGGTGATGGCGCATCTCGATCACCCGCCGCCGTCGCGGCTCGACGTGCTGTCGCGGCTGCGCCGCGGCGACATTATCACCCACTGCTTCCGGCCGTTTCCCAACGCCCCGGTGCGGGCCGACGGCCAGATTTTCGAGGAGGTGCTGGAGGCGCGCCGGCGCGGCGTCGTGTTCGACATCGGCCACGGCGGCGGCTCGTTCAGCTTCCGCACCGCCGAGCGCATGCTGGAAGCCGGGTTTTTTCCCGACGTCATCAGCAGCGACGTGCACGCCCTCAGCATCGACGGCCCGGCCTTCGACCAGCTCGTGACGATGTCGAAGTTTGTCGCGCTCGGGGCCGCGCCGGGCGACGTCATCGCCGCCGCCACCGCCGCGCCGGCGCGGGCGCTGGGGCGCGAGGATCTCGGCCATCTGGCGGTCGGCGCGGTCGGCGACGCGACGATCCTCGAGATCGTCGAGGGCGAGGTCGAGTTTCGCGACGCGCTCGGCCAATCCCGCCTCGGGCAGCGCCGGTTCGTCCTGCGCGGCCTGATCGTCGCCGGGCGGTCATGGCAGCCGGCGCCGCAATGACCGGCACCACAATAACCGGCCCCGCGCCTCTGTCGCCGTGCTTCGATTTGCCGGCCGGGTGCGCTACCATTGCACGATGTCGAGCAGTCTGCAGCAGGAGGAGGCGGTCGAGGCCGGCCCGCGGTGCGCCCCCGCGGTGCTGCGGGCCGAGCGCATGCCTCCATTGGGTCTAGCTGACGGCAGCGGGTTCGCGCCGGCATCACGGCCGCTGCTGCCGTGCTATGCCGCGCTCGATCTCGGCACCAACAACTGCCGCCTGTTGATCGCGCGCCGCACCGGCGGCGGGTTCCGCGTCGTCGACGCCTTCTCGCGGATCGTGCGACTCGGCGAGGGGCTGGCGGCGACCGGCGCGCTGTCCGACGCGGCGATGGCGCGCACGATCGCGGCATTGCGGGTCTGCGCCGGCAAGATCGGCCAGCGCACCGTCGAATCCGCCCGCTATGTCGCCACCGAAGCGTGCCGGCGCGCCGCCAATTGCGCCGGCTTTCTCGACCGCGTGCGCGAGGAGATCGGCATCGACATCGAGATCATCTCGACCGCCGAGGAGGCCCGTCTCGTCGTCGCCGGCTGCGCGCCGCTGTTGCACCCGCGCATTCCCTACGCGATCGTCTTCGACATCGGCGGCGGCTCGACCGAAATCGTCTGGCTGCGGCAACCCCGACCACGCGCTGCGCGGACCGGGCTGGAAATCCTCGGCTCGGTGTCGCTGCCATTCGGCGTCGTCACCTTTACCGAGCGCTTCGGCGGGGTCGAGGTGTCGCCTGCCGCCTATCGCGCGATGGTCGCCGAGGCCGAGGCGGCGTTGCTGCCGTTCGAGGCGGAGCATGCCATCCGCCGCAAGGTGCGCGCCCGCGAGGTGCAGATGCTCGGCAGCTCGGGGACGGTAACGACGCTCGCCGGCATCAATCTCGCATTGCCGCGCTACATCCGGGCATTGGTGGACGGCAGCACGCTGACCTTCGACCAGATCGAGATCGTCTCGCGTCATCTCGCCGGCCTCGATATCGAGGGCCGCGCCGCCAATCCCTGCGTCGGGCGCGAACGGGCCGATCTGGTGCTGAGCGGGTGTGCGATCCTCGACGCGATCTGCACGATCTGGCCGGTCGGCCGGCTGCGCGTCGCCGATCGCGGCATCCGCGAGGGCATCCTGTTCGACCTGATGCACGGGCAGAGCGAGCGGAGCGAAGGCTGAGCCGATGGCACGCAGCGCCGATGGCGGACCGGGAGCCCGGCGTCTCGCGGTCCGCGTCAGGAGCGCGCGGTGCCGCAAGCCGTCCTCGACCGAATGGCTGCAACGCCAGCTCAACGACCCGTTCGTCGCCGAGGCGCGCCGGCTCGGCTACCGTTCGCGCGCTGCCTTCAAGCTGATCCAGCTCGACGAGCGCTTTCATCTGCTGGCTGCGGGGCGCCGCGTCGTCGATCTCGGCTGCGCGCCGGGCGGCTGGTCGCAGGTCGCCGTGCAGCGGGTCGGCGCCCGCGGCCGGGTCGTCGGCCTCGACCTGACCGCAGTCGACCCGATCCCCGGCGCCGCGCTGTTGACCGGCGATTTCCGCGATCCGGCGACCGCGTCGCGCCTGCGCGAGGCGCTGGGCGGCGCGGCGGATTTGGTGCTCAGCGACATGGCCGCGCCGGCGACCGGCCATGCGGCGACCGACCATCTGCGCATCGTCGCCCTGGCCGAGGAGGCGTTTGCCTTTGCCGCGACGATCCTCGCGCCGGGCGGCGCCTTTGTTGCCAAGGTTTTCCAGGGCGGTGCCGAAGGAGCGCTGCTCGCCGCCCTCAAACGT
>DATLRS010000062.1:0-3466 GCA_035534535.1 Allostellaceae bacterium | reverse complement strand
TTGCCGCGCGGGTCGAGCTTCAACCCGGCCTGTTCGACCATGCCGGCACGGCGCGGCCCCAGAAACCCCATCGCCAGCAGCACCAGATCGGCCGGCAATTCGAACGTGCTGTCCGGCACCTCGCGCATCGCCCAGCGCCCGTCGGGCGCTTGCGTCCACTCGACGCGGACGCATTCCAAGGCCGCGACGCGGCCGTCCTGACCCCGCGCGCGCTTGGTCAGCACCGCCCAGTCGCGCTCGCAGCCCTCTTCCTGCGAGGACGAGGTGCGCAGTTTCAGGGGCCAATCTGGCCAGGTCAGCGCCTTGTTCTCGTGTTCCGGCGGCTGCGGCAGGATTTCCAGCTGGGTGATCGAGGCGGCGCCCTGGCGGGTCGAGGTGCCGATGCAATCGCTGCCGGTGTCGCCGCCGCCGATCACGACGACGTGCTTGCCCGAGGCGGTGATCGCGCCGCCGGGCGCGGCCTTTGCCGCATCGTCGCCGGCGTTGCGCTTGTTCTGCTGCGGCAGGAAATCCATCGCGAAATGGATGCCGGCCAGCTCACGGCCCGGCACGTCGAGGTCGCGCGGCAATTCGGCGCCGCCGGTCAAGGCCAGCGCATCGTACTCGGCCAAGAGCGCGGCGACCGGGATTGTCGTGCCCACTTCGACCGAGGTGCGGAACTCGACCCCCTCCGCCGTCATCTGGTCGATGCGGCGATCGATCAGCCGCTTCTCCATCTTGAAGTCGGGGATGCCGTAGCGCAGGAGGCCCCCGATCCGGTCGTTCTTCTCGAACAGCGTCACTGCGTGCCCGGCGCGCGCCAGCTGCTGGGCGCAGGCCATGCCGGCCGGCCCCGAGCCGACCACGGCGACCCGCTTGCCGGTGCGGTGCGCCGCCACCTGCGGCACGATCCAGCCCTCGTCCCAGCCGCGATCGACGATCGCGCATTCGATCGTCTTGATCGTCACCGGGTTGTCGTCGATGTTGAGGGTGCACGCCGCCTCGCAGGGCGCCGGGCAGATGCGGCCGGTGAATTCCGGGAAGTTGTTGGTCGAATGCAAGACGACGAGCGCCTGGCGCCACTGGTCGCGATAGACCAGATCGTTCCAGCTGGGGATGATGTTGTTGACCGGGCAGCCCTCGTGGCAGAACGGAATGCCGCAATCCATGCAGCGCATCGCCTGGGCGCGCAGCTCCCCGGCCGGAAGGGGATGCACGAATTCCTTCCAGCTCTGCGTGCGCACCGCTGGCTTTTCGTAGCCGCGGTCGTGCCGCTCGACCTCCAAAAATCCGGTCGGCTTGCCCATGCCGTCGCCCTTGCAAAAACCGATCCGACCCCGAGGCCGGTCAAGATTGCTGTCTTATCTCGATAGTGCCCCACCTTGCGCCAGGCATCAACCGTCGCGCGACGCGGGGCGTCCGGTGGCGCGAGTGCGGTGGCGCACCGCGGCGCACCGGCATTCGCGTTCCACATCAAACCCGTCGATCGCCGGGTCAAGCCCGGCCACGAGGGTTGATCTATTCGGCAGCGGCCATGCGCGCCGCCTCGGCCTCGCGCTCGGCCTTCAGTTCGAGGAGCGCACGGCGGTAGTCCTTCGGCGTCACCTTGACGAAGCTGGCGAGCGTCCTCTCCCAGTCTTCGAGCAGCATCCGGGCGCGGGCGCTGCCGGTGTAGAGATGATGGCGCTCGATCAGGATGCGCAGGCGCTGGGCGTCGAAGCGCAACGGGTCGCCCATGCCGCTGTCGACGACGCTGGCGGCACGCTGGCGCGGCCGTTCCCCGTCTTGAAAATTTGCGTCATCGGCCGCGTCCTCCGGGCCGGGCGCGGCGATGCTGTCGAGATCGACGCCGGCCCGGTTGCAGAGGCTCGCAAAGCTGCCCTGCGGGTCCCAGACATAGGCGATGCCGCCCGACATGCCGGCGGCGAAATTGCGCCCGGTCTGCCCCAGCACGACGACGACCCCGCCGGTCATGTATTCGCAGCCGTGGTCGCCGGTGCCCTCGACGACCGCGACGGCGCCCGAATTGCGCACCGCAAAGCGTTCGCCGGCGACGCCCTCGAAATAGGCTTCGCCGGCGATCGCGCCGTACAGCACGGTGTTGCCGACGATGATGTTTTCGGTCGGCTCGCGATTGGCCTCCGGCGGCTGGCGGACGACGAGGCGGCCGCCCGACAGCCCCTTGCCGGTGTAGTCGTTGGCGTCGCCGTCGAGTTCCAATGTCACGCCATGCGCCAGGAAGGCGCCGAAGCTCTGCCCGGCGGTGCCGGCAAAGCGCGCCCGGATCGTGTCCTCCGGCAACCCGGCATGGCCGTAACGCTTGGCCACCTCGCCCGACAGCATCGCCCCGACGGTGCGGTGAATGTTGCGAATGGGGCGCTCGATGCGCACCGCCTCGCGCCGCTCCAATGCCGGCTCGGCCAGCGCGATCAGCTCGTTGTCGAGCGCCTTGTCGAGACCGTGGTTCTGCCGCTCGCAATGATGGATCGCGACGCCGGGCTTGGCCTCCTCCTGGTAGAGCAGGCGCGACAGGTCGATCCCTTTCGCCTTCCAGTGATTGATCACCGGCACCATGTCGAGCTTGTCGACCCGCCCGATCATCTCGTCGACGGTGCGAAAGCCCAGTTGCGCCATCAACTCGCGCACTTCCTCGGCGACGAAGAAGCAGAAGTTGATGACGTGTTCGGGGGTTCCGGTAAAGCGCCGGCGCAGCACCGGGTCCTGCGTCGCGATGCCGACGGGGCAGGTGTTGAGGTGGCACTTGCGCATCATGATGCAGCCGGCGGCGATCAGGGGCGCGGTGGCAAACCCGAACTCGTCGGCGCCGAGCAAGGCGCCGACGACGACGTCGCGGCCGGTCCGCAGGCCGCCGTCGACCTGCACCGCGATGCGGCCGCGCAGGCCGTTGCGCACCAGCGTCTGCTGCGTTTCGGCGAGGCCGATCTCCCAGGGCGAACCGGCATGGGTCAGCGAGGTCAAGGGACTGGCGCCGGTGCCGCCTTCATAGCCGGCGATCGTGACGTGGTCGGCGCGCGCCTTGGAGACGCCGGCGGCGACCGTGCCGACCCCAACCTCGGACACCAGCTTGACCGAGATCGCCGCCTGCGGGTTGGCGTTTTTCAGATCGTGGATCAACTGCGCCAGGTCTTCGATCGAATAGATGTCATGGTGCGGCGGCGGCGAAATGAGGCCGACCCCGGGCGTCGAATAGCGCACCCGGGCGATGATCTTGTCGACCTTGCGGCCGGGCAATTGCCCGCCTTCGCCGGGCTTGGCGCCCTGCGCCATCTTGATCTGCAGCATGTCGGCGTTGACCAGGTATTCGGTGGTGACGCCGAAGCGGCCGGAGGCCACCTGCTTGATCGCCGAACGCATCGAATCGCCGTTGGGCAGCGGCTTGAAGCGCGAGGCTTCCTCGCCGCCCTCGCCGGTGTTCGACTTGCCGCCGATGCGGTTCATCGCGATCGCCAGCGTGGTATGCGCCTCG
>DATLRS010000061.1:0-19661 GCA_035534535.1 Allostellaceae bacterium | reverse complement strand
GCGTCGCTGTCCGGATAGTCCGGCACGTCATAACCCTTGCTCTGCAACTCCTTGATCGCCGCCTTCAGCTGCGGGATCGAGGCGGAGATGTTGGGCAGCTTGATGATGTTGGCCTCGGGCCGCATCGCAAGTTGGCCAAGTTCGGCGAGCTCGTCGTTAATCTTTTGCGCTGGCGTCAGTTTGTCGGGGAAGTTGGCGATGATGCGGCCAGTCAGCGAAATGTCCTTCAGCTTCATCTTTACGCCGGCCGTCCCGACGAAGGCTTCGACGATCGGCAGAAGTGAAAATGTCGCAAGCGCCGGTGCTTCATCAACCTTCGTCCAAACGATTTCGAGATCTGACATGCTTGCACCTCCGCTTGCCGCGTTCGTTCCGGCCGGCTGTTGCAGGGGCGCGACCATAATGGCCGCGACGGCCAGAGGCAAGCCACGGGCGATCCGCCACGGCGCGCAACAGGGGCGCCGACGGCCGGCCGCGACGGTGCGCCGCGGTCCCTCGGCGACCTCCTCGGCCACCTCCTCGGCCACCCCCTCGGCCACCCCCTCGGCCACCGTGGGATCGACGGCTTATATACAGCCCCGGCCGCCTCTCTTGTCGGTCGGCCAAGTGACCGCTTTCTAATCAGACAGATACTTCACGTTACAAACAGAGGCCGTTCGAATTCATAATTTCCCTCTATTCCAACGCGATAGAAGAAGTGCCTAAAAAATGGGCAAACCGTGCATCGTCGCAGCAAACGGCGCTTCCCGCCGCCCGCGCCGCGCCTTTTCCACAGACTTTCCCACCGCGCCGGTTAGCCGTCGCCGATTTGCCGCGGTTTATCGCGACGCCGCAACGTTTTGCGGCGCGAGGCGGGCGATCAGAGCAATGCGGAGCGGGGTGTGCCGCCCGGCGGGGCGTCGGCAAGCGCCGTCATCAGAGCGGCGACGTCGGGCACGACGGTCAATAATCGCGGCACCAGAGGCCGTGAAAAGCCGGATACCACGAGATGATCGAGCAGAGCCCGCAGCGGCTGCCAATAGCCCGCGACATCGACCACAAAGATCGGCTTGTCGTGCAGGCCGAGATGCCGCCAGGTCATCATTTCGAACGTCTCGTCGAGCGTACCGATGCCGCCCGGCAGCACCGCGAAGGCGTCGGCCCGTTCGGCCATCATTCGTTTGCGGTCGTGCATGCTGTCGGCGATCACCAGTTCGGTGACGCCCTGATGCGCCAGTTCGGCGTCGCGCAGCAGGCCGGGGATGATGCCGACCACCCGCCCGCCGGCTGCGAGCGCCGCATCGGCCGTGATCCCCATCAGCCCGATGCGCCCGCCGCCGAAGACCAGTTCGATCCCCGCCTGCGCCAGGCTGTGGCCGAGCTCGCGCGCGGCGTCACGGTAGCGCGGGTCGACGGCGTCGGCCGAACCGCAATAGACGCACAGTCGCGTGATATGCCGCCGCGTGCTGTACTGCCCCGTGATGTGCCGCATCGCGCCTCGCAGATCGGGGAAAGCAGCCTCCCTCTTCCTCCGATCGGGCGGTGATTGCAAGTGCACCCGGCTCGACATAGATTCGACCGCGGGACCAACAATCAGGGCGGCGAATTTTCGGTGCGCGGCATTGTTTGGCTCGGCTCAGCCGCTGCGGCAACGCTGATCGCGGTCGTCGCGGTCATTGCCCTGCGCGGCACCGCGCCGCCGCACAAGCCAGCTCTTGCCGTGCCGGCGCCGCCTGCCGCGACGGCTGCGGCACCCCGACCCGCGACCGTCACCAAACCCGCCGCCAAACTTGCCGCCCCGCTGGTCAAGCCGAGCTTCGACGTGGTCACGGTCGACCGGCACGGACAGGCCGTGATCGCCGGCCGCGCGGCGCCCGGCGACCGGGTCCGCGTTCTTGAGGGCAGCAAGACGCTCGGGGATGTGACCGCCGACGCGCGCGGCGAGTGGGTGCTGGTGCCGAGCACGCCGATGCCGCCGGGCGACCGTCAGTTGACGCTGGAGGCAACCGCCCCCGACGGCGGCCCGCCGCGCCGCTCGGACGACGTCGTGGCGCTGTCGGTCATTCGCCCGACTTCTCCCGGAGGCAAGCCGTCGGCGCTCGCCGTGCTGCTCCCCGGCAACCGCAGCCAGCCGGCGCGGGTGCTGCAGGTGCCGGCCTGGGCGTCGAGCATCCAGAAGCTCCTGTCGATCGACACCGCAAGCTATGGCGCCGATCGCCGGCTGGTGCTGTCGGGACACGCCGTGGCGGGCGCGCGGCTCCGGCTGTTCGCCGGCAATCAGCTGCTCGGCACGGTCACCGCCGATGCCGCCGGGCACTGGTCGCTCGCCTCGCCGAAAGAGCTGCCGGCCGGCGGCTTCGAATTGTGGCTCGAACAGCTCGCCGCCGACGGCACCGTCAAAAGCCGCATCGGCGCGCCGTTCGAGCCGCCCACCGCCACGGCATTGGCGAAGGGTGGCAGCTATGTCGTGCGGCAGGGCAACAGCCTGTGGGTCATCGCCCGCCGCCTCTACGGCGAGGGCACGCGCTACACGGCGATCTATTCCGCCAATCGCGGGCTGATCGAAAACCCGAACCTGATCTACCCCGGCCAGCACTTCAAGGTGCCGAAATCCTAGGCCCCGACGAGGCGTAGAGCTCCGGTGGAAGCAGCGGGGCGGTGCGGCGGCGCGCGTGCAGATAGGATTGCCAGAAGAGGCACGCCGCGACCGAGCGCCAGGGCTGCCACGCGTCGCCCAGCTCGCGCAACGCCGCCTCGCGCGGCCGCTCGGCGAGCCCCAGCCATTCGCCGACCGCGATCTGCAAGCCGAGATCGGCGGCGGGCCAGACGTCGGGGCGGCCGAGGGCGAAGATCAGGTAGATCTCGGCGCTCCACCGGCCGATCCCCTTGAGGCTGACGAGGGCGGCGATGGCAGCGGCGTCCTTGGCCCCATCGAGCGCCGCGAAATCGAGGCCGCCGCTCGCCACCGCCTGCGCCAGGCCGCGGGCGTAACCGATCTTCTGCCGGCTGAAGCCGCAGCGGCGCAGGGTCGCGTCGTCGAGGGCGAGGAACGGCGCCGGTGCGAGCGGCTGGCATAGCCCGGCGAGGCGGCGGTGCATCGCGGCCGCCGCGTCGATCGACACCTGCTGTTCGAGGATGATGTGCAACAGGGTCGCGAACCCGTTGCGGCGGCGGCGAAACCGCGGCTCCCCGGCGCGCTCGATGATGCCGCGGAACACCGCCTCGCCGGCCAAGGCCGCGATCCCTTCGTCCAGCCCCTGCGGCGCGTAGATCACCCCCACAATGCCGGATCGGGCGGCTGGACCGTGCTGCCGTCGTAGCGCAACCCCGGCGTCCGGTCGTAGGCCAGGAGAAGCGGCGCGTCGAGATCGACGAAGCGGGCGCGCTGCGCGACGATGAGGGCCGGCGCCATCGCCAGCGAGGTGCCGATCATGCAGCCGACCATGATCGTAAAGCCGCGTGCCGCCGCCGCCTCGGCGAGCGCCAGCGCCTCGGTCAGCCCGCCCGCCTTGTCGAGCTTGATGTTGACCGCTTCGTAGCGGCCGGCGAGGCCGTCGAGGTCAGCGCGCGTATGGCACGATTCGTCGGCGCAGATCGGGATCGGGTGCGGCACCTGCGCCAGCGCCGCGTCGGCCCCGGCCGGCAGCGGCTGCTCGATCAGCTCGACCCCGAAGCCGGCGAGGGCCGGCATCACTTCGCGCAGGTGAGATTCGCTCCAGCCCTCGTTGGCGTCGACGATCAGCCGCGCCGCAGGGGCCGCGCGCCGCACCGCACGCACCCGCTCGAGGTCGCCGTCGCCGCCCAGCTTGAGCTTGAGCAGCGGCCGGCCGCGCTGCGCTGCCGCGGCCTCGCCCATCCGCTCGGGCGTGTCGAGGCTCAGCGTATAGGCGGTGAGCAGCGGCCGCAGCGCGCCAACCCCGGCGAGATCGGCGGCGCGGCAGTTGGCGCGCTTGGCGTCGAGGTCCCAGAAGGCGGCATCGAGCGCGTTGCGCGCCGCGCCGGGCGGCATCGCCCGCTGCAAATCGGCGCGGTCGAGACCGGAAAACACCGGCCCGCGCATAGCTTCGAGCGTCGCCACGACGCTGTCGACACTCTCGCCGTAGCGCGGATAGGGCACGCACTCGCCGCGCCCGCGGAAGTCGCCGTCGAAGATCTCGGCGACCACCACCTCGGCGGTCGTCTTGCTGCCGCGCGAAATCGCGAACGGCCGGGCGAGCGGCCAGGCGCGGCGGATGACGCTGAGGCGCTGCGGCGAGGGGGCCATGCCGGTTCAGGTGATCGCGT
This sequence comes from Allostellaceae bacterium, assembly GCA_035534535.1. Lineage (GTDB taxonomy): Bacteria > Pseudomonadota > Alphaproteobacteria > ATCC43930 > CGMCC-115725 > DATARH01. The sequence continues at coordinate 15,398 of DATLRS010000061.1, read as the reverse complement.
CAACGATCGGGCCGATGCCGGTGCGGACCGGATCGCCGCAGGGCAGCCCGAGATCGTCGGCGGTGCGGCGCAGATAATCGCGCGCTGCGGCATCGCCGAGCCCCTGCGTGTTGACGCTGATCCCGACGCAGCGCGCCGCCGGGTTGGTCAGCTGCGCGGCCTCGACATGGCGCGCGATGCCCAGTTTGAGGTCGGGCAACGGGTAATCCGGCAGGCCGCGCATATGAGTGCGGATCGGCTCGTGACAGATGACCAGCGCGTCGGGCTGCGCGCCGTGGATCAGGCCCAGCGTGACGCCGGCATAGGAGGGATGGAACAGCGATCCCTGGCCTTCGATCACGTCCCAATGGTCGGGCGCGTTGGCCGGGCTGAGACATTCGACCGCGCCCGACACGAAATCCGACACCACCGCATCGATCGACACGCCGTCGCCGGCGATAAAGATACCGGTCTGCCCGGTGGCGCGGAAATCGGCGTTGAGGCCGCGCGCCCGCATCTCCTTTTCCAGCGCCAGCGCGGTGAACATCTTGCCGATCGAGCAGTCGGTGCCGACCGTCAGCAGCCGCTTGCCCGGCCGCGTCGCCCCGTTGCCGACCGCGAAATCGCGCGTCGGGTGGCGCACATCGATGAGCTGCCGGCCGTGTCGCGCCGCCGCTTCGCGCAGGGCCGGCACCTCGCCGAGGCGGCGGTGCAGGCCGCTCGCGATGTCGATGCCGAGGTCGAGAGCGCGCAGCAGCGGCGCGTCCCAGCCCTTCCCGAGGACGCCGCCGCGATTGGCGACGCCGAGAATGACGGTGCCGACCCCGGCCGCGGCGGCCTGCTCGATCGTCATGTCGGGAAGGCCGAGATCGGCCCGGCAACCGGGCAGGCGAAACTGGCCGCGGGCGATCTGCGGCCGCCAGAACGCGATGCCCGCCGCGGTCTTGGCGGCAAGCTGGTCGGGGGCATCGCCGAGAAACAACAGATAGGGAGTGCGCAGGGCCACCGCCGGAACCCCTTTGCGGGCGTCGTAAGGCGGGCGATCTTAGGGAAGAGCGGCGGGGCATGAAAGCCCCTCGCCGAATCCGCCGCAGGGGGCGCTCGGCTCGGCTGTGGGCGGCTCGCCCCGCCATTCGCGACGGCGATCTCTGCCATGCCAGCCTTCCCTCGCAGGGATCGCGCGCCCTCGTCTATCGTATAAACCAGCGGCTCTGAGGAGATCGCCATGAGCGCAGGCAGTTTGCGACGCGGGTTGCCGCCGGAAACCCGGCGCGAGCACCGCGCCACGCTGAGCGCCGCGGTCGTCGCGATTGTGTTCGCGGTGATCGCGGCGGTCAGCTTCGCCGTCGATCAGAACCTGACGCTGTCGGTCGTGCCGGCGCAAGCCGCACACCGCGACGCCCGTTAGGGCGGGCCGCCTGGGCGCGAGGCCGGGAGCCAGGCCGGGGGCGCGAGGCCGGGGGCGCCAGGCTGCGGCACCGTCGGCAATCGACAGGTGCCGCCCAAACCGGCACAGTGCCCGCAAGGGGACGCCCGGCACATGTCCAGAACCACTATCGCCGTTGCATCGATCGTCGCGCTATGCGCCGCGGGCAGCACCCTGGCCGGCTGTGGCGGGCCGCATGCCTTCGTCAAAGACGGGGATCAGAAATCGGTGGATGTTGCCTATTCCGGCGACGTCGCAACCGCGTTGCCGCTGGCGCGCCAACATTGCGCCGCGTTCAACCGCGTTCCCCATCTGGTGGATCGCAGCCCCTATGTCGCGTATTTCGACTGCCTGCCGCGGTGACGGCTCCGCGCGCGCCGAGGCGGCCGGCTGGACGGCAGCGGATCGCGACGCGGCGTTGGCGCGCCTTGGCGGCGGCCGGCGCGGTGTTTCTTGTCCTCGGCTGGCAGGAAGCCGCGGCGGCCGCCGGCTGCGACGAATACGACCCCGCCGGGCCGGCGCGCAGTGCGCAGGTCACGCTGACCTCTGGCGATGCCGCCGACGAAAGCCGCGATGAATTGCGCAGCTTCATCCTCACCGGCAGCCTCGGCCGGGTCACTGTCGCCGTCGTCTCGTCGAACCCGGGCAACATCGTCCGCGGGGTCTCGGCGACCCCCGAAATCAGCCGTTTCTCGCCGCGTTACGGCGAGCAGCTGAAGGGCGTCGCCGTTACCGTGCGCCTCAAAGGCAGCCCGAGCCGGGCGATCGTGGTCCTCAAGCTGCGACAGGTCTGTGCCCGGTATTTCCGCAACACGTTTCTTTATTACTAGCGCGATGCCGATCAGTCCTTGAGTGAATCCGGCAGCTCTGTGCCGAGGCGCAGGCCGGATGGACCGCAGGCGGCGATTGACGTCAGGCAAGGCCGTTCCGAGCCGAACCACGGGGCTCAACGCGCCGCTTTTCCCCAGTTGTTGAGCCGCGCGAGATCGTCGACGTAGTGCGCGATCGTGGCGCCGAGTTGCATTGCGGCATAATTGACGTCGTTGCCGTGCCGCTCCGAGACGCCGGGCAGCGCCTCGCGGCGCACCAGCCGGCGCGAATCGAGATCGAAGGCGGTCAAACGCTGCGGCGCGGCTCCGGCGGTCAGCTCGTCAATCTCGACGGCGACCGTGACGCTGGCGTTCTCCCGGCGATGGCCTTCGTAGATCCGCCGGAAGGCGCCGGTGACGACCAGCGCCCGCCCGCCGGTGTCCGGGGTCGCGCCGGCGGCGTCGACGGCGTCATAGCCGAAGCTGCGCAACTCCTGCGTCGCCGTGTCGGCGAGGTTGAAGGCTGCGGCGCGGCCGACCGAATCCGCCCGGCGCAGCGGGGTGACGCCGATTCCGTGATTGAGCGAATAGCCGAAGCTCGGATCGAGGGTGATGACCCCGGGCGAGAATGCGAATTGGCGTACAACGATCACGTCGGGATGGCCCGGGGGGCCGGCGGCGCGCTGCGCCGCGCAACCGGTCAGAAGGGCGAAGAGAACAGCCGCAGCCGCGACCTTGAGGGTGGGGCGGATCGAGATCATGCGAGGATAAGCTGCCGTTTTTGTGAACATATCATAGCCGCAAACGGCCGGCCGCCGAAACCCGCTCGGATCATTGGCGGGATCGGGGCGGGATCGGTGCGGGATCGGGGCGGGATCGGGGCCGGCGTGCGGCGCGGCGCATTGACAAAGGGCGGCCCGGCTGCTGTATGCGCGGCATGACAGCCCTCGCGACGGCGTTGCGCTCCGGCCTGATCGCGCTCGCCCTGGCGGTGCTGCCGCTGGTCGCTGTGGCCGAGGAGCCGATCCTCCACATCTATAATTGGTCGGACTACATCGCGCCCGATACGATCGCCAATTTCGAGAAGGAAACCGGCATCGCCGTCACCTACGACGTCTATGACGGCAACGAGGTGCTTGAAGCCAAGCTGCTGACCGGCCATTCCGGCTACGATGTCGTGGTGCCGACGGCGAGCCCCTACATGGCCCGCGAGATCAAGGCCGGCGCGTTCCGGCGGCTCGACAAGGCAAGGCTGCCGAACCTGAAAAATCTCGACCCGGGCATGCTGGCGTTCGCCGCCATCGCCGACCCGGGCAACGCGTATGGCGTCCCCTATCTGTGGAGCGTGACGGGGATCGGCTACAATGTCGCGATGCTGGAGCGCGCGCTGGGGCCGGCGGTGCCGCGCGACAGCCTGGCGCTGGTGTTCGACCCGGCGCTGGCGCGCAAGCTCGCGCCCTGCGGCATCGAACTGCTCGATACGCCGCAGGAGGTCTTTCCGGCAGCGCTCGCCTATCTCGGACGCGACCCGAAGAGCCGCGATCCGGCCGATCTCGCCCGTGCCGCGGCCGTGATCGATCGCATCCGCCCCTATGTCCGCCGGTTTCATTCCTCGCAATACATCAACGACCTCGCAGCCGGCGACATCTGCGTCGCGCTCGGCTATTCGGGCGATGTGATCCAGGCGCGCGACCGGGCGCGCGAGGCAAAGAGCCCGGCCGACATCGCCTTCCGGGTGCCGCGCCAGGGCGCCCAGATGTCGATCGACATGCTCGCCATTCCGCGCGATGCGCCGCACCCCCAGAATGCGCTGCGCTTCATCAATTACCTGCTGCGCCCGCAGGTGATCGCGGCGATCACCGATGCGGTGTCCTATCCGAACCCGAACCGCGCGGCGACCCGGTTCGTCAAAGCGGCGATCCGCGATGATCCCGGGATCTATCCGCCCGCCTCGGTGCGCCGCCTGTTCTATATCGACCTGCCGGCGCCGCGTGCCTACGAGCGGGCCCGGATGCGTCTGTGGAACCGGGTGAAATCGGGCTGCTGAACAGGCGATGGCGCTGCTCGAAATCACCGCTGCCAGCAAGCGCTTCGCCGCGACCGCGGCGGTCGATCGGGTGTCGCTGAGCGTCGAGCGGGGCGAGCTCTTTGCCCTGCTCGGCCCGTCCGGCTGCGGCAAGACGACCCTGTTGCGCCTGATCGCCGGGTTCGAGACGCCCGATAGCGGCCAGATCCTGATCGACGGCGTCGCGATGAACGGCGTGCCGCCGTACGCGCGCCCGGTCAACATGATGTTCCAGTCCTACGCGCTGTTTCCGCACCTCGATGTCGCCGGCAACATCGCGTTCGGCCTGAAGCAGGAGGGCATGGAGCGCCGCCGCCGCGATGCGCGGGTCGCCGAGATGCTGGCGCTCGTGCAGATGGCGGATTTCGCGCGCCGCCGGCCGCACGAATTGTCGGGCGGGCAGAAGCAGCGCGTTGCGCTCGCCCGGGCGCTCGCCAAGATGCCGAAGCTGCTGCTGCTCGACGAGCCGCTGGCGGCGCTCGACCGCAAATTGCGCGAGGAGACGCGCCTCGAACTGCGCGGCATCCAGGAACGGCTCGGCACGACCTTTCTCGTCGTCACCCACGACCAGGAAGAGGCGCTCGGCATGGCCTCGCGCATCGCCGTGATGAACCGCGGCCATCTGGCGCAGATCGGCCCGCCGGCGGAGATCTACGAGCGGCCCAATTCGCGCTTTGTCGCCGATTTTGTCGGTGCGGTGAACCTGTTCGATGGCGAGGTCGTTGCCGGGTCCGATGGGCCTCGTCTCGTCGTCGCCGGCCTCGCGCAGCCGATCCCGCTGCCCCACCGGATCGACCGGCAGATCGACCGGCAGATCGACCTGGCGGCCGGCGGGCGTATCGCGCTGGCGCTGCGCCCGGAAAAGCTGCGCTTGTCGACACGCCAGCCGGATGGTTTTGCGCTCGCCGCGACAATCGCCTCGATCGGCTACCAGGGCGGCCGCTCGACGATCCACCTGGAAACCGCGTCCGGCCTTGCGCTGCGCGCCGATGTGCCGAGCGCGACGGCGCCGGGCCTCGGCCGCGGCGCCGCTGTCTGGGCCAGCTGGGCGCCCGGCGACGCCGTGGTGCTGCCCGAATGACGGCCGGATCGTGAGCGGAATCGGCGGCTGGCTGCGGCGCGGGTTGATCGGGCTGCCGTTTTTGTGGCTCGCGGTGTTTTTTCTGCTGCCGCTGGCGATCGTCGCCGCGATCAGCCTGACCGAGAGCGCCGATACGATCCCGCCATTCCGGCCGCTGTTCGGCATGGCGGCGGCCGGGCTGCAGAGCCACCTGACCCTGGCCAACTACCGCGAGCTGGCCGAGGGCTGCCTCGGCGCCTACGCCAATTCGCTCGGCAACGCGGCGCTGGCGACGCTGCTCTGCCTGGCGATCGGCTATCCGTTTGCCTTTGCGATCGCCCGCGCGCCCGGGCTGTGGCGCCATCTGCTGCTGTTCATGGTCATGCTGCCGTTCTGGACCAGCTTTCTGATCCGGGTCTACGCCTGGATCGCGCTGTTGCAGCCGAGCGGGCTGGTCAACCGGCTGCTGCTCGATGCCGGCATCATCGCGGCGCCGCTGCCGCTCCTCTATAACGCCTTCTCGGTCGAACTGGGCCTCGTCTATTCCTATCTGCCGTTCATGATCCTGCCGCTCTACGGCAGCCTGATGCGCCTCGAGGAAAGCCTCGTCGAGGCCGCCGCCGATCTCGGCGCGCCGCCGTGGCGGGTGTTTGTCGGCGTGATCCTGCCGCTGACCCTGCCGGGGATCGCCGCCGGCATGCTGCTCGTGTTCATTCCTGCGGTCGGCGAATTCGTCATCCCCGACCTGTTGGGCGGCCCCAACACGCTGATGGTCGGCAAGCTGTTGTGGCAGGAGTTCTTCGACAATGTCGACTGGCCGGCCGCCTCGGCGATCGCGATGGCGCTCGTCGCGATCGTGACCCTGCCGCTGCTCGTGGCGCAGCGCCTCCTCGCGCGGGCGGCGGCATGACGGGCAGCCGGGGCGGAGCGGCGTTGCGCCTCGCCGCATTGGTCTTCGGCTTTGCCTTTCTCTATCTGCCGATCGCCGTATTGGTGGCCTATTCCTTCAATTTTTCGCGGCTGGTGACAATCTGGGGCGGGGTTTCGCCGCGCTGGTACAGCGCGCTGTGGCAGGACGACAAGTACCGCGCCGCGGCCTTGACCAGCCTCGAAATCGGAATCATGGCGGCGAGTGCGGCACTGGTCATCGGCACCTGCGCCGGGCTGGCGATGAACCGCTTCGTGCGTTTCCGCGGGCGAGCCCTGTTCGGCTTCATGCTGATGGCGCCGCTGGTGGTGCCGGAGGTGATCCTCGGCCTGTCGCTGCTGCTGTTGTTTGTCGCGGCGCAAAGCCTCACCGGCTGGCCGGCGAGCCGCGGCATTTTGACCGTGACGATTGCGCATGCGACCTTCACCGCCTGCTTTGTCGCTGTCCTGGTGCGCGCCCAGCTGGCGGGTTTCGACCGCAGCCTCGAGGAGGCCGCCCTCGACCTCGGGGCGCGGCCGCTCGCCGTATTGTGGCGCATCACGCTGCCGGGGATCAGCCCGGCGCTGATCTCCGGCTGGCTGCTGGCCTTTACGATGTCGCTCGACGACCTCGTCGTCGCGAGCTTTGTCTCCGGCCCGTCGGCGACGACCCTGCCGATGGCGGTCTATTCGAGCGTGCGCATCGGGGTGACGCCCGAGATCAACGCCCTGGCGACGGTCTTCCTGGCCATTGTCGGTGCGATGGTGGCGCTCGCCGGCTGGCTGATGGCGCGGCAGGAGCGGCGGCGCCTTGCCGCCTTGTAGGCGTCCCGGCCTCAGGCGAAGAGGCGCTCCTTTTGCAGCCCCTTGTACATGTCGGCAACATAATCGCCATAGCCGTTCCAGATCAGGGTCGGGACGCGCTTGTCGCTGCCCAGCACGCGCTCGGTGGCCTGGCTCCAGCGCGGATGCGGCACCGCCGGGTTGACGTTGGCCCAGAAGCCGTATTCGCTCGGTTGCAGGCTTTCCCAGAACGATTTCGGGCGCTTGTCGGTGAACTCGAAATGTACGATCGACTTCACTGATTTGAACCCGTATTTCCACGGCACCGCGAGCCGCAACGGCGCGCCGTCCTGCTTCGGCACCGGCTTGCCGTACATGCCGGTGACGAGAAAGGCGAGTTCGTTCCTCGCCTCGAACATCGTCAGGCCCTCAATGTAGGGCCACGAATAAAAGAATGCGCGCTGCCCGGGGGCCATCGCCGGGTCCAGGAAGGTGGTCATTTGCAGGTAGGTCGCCGAGCCGAGCGGCCGCGCGAAATCGACGAATTTCGCCATCGGAAACCCGGTCCACGGCACCGCCATCGACCAGGCCTCGACGCAGCGGTGGCGGTAGAGCCGCTCCTCCAGCGTCATCTTTTTCACCAGATCGTCGAACCCGATGGTGATCGGCTTTTCGACCATCCCGTCGATCTTGATCGTCCACGGCTCGACCTTGAGGGCCTGGGCAGCTTCCCAGATCGATTTGTCGGTGCCGAATTCGTAGAAATTATTATAGGTCGTCGAATACTTGGCGTCGGTGATCGGCCGGTCGAGCTTGTACTTGTCGTCGCGCTTGGCCGGATAAAGCGCCGCTGTCGGGTCGGCCGCTGCCAGCGCCGCGCCGCCGAACCCGGCAGCGAGGATCGGCCCCGCCGCGATGCCCTGCAACAGCCGGCGGCGGTTGCGAAACAGCGTCTCGTCGGTTGCCGTGCTTGCCGGCAATTCCCAGCCGTGCTTCCTGCGGATCAGCATGCCGCCTCCATCGTTCGCCGCGTCCGATGTAGGCGCGGCAGCGGCCGGCGACAAGTCACGCCATGCGCTACTGGGCGGCTTCCTGGGCGCGGGTGGCGATGACCTTTTCGGCCGGGCGGCCGCTCAATTCCGCCATGTGATCGAACTGGCGGGCGAAGCTGCCGACGCCGAGCGTCAGGGAGCGCAATTCGACGATCAGATCATGCAGTTCGCTGCGCGGCAGATGCGCCCGTACCACATCCCAGCCCGGCCAATCGGCTTTGGCGTCGTAGCCGAGGATCTGGCCGCGGCGGCCCGAGATGAGGCGCTGTGCCCGCGCCGTGAAGCCGCTCGGCACCGAGATGAAAACCGCGTCGATCGGCTCCAAGAGGACCGGCTCGCATTTCGGCAGCGCTTCCTGGATCGCCTGCCGTCCGGCCGTCTTGAACGCCATGTCCGAGCTGTCGACGGCATGGAACTGGCCGGTCAACAGATCGACCGCGAGATCGACCACCGGGAAGCCGAGCGGCCCGTTCACCAGCGCCTCGACGACCCCTTCCTCGACCGCCGGGATGTAGTTGCGCGGGATCGCCCCGCCGACCACCTTGTCGGTGAAGGTGAAGCCCGAGCCGCGCGGCAGCGGCTTCACGTCGATCGTGCAGTCGGCGAACTGGCCGTGGCCGCCCGATTGCCGCTTGAAGCGCGAATGCTGCTGTGCGGCGCGGCGGATCGTCTCCTTGTAGGGCACCGCGGCATGATGCCCGACGACCGCGAGGTTGTGCCGGTTGCGCAGGCGGTCGATGGCGATCTGCAGATGCACGTCGCCCTGGCCCCACAGCACCATCTCGCGTAATTCGGCGTTCTGCTCGAGCTGCAGGGTCGGGTCTTCGTCGATCAGCTTGGCAATCGAGCCGGTCAGCTTCACATCGTCACCGCGCTTTTCGGCGTGGATCGCCAGGCCGTAGACCGGCTGCGACTGCTCGGGCTGCGGCAGCGGCTCGGCCTTGCCGGACGGCGTCAGGATGGCGCCGGTGGCGATTTCTTCCATCCGAGTCAACCCGACGACCTCGCCCGACTGGGCGGCCGGGATTTTCTCCTGCTGCGCGCCGAGCAGGCGCACCACCCCGGCGACGCGCACGCCGTTCAATACGTTGCCCTCGGCCACCGGGCCGCGCCATACCCGCGACAGCGACAGCTTGCCGGTATGCGGCAGATGAAAGGTCTTGAAGACCTGCGCCAGCGGTTCGCCTTCGGGCGCGATGCCGAGCCGCGCCATCGCGACCTGCGGCCCCGGCGTCTCATGGCGCAGCGCCTTCCACAGCCGGCGCACGCCGTGATCATGGCCGGCCGCCCCGACAAACACCGGCACGATCAGGCTCTTCTGGAAATCCTGCGTCAGATGGCGATAGAGTTCTTCCTTCGGCGGTTGCACGTCTTCCAGCAGCTGCTCCAGCAGCGCGTCGTCGAAATCGGCGAGCTTCTCGACAAGGCTGGTGCGGGTCTCGGCCTCGCGGTCCCAGAAATCGGCCGGCAATGGCACCAGATCGGAAGCCTGCCCGGGGCGGTAGTGATAGGCGCGCTCGCTGACCAGGTCGACATAGCCGGTGACTTCCGATTCGGCACCGCGCAGCGGCACCTGGCGCAGCACCAGCGGGCGGTCGGATACCCCTTGCAGCGCCGCCAGCACGTCGCGCACCCGCGCGCTCGCCGCGTCGAGCTTGTTGATGAACAGCATGTGCGGGATGTTGTGCCGGTCGAGAAAGCGCAACAGCGCGCTGACCGTGATCGCGCGCTCGACCTCGGGCTCGCACACCACGACGACGACATCGGCGACCTGCATCGCCTGCTGCGCCTCGTACAACAATTCGACCGAGCCCGGGCAGTCGAGGATCGTCCACGGGTCGCCGAGAAACGTCGCGTTGGCGACGTTGATCTCGGTCGACATCTGGCGCGCCCGCGCCTCGGCGGCATGGTCGCCAACCGCATTGCCGTCGCGCACACTGCCGCGGCGGCTGGTCGTGCCGCTGGTGAACAACAGGGATTCGAGCAGCGTTGTCTTGCCCGACAGATAGGGGCCGACCAAGGCGACGCAGCGGGGGGCACTAGGCATCGAGCTCCTCCACACACACTGACCGCGGCCGCCGCGCGGCTATCGGCGGCCCGTTTCTATGACAGGATCGTGGCGCGCCGCCCGCACCGAGGCAATCGGAATCTGGCGCAAGGCGCATTCTGCGGGCCAGCCCCTCACCCCGACCCTCTCCCCGCGTGCGGGGAGAGGGAGCGCTTGCAGCATTTCCGGGAATAGCAGGCGGGGTTTTCGCTTTGCCTCTGCAGCCGCGTCCCCTCTCCCCGCATGCGGGGAGAGGGACAGGGTGAGGGGCGTTTACCGCAGCGCCCGGCAGGCGCGCTCGATACGGTTGCACGCCTCGCGCAGCACCTCGTTCGAGGTCGCATAGGAGACGCGGAAATGCGGCGACAGACCGAAGGCGGCGCCATGCACCACCGCGACGCCCTCGGCGGCGAGCAGATATTTGACGAAATCCTCGTCGTTCCCGATCGTCTCGCCCGAGGGCGTCTGCTTGCCGATGACCCCGGCGCAGGACGGGTAGACATAGAACGCGCCCTCGGGCCGCGGGCAGAACAGCCCCGGCACCCGGTTCAGGCTGTCGACGACGAGGTCGCGCCGCTCCTTGAAGCTGCGATTGTGCACCGCGATGAAATCCTGCGGCCCGTTCAGCGCCTCGATCGCCGCCGCCTGGCTGATCGAGCAGGGGTTCGCGGTCGAATTCGACTGGATCGCCCCCATCGCCTTGATCAGCTCCCGGGGGCCGGCGCCGTAACCGATCCGCCAGCCGGTCATGCAATAGGCCTTCGAGACGCCGTTGACGGTCAGCGTGCGCTCATAGAGGCGCGGCTCGATCTGCGCGATCGTGCGGTACTCGAAATCGTCGTAGACGAGGTGTTCGTACATGTCGTCGGTCATCACCCAGACCTGCGGGTGCTTGAGCAGCACGTCGGCCACGGCGCGCAAATCCGCTTGCGTATAGGCGGCCCCTGTCGGGTTGGACGGCGAATTGAGGATCAGCCACTTGGTCTTCGGCGTGATCGCCGCCTCGAGATCCTCCGGGCGCAGCTTGAAGCCGTTGTTCTGCGGGCAGGCGACCGATATCGGTTCGCCGTCGCACAGCAGCACCATCTCGGGATAGGAGACCCAGTAGGGTGCCGGGATGACCACCTCGTCGCCCGGGCTCAGGGTGGCGACAAAGGCATTGTAGAGGACCTGCTTGCCGCCGCTGCCGATCGTCACCTGCGAGGTTTCGTAGTCGAGCCCGTTCTCGCGCTTGAACTTGGCGCAGACGGCGCGCTTCAGCTCGATCCGGCCATCGAACACGGTATAGCGCGTCTCGCCGGCGCGCATCGCCGCGATCGCCGCCTCGATGACGTTGGGCGGGGTGTCGAAATCGGGTTCCCCGACCGACAGGCTGATGATGTCGCGCCCGGCCGCTTTCAGCTCGGTGGCGAGGGCGGTGATCGCCATGGTCGGCGAGGGCTTTACGCGAGCGAGTCGGTCGGCGAGAAAGGGCATGACAATAATCCGAGTGGGAACGCCCTAACCTAACGGCGCGGCGCTCTTCTGTGAAGAGACCCTGGCGCGGCGAAATCGGCCGCTGCCGGCTGTCGCGATGAAAGAGCGCGCCGCGCAAGATCCGCTGCGGCGGCGTGGCCGCCGCCGTCGGCGCATGGTATAGGGCACAAATGACCGAGCTTGAAGCTGATCCGCTGACGGCGGCCGTCGGGCGTGGCGACCCGCCGGGCGGGCGGCGTTCGGCGTGGTAAGGTCGCAGCGAGGGTTGACGCGGCTTGCGGTAGGCTCGGCGGTACTGTGGTTCGTATTTTGGACGTTCGCCTATGTTATCGATCCGTACACGTCACTCAAACCTGAGCTGACGTTCGCGGTTCGCGCCACGGCATGGAGCGTTATGACGCCCTGTTTGCTGGCGGCCCTCGTTCTCGGTGGCTGGATCATCGCGGGGTTCCGGTCGGATTAGGGCGATGACGCCGGCGGGGGCTGCGTCGGGTTGCGAAACCCGCTATCTCTCGCGCCGCTGAAGAGGAGACCGATCCAGGACATGAGCGACACGGTCGAGAACCAGCAACGCACGCGATTGCTCGTCAATCTGGGCAGCGGGCCGAAGGGGGCGGCGCGGTTGCCGCCGGTGTTCGCCGCTTGGCGTCAGGTGCGGGTCGATGTCGATCCCAAAGCCGCTCCCGATATCCTTGCCGACATCACCGATCTGTCGGCGATCGCAACGGGCTCGGTCGATGCAGTCTGGGCCGCCCATTGCATCGAGCATTTGTACCTCCACCAGGTCGGCACGGCGATCCTGGAGGCGCACCGCATCCTGGCCGATGACGGATTCCTGTGCATCATCGTTCCCGATCTGCAATCGATCGCCCAATACCTCGCGAGCGACCGGCTGCACGAGGTCGTCTACGAATCGCCGGCCGGGCCGGTAATCGCGCATGACATGATCTTCGGCTTTGGCCCGCTTCTGGCACGGGGCTGGTCCAGCATGGCGCACAAATGCGGCTTCACGCCCACCCTGCTGCTGCAAAAGCTGCAGGGAGCGCCGTTTGCCGAGATCGTCCTGCGCCGCCGCGCCAACCAGGAACTCGCTGCGCTCGCCTGCAAGCGGGCGCCGGCTGACAGCGCCGAACGCGATGCGCTAATCGCCTCGCTGGGGTTGTGAGCGTGCTGGAAACGACGATCGCCGGCAGCCTGCCAAAGCCGTCCTGGCTCGCCGAGCCGCGCGTGCTGTGGCCCCCCTGGCGGCTCGAGGGCGACGCGCTGCGCGACGGCAAGCGCGACGCGACGCTGTTGGCGCTGAAGCTGCAGGAGGATGCCGGCATCGACATCGTCAGCGACGGCGAACAGTCGCGCCAGCATTTCGTGCACGGCTTTCTCGCCGGGATCGAGGGCATCGATTTCGGCCGCCGCGTGCCCGTGGGGATCCGCAACAACCGCTACCAGGCGCTGGTCCCGACCGTCACCGGGGCACTGCGCCGCCGCGCTGGGGTGCATGCGGTGGAGGCTGGGCTCGCGCGCGCCCACACGACGCGGCGGCTCAAATTCACGCTGCCGGGACCGATGACGATCGTCGATACGGTCGCCGACGCGCATTACGGCGACCGGGTGCGTCTCGCGATGGCCTTTGCCGATCTGTTGAACGAGGAGGCGCGCGAACTGGCCGCGATCGGGGTCGATGTGATCCAGTTCGACGAGCCGGCCTTCAACGTCTATCTCGACGAGGTTGCCGCCTGGGGCGTTGCCGCATTGCACCGCGCCATCGAGGGAGTGGGCTGCCGGACCGCGGTGCATATCTGCTACGGCTACGGCATCCCGGCCAATATCGACTGGAAGACGACGCTCGGCGCCGAATGGCGGCAATACGAGCGGATCTTCCCGGCATTGGCGGCGAGCCGGATCGACCAGGTCTCGCTCGAATGCGCCAATTCGCACGTGCCGATCGAACTGCTGGGGCTGCTCCAGGGCAAGGACGTGCTGGTCGGCGCGATCGATGTGGCGAGCACCGAGGTCGAGACCCCCGAGTGCGTCGCGGCGACGATCGAACGGGCGCTGCGCCATGTGCCGCCCGAGCGGCTCTACCCGTGCAGCAATTGCGGCATGGCGCCGCTCGACCGCAGCCTCGCCGAGCGCAAGCTCAGGGCGCTGGCCGCCGGCGCAGCCCTGGTGCGCGGCCGCACCGCGTAGCCGATACCGCGGGCTGACTGCGTCTATGCCTTGGTCGCGATAATGAACAGGCGGCGAAACGGAAACAGCGTCTTGCCGTCCGGTCGGCGCGGGTAGGCGGCGTCGACCATCTCGGTATAGACCGCCTCGAAGCGGCTGCGCTCGGGCTCCTCAAGGGCGGCGAGGAGCGGCGAGAGCCAGGTCGATTTGGTGTATTCCTTTACCGCGTGCTCGCCCTCGAGGACCTGCAGGTATTCGGTCTCCCACATGTCGAGCCGAGCGGCGCGCCGCGCCAGGAGGTCGAAATAGACTTCCGGTTCGGCAACCGGGGCGGGTCGCAACAGCGGTTCGAGCCGGGCGCGCCACGGACCCTGTCGCGCCGCCTTGCCCATCGAGGTATGCGACGGCGCCCCGAAATTGCGCGGGATCTGCACCGCGAAGGTGCCGCCCGCGGCGAGGCTGTCAAACAACGCGACAAAGACCGGGGCGTGGTCCTCGATCCAGTGCAGCGCCGCGTTCGAATAGATCACATCGGCCGGCCGCGCCGGCCGCCAGGTCGCGAGATCGGCCTGCTGCCACTCGAGCTGCGGATTGTCGGCCCGTGGATTGTCGGCAGCGGCCTTCTGCAGCATCTCGGCCGACGAATCGACGCCGACGACCCGCGCCTCCGGCCAGCGCGCCGCGATCAGCCGGGTGACGTTGCCGGCACCGGCGCCGAGGTCATAGACGGTTGCCGGCGCCTCCTGGTCGATGCGCTGCAACAGGTCAAGCGCCGGCCGCAGCCGCGGTCCGGCGAATTTCAGGTACTGGGCGGGGTCCCACGCCATCGTTGATCCAGCCTTTCAGGTGTGTCGGGAGGGGAGCGGCGCGTCAGGCAGCATCGAAAGCGGACAGGCCCTTCCGGGCGCGCCAGCGATGCGTCCGGATGCCGGCCCGCTCGAGAAAATCGCCGAGCTTCCAGCCGAGCACGCTGCGGCGGGCCAGCCCGGCGCGGCTCCACGGATCGCCGGCCGCCCAGGGGACGAACGGGCTGCGCCTTCCATAGGCCCAGATCTCGACCCGCAGCGAACGCCCGGCGCTCGGCCCCCGCGCGTGGAAGCCGAACGTGTCGGCGACGACCAGCGTGTTGGCCGGCACCGCAAAGAGGCGCGGCGCCGGCAAACCCAGCGCCGGCAGGTCCTCCGGCGCAATGCGGAACGACCCCTGGCGCGTCGCGGCATCCGGCGAATGGCGCGCAGCCAGGCTCATGCGCCGCTCCCAGGCGAGCCGTGCCGCGGTCAGGCGGTGCGAGCCGGGGACGTAGGTGAAGGGCCCGGCGTCGGCGGCGACATCGGTCAGGAACAGCCACGCCTTGACGGTCGGGTGAAAGGTGTCGGCGTGCAGCGCTGTCTGCGGGTCAGGCGGCCCGTCGCAGACATGCCGCAGGATGCTCTGGATCCACACCACCGGCTCGGCGTCGCGGCTGCCGATATAGCGGATGAGGCCGCACCATTGCGGCGACTGCAGCATGCGGCGCAGCGCCGGCAACGCGGCGAGCGCCTTGCGGTCCAGCGCGATCTTGCGCATGACCGTGTCGCCCTCGGCGATTTCGCGCGATTCCCCGCGATAGGCCTTGACCTGCGCCAGCAG
>DATLRS010000060.1:0-10370 GCA_035534535.1 Allostellaceae bacterium | reverse complement strand
CCCGACCAGCCGCGCTTTCTGAAGCTCTATGCCGAAGAAGTCCTGCCGCGCCTACGCAAGGCTTTCGGGTGACAATGCCGTCCCGAATAACGTCATGGCCGGGCTTGACCCGGCCATCCACGAGGGGCATCGGTGCTCTATCCGTGGATGCCCGGGTCGAGCCCGGGCATGACGATAATGGGGTGGGATGGCTGAAGTGCCGGCTCAGCTGACCATCACCGGTCTTGTCGGCGTGCCGATGGTGCAGGCGGGCGACGATCTCGGCATGATCGCGCTCGCCGCGTATGGCGCCACCGGGCTCGCGCCGGAAGACGGCGACGTGCTGGTGGTCGCGCAGAAGATCGTCTCGAAGGCCGAAGGGCGGATCGTCGAGGTCGCGACCGTTGCGCCGTCGCAAGAGGCCGTCGCGCTCGCCGCCGAAATCGACAAGGACCCGCGCTTTGTCGAAATCGTCTTGTCGGAGTCGCGGCGCATCGTGCGGCACCGCCCGAACCTGCTGATCGTCGAGCACAAGCGCGGCTGGGTCATGGCCAATGCCGGCATCGACCACTCGAATGTGGCGCCTGACGATGGCACCGAGCGGGTGCTGCTGTTGCCGCTCGACCCCGACGGCTCGGCGGAAGCCTTGCGTCAACGCCTTGCCGAGGCGAGCGGCAAGCGCCTCGCGATCATCATCAGCGACAGTTTCGGCCGGCCGTTCCGCCGCGGCACGGTCGGCATCGCATTGGGTGCTGCCGGATTGCCGGCGGTGATCGACTGGCGCGGCCACCCCGATCTGTTCGGCCGCACGCTCGAAGTCACCGAGACGGGGTTTGCCGACGAGATCGCCGCCGCCGCCTCGCTGGTGCAGGGGCAGGCCGACGAGGCGACGCCGATCGTGCTGGTGCGCGGGCTCACCTGGTCGGCCCCCGAGGCGCCCGGCGCCGCGCTGGTCCGGCCGGCGGAGCATGACCTCTTCCGATGAGGCGGCGGAAGTCCCCCTCACCCTTCTTTCTCCCCCGATGGGGGAGAGGGTTGCGCAGGGTTGCCGAGGCGCAGCCGAGGCTTACCCGTCGCTGGGTGAGGGGGTGATGAGCGCGGACGATAGACCGGTATTGGCGCTGTCGGGTGGGGTCGGCGGCGCCAAGCTGGCGCTGGGGCTCTATCGCACCCTGCCACCCGACAGGCTGACCGTCGTCGCCAATACCGGCGACGATTTCAGCCATCTCGGGCTCGATGTGTCGCCCGATCTCGACACGCTGCTCTATACGCTGTCGGGACAGGACAATCCCGAACTCGGCTGGGGACGGCGCGGCGAGACCTGGACGTTCATGGCGGCGCTGGAGGCGCTGGGTGGCGAGACGTGGTTCCGCCTCGGCGACGGCGACCTGGCGACCCATGTCGAGCGCACGAGGCGGCGTCAGGCCGGCGAGAGCCTATCGGCGATCACGCATGATTTCGGCCGCCGTCTGGGCATCGCCGCGCGCCTCCTGCCGATGTCGGACGACATCGTGCGCACCCGGCTGCGCACGGCGTCCTCCGATCAACCAGGGGGCTGGCTCGATTTCCAGGATTATTTCGTGCGGCTGCATTGCGCTCCGGCGATCTCGGAAATCGCGTTTGCCGGCGCCGAAGCCGCACGGCCGCACCCCGAGTTTGTCGCCGCGCTGGCCGACCCGCGGCTGCGCGCCGTGGTGATCTGCCCGTCCAACCCGTTCATCAGCATCGACCCGATCCTCGCGCTCTCCGGCGTGCGCGCCGCGTTGCGCGATTGCCGGGCGCCTGTTATCGCGGTGTCGCCGATCATCGGCGGCCAGGCGGTCAAGGGGCCGACCGCCAAGATGATGGCCGAACTGGGGTTGCCGGTCGACGCCGCCACGGTGGCGCGGCATTACCGCGACATCCTCGACCTCTACGTCGCCGACGAGGCAGACGCGGCGGCGGTTGCCGGGTTGGACGTACCCGTTGTGCTGACCCGCACGCTGATGCAGAGCCTGGCCGACCGCGAGGCCTTGGCGCGCACCGTCCTCGCCGCCGCCGAACGGATCGGCAAGTGAACGCCGCCGGCGGGATCTGGGCGGTCGTCCCGGTCAAGGACACTGCCGCCGCGAAAACCCGGCTCGGCGCAGCCCTGCCCGCCGATCTGCGACGGGCGCTGGCGCTGGCGATGCTGGAGGATGTGCTGGCGGCATTGGCGGCTGTGCGCGGCCTCGCCGGCCGCCTCCTCGTCACGACCGATGCGGCGGCGACACAGCTCGCCCTGCGCTATGGGGCGCAATGCACGACAGAAAGCGCCGGCGACGGTCATACCGGCGCCGTCATGGCCGCGGCACGGCGCCTCGCGCGCGACGGCGCCGCCGGCATGCTGACCGTGCCGGGCGATGTGCCGCTGGTCACCGCGGCGGAAGTCGAGCAACTGCTCGCGGCGCACCGCCAATCTTATCGCCAAGGGGCGCCCGCGTTCACAATCGCGCCGTCGCATGACGAGCAGGGCTCCAACGCGATCCTGATGTCGCCGCCGGACGCGGTGCCGCTGCGCTTTGGCGACGACAGCTTTTTTCCGCATCTCGCCGCGGCGAGGGCGTGCGGCATTGCGCCGACGGTATTGCACCTGCCCGGCATTGCCTTGGATATCGACAATCCCGTCGATCTCGCTCATTTTGCGCATCTCGGATCGCGCACGCGGGCGGGCCTATGGCTCGCGGACAATAAAACCGCACTCGCCGCCGCCGGCATCGGCCGGCAGCCGGTGTAGGAAACGAAACCGACGGCGTGTCGCGATGCCCCCGCAAGCGGGATCATATCCTGTCAAGAGACGCGGCCGCCTGCGGCCCGGAGGGGTAATGTGGTGAGTTTCACGGCAAGTCTTGATCGCGCCCTGGCTGGTGCGCGGCTCTCGGCCGACGAGGCGCTGGCGCTGGTGGAGGCCGCCGACCTGCCGCCGCTGATGCAGGCCGCCGCCGCGCTGCGCGACCGCGGCCACGGCGAGCTCGTATCGTATTCTCGTAAGGTGTTCATTCCGCTGACGCAATTGTGCCGCGACGTGTGCCATTACTGCACCTTCGCGCACCCGCCGCGGAAGGGCGAGGCGGCCTATCTCGATCCCGATGCGGTGCTGGCGATCGCCCGCGCCGGCGCCGCGGCGGGCTGCCACGAGGCGCTGTTCACCTTGGGCGACAAGCCCGAACTGCGCTACCGCGCGGCGCGCGAGGGGCTGGCCGGGCTCGGCCATGCGACGACGCTGTCCTACCTCGCCGAGATGGCGGCGCTGGTGCTGAAGGAAACGGGGCTGCTGCCGCATCTCAACCCCGGGGTGATGAGCCGCGCGGACGCAGAGAGTTTGCGCGCCGTCTCGGTGTCGCAGGGGATCATGCTGGAAAGCGCCGCCGAGCGCCTGTCGCGCCCAGGCGGGCCGCATTTCGGCTCGCCCGACAAGCTGCCGGCGCGCCGCCTTGCGGCGATCGCGGCGGCGGGCGAAGCAGCGGTGCCGTTCACCTCGGGCCTCCTCATCGGCATCGGCGAGACGCGGGCGGAGCGCATCGAGGCGCTGCTCGCCCTGCGCGACCTCAACGATCGCTACGGCCACATCCAGGAAATCATCATCCAGAATTTCCGCGCCAAGCCCGGCACCCGCATGGCCGCCGCGCCGGAGCCCGACCAGGAAGACCATCTGTGGACGATCGCCGTCGCCCGGCTGATCTTCGGGGCCGAGATGAACCTGCAGGCGCCGCCCAACCTGATGCCCGAGGCGATCGAAGCGATGATCGCCGCCGGGATCAACGATTGGGGCGGCGTGTCGCCGGTGACCCCCGACCACGTCAACCCCGAGGCGCCGTGGCCGGCGCTCGACCACCTGGCGCGGCGCACCGCCGGCGCCGGCAAGCTGCTCGTCGAGCGGCTGGCGATCTATCCCACCTATGCACAAAACCCGACACGGTGGCTCGACGCCAGGCTGCGCACTCCGGTCCTGCGCGCGATCGACGGCCAGGGTCTCGCCCGCACCGATCCGTGGACCCCCGGCGCCGGCACCGCGCCGCCGGCACACATGCCCCTCACCCCGGCCCTCTCCCCGCAGGCGGGGAGAGGGAGAGCTGCGGCACAACCTTTCAGCCGCGTTCCCTCGCCCCGCTGGCGGGGAGAGGGACAGGGTGAGGGGCGTCTCGGCGACATCCTCGATCGCGCCTCGGCCGGCGAGACGCTGGCCGAAGCGGACATCGTGCGGCTGTTCGAGGCGCGCGGCGACGACTTCGCCCGCGTGTGCGATGCCGCCGACCGGCTGCGCCGTCGCGTCTCCGGCGACACGGTCACCTATGTCGTCACCCGCAACATCAACTACACCAACATCTGCTATTTCCGCTGCCAGTTCTGCGCCTTCTCGAAGGGCAAACTCAGCGAGAATTTGCGCGGCAAGCCCTACAACCTCGACATGGACGAGATCGTCCGGCGCGTCGAGGAAGCCTGGGAGCGCGGCGCCACCGAAGTCTGCCTGCAAGGCGGCATCCATCCCGAATATACCGGCGCCACCTATCTCGGCGTCTGCCGCGCCATCAAGGAAGCGGTGCCGGGCATGCACGTCCATGCCTTCTCGCCGCTGGAAATCTGGCAGGGGGCCAAGACGCTGGGCCGCACGCTGCCGGACTACCTTGGCGAACTGCGCGCCGCCGGGCTCGGCTCATTGCCCGGCACCGCCGCCGAGATCCTCGACGACGAGGTGCGCGCGATCATCTGCCCGGACAAGGTCAAGACCGCCGAATGGCTGGAGGTCATGGAGGCGGCGCACGGCGTCGGCTTGCGCGCCACGACGACGATCATGTTCGGTCATGTCGAGCGCTACGAGCATTGGGCGCGCCACCTCTTGCGCCTGCGCGCCTTGCAGCAGAAGACCGGCGGCTTCACCGAGTTCGTGCCGCTGCCGTTCGTGCCGATGGAGACGCCGATCTCGCTGAAGGGCCGCTCGCGGCTCGGGCCGACCTGGCGCGAGGCGATCTTGATGCACGCCGTCGGGCGCCTCGCGCTGCACCCGGTGATCCCCAACATCCAGTGCTCGTGGGTCAAGCTAGGGCCCGAGGGTGCCGCTGCCTGCCTCAACGCCGGCTGCAACGACATGGGCGGCACGTTGATGAACGAGAGCATTTCGCGCGCCGCCGGCGCCAGCTTCGGCCAGGAGATGCCGCCCGAGGAGATGGAAGCGCTGATCGGCTCGCTGGGCCGTACGCCAAGGCAGCGCACCACCCTTTACCGCGACCCGCCGCCCTCGCGCGTCGCTGCCTCATTCGGCGCCGCACCGTTATCGGAGCCGATCAACACCCCGGCCCGCAAATACGAGCGGGCGGCGGCGGAATAGCCGGCGCCGTTAAGCCAGCAGCGCCTTCGCGATCTCGTCCCACTCCTGGTCGAGGGGCGTGGTCGGCGCGGTCTTGCCGGCGCGTTTGTACCAGCCGCCGGCATTCATCGCGTCGCCCTCGACGCGGTGCAGATAGGCGTGCGCCCAGGCGCCCTTCTCGTCGGCCTGCGCCTGGGCGCAGCGATGGCCCTGATGCCAGTCGCCCTTGGCCTGCCACCACAGCGCCTGCAACGCGCCGCTGATGCCGGCCGGCGGCGCCGCGCCAGCGAGCGAGGATTTGAACGTATCGAATTGCATGTTCGTCCTCCGTCTGAACTGGCGGTCACAATACCGCGTCGCCGCGATTCACGCGAGCAGGCGATCGAGCCGGTCGCGCAGGCGGTAATAGCCGCCAACCAAAGGCAGAAACCACGGATTGCCATTGTAGAGCGGGTGGTCGGGAAAAAGGGGCGCGTCGAAGGCGCAGGGCGCGTTGGCGACGCGGGCGATCTTGCGCGCCGTCTGGGTCCCCAGATAGGTCATCATCGCAACGCCACTGCCGTTGCAGCCGAGGCAGTAATGCAGCCCGCCTTCCTCGCCCATATGCGGCAGCGCGTCGAGCGTGAAGGCGGTGTTGCCGGTCCAGCTGTGGGTGAGGCGCACTCCCTGCAATTGCGGGAAGCGCTCGGTCATGCAGCCGTAGAGCACCCGGGCGCACAATTCCGGGTCGGCCGGCGTGAAACGGGCGCGGCCGCCGAACACCATGCGGCTGCCGTCGGGCGACAGGCGATAGTAGCACAAGACGCGCTTGGTATCGGAGATCGTGCGGCCGTGCGGGATCAGCGAGCGGGCGATCTCGGGGGGCAGGGGCGCGGTGGCGATGATGTGGCTGGCGATCGGCACGATGCGGCGGCGCAACGCCGGCGTGAGGCTGCCGGTATAGCCGTTGGTCGCGATCACCACGTCCCCGGCGGTCAGTGCCCCGCGGCTGGTGGCGACGTGCCAGCCGGCGCCATTGGGCGTGATGCGTTCGACGGCGGCCTCGGCGCAAATCGCGCCGCCACGGCGCCGGCAGGCGTCGAGCAGCCCCTTGTAATAGAGCGCCGGATGCAGGCTCGCCGAGCGCTCGACGACCATGCCGCCATGGTAATAATCGCTGGCGATCTCCTCGCGCTGCCGCGCGCGCGGCACCATGCGGGCGCCCGATTGCGCGTCGTCGTTGAGGTGGCGCAGGCGCTGTTCCTGGGCGGTGTAGTGGCGCGGCGTCCAGGCGCCGACAAAGCGGCCGCGCTTTTGCCAGAAGCAGTTGATCTGCTCGTCCTCGATCAACTGCTCGATCAGCGAGAAGGCGTCGGCCGCGTCCGCCAAGAGGCGCTGCGCCCGCCCGGCCTCGACCGGCGTCGCGCGACCGGAAAAGCTCTTGCCGATATTGACCCCGCCCGAGACCGCGCCGCCGTTGCGTGTGCTGGCGCCGATGCCGAGCGCGCCGCGCTCCAAGACGACCGCGTCGATGCCGTACCGGGCCAATTCGAGCGCGGCGGCGAGCCCGGCGTAGCCGCCGCCGACGATCGCGACGCGCGCCGCACGCGGCACCTCGACAAGCTCGCCCGCGGCAGGCCGATACGCCTCCCACCAATACGGGGTCGGCGCGAAATCAGGATCGAAGATGTCGCCCCGCGGCATGCCGTGGCTCGGGCCGGGGGCTCGATCCGGGGGCTCGATCCGGGGCTCGGCGATCAACCTGCGCCCGCAGGCGCAGGACTCAATTGAACCGCGGGCTGACCTTTTCGCAGAGCAGTTGCAGCGAGCGCATGACCTGGGCGTGCGGGATCTTGGTGCCGCAGTTCATCTCGCACAGGATGCCGTCGAGGCCGAGCGTCTGTTTGAGACCCATCAGCCGGTCGGTCACCCGCTCGGGCGACCCGACGATGAGCTTTTCCCGGAGCGCGTCCTCATAGCTGATCGACTGCAGCCGGCGGCCACGCGCCGCGCGGTCCTCGACCTGGCGTACCCCGGAGCGCGTCGCCGAATCCTCGAGCCGCTCGCCGAGATAGCGGTAGAAATACATGATGCTCTCTTCCGGCTCGTCACGCGCCGCCTGGTCGGTGTCGGCCACATAAACCGGCGCGCGCAGAAACACCTTGCCCTCGCCGGGGTGGCCGGCTTCCTTCCAGGCTTGCCGGTAGGCGGTGATGTTGGGTTCCAGCTCCTCCAGCGTGCCGAGCCGCACCGCGACGAAGACCGCGTGGCCGAGCTTGGCGATCTGCGGGAAGGTGTCGGCGCTGTTGGCAGCGACGCGGATCTCGGGCCACGGCTTCTGGTAGGGTCGCGGCGTCACCTTGACGTTGTCAAAGCTGTAATACTTGCCGTGGTATGACAAGGACGGCTCGGTCCACGCCTGTTTGAGGATTTCGAGCGTCTCGGCAAAGCGCTCGCGGCTTTCGCCATAGGGCACGCCATAAGCTTCGTAGGTGCGCGGAAAGCCGCTGCGCCCGATCCCGAAGATCAGCCGGCCGTGGCTGATCTGGTCGACCGTGGCGACTTCTTCGGCGAGCCGCAGCGGATGGCACAGCGGCAGGACCTGCACGGCGGTGCCGATCTTCATCCGCTTGGTGCGCGCGGCGATCGCGCTGGCGAGGGTCAGCGGCGCCGAGCACACCGAGCGTTCCGGCGCGACGTGGATCTCGGCCAGCCACATCGCATCGAGACCCCAGCGCTCGGCCGCGTCGATCTGTTCGAACGAGGTGGTGAAGGCCTGCTCGTCGCTCGCCCCGCCGGTCCGCTGAAACTCGTGGAACATGCCGAATTCGAACGCCATCGTCTGTCTCCGTCTCTCAATGCTTCGGGCCGCGCTTCGGGCCGGCGGGGTGCAGTGCGAAACCCGAGGTCGCACGAAGATTAGGGGCGAAAGCGCAGCGGCGCCAGTCAAGAAAGGCGGTGCCGCACCCGCGCCACGGACATCGCTGCCGTGCGCCAGCCTCTCGCGACGCACTCGCGCCGCGGTTGACACAAACAATCTTGAGAGGAAAAGGGTGGCGCGCTATCGTTCGCCTCACAATTCCCTCAATCCTCTAACATACACGTTATAATTGAGCGACGATCGAGAATTCCCCCCATATTCGATCGATAACCAGTCTTTCTTGCCGGCACTCGCTGCCGGGGCGCTCGATGCGTGCCTTCTCTATCTCACGCGGGACGCCGGCGGCGGTGAAGGCGACGCGCAGCGCGCTTGCCGCCTGGCAGAGGCGCTGTTGCACCGGGGCCGGCGGGAAGACGCCGTCGCCTGTTGCCGGCGGGCGTTGCCCGCGCTCGGCGACGACGCGGCGCTGCTGCGCATCTGCGCCTGGGTGTTCAGCAATGGCGGCTGCCACGAGGATGCCGCCGGCGCCTATCGCCGCCTCATCGAACTGTCGCCGGACTGGGCCGAGGGCTACCGCCATCTGAGCGGCTCGCTGGCGGCGATCGCGGCCAGCGACGAGGCGATCGGCTGCGGCATCGCGGCCTGCGATCTGGCGCCGCAAAACGGCGAATTCGCGCTGCATCTCGGCCGTCTGCTGCGCGATGCCGGGCGCTGCGAAGAGGCCGGCCGCTATCTCGATCGCGCCGTCGCACAGGCGCCCGATAACGCCCGGGCGCGATGCGAACTGGCCGCTACCTGCTGCGTGCTGGGCCGCAGCGACCGGGCGGCGACGCTAGCGTTGCAGGCCGCGGCGCTGGCGCCGCAAGACGACGACATCGCGGTCGACGCGGCCGAACTGCTGATGCGCTGCGGCCGGGCACAGGCAGCCGCCGACCTCTTGCATCATGCCGCCGACGCCGCTGCCGAGCCGCGCCTCTGCCGCGTGCTGTCGGCGGCGGAAATGCTGTGCGGCCGGCTGGAGGCGGCGCTGGCCGCAGTCGACCGCGCGGTTGCCGGCGCGCCGGACAATGCCGAATACCACGTCCATCGCGGGCACCTGCTGTGGCAACTCGGCGACATTGCGGGTGCCGCGGCGGCGCTCGACCACGCCGCCCGGCTCGATCCAGCGAGCAGCGCTACGTGGCGCGCGCAACTGAGCCTCTATCTCGCCGCCGGTCTCGTCAGCGAGGCGACCGCGGCGGGCGGCGAACTGCTGCACCGCTTTCCCGACGACAAGCCCGCCGCCGAAGCGGTGCTGCACCTGTTGGCCCACCGGCTCGACACGATCGACGGCGAATACGTCGTGCTCAGTGCCGCCGAGCGCATCCCGCGCCCGCCTCGCCCGATGCCCGGCTGGCTCGACCGGCTGCGCAGCCAGCGGCGGGTGGTCGGCGCCCTGATCATCCGCGAGACGCGCACCCGGTATGCCGATCTGACGCTCGGTTATGGCTGGGCGTTGATCGAGCCGGTGCTGCACATCACGCTGCTGTCGGTGATGTTCGCGGTGTTGATGCACGGCCGGCCGCCGATCGGGCGGCAGTTCTTCATCTTCTATTACACCGGCCTCATCCCCTATCACATGTTCGTCCATACCAGCAGCGGGATGAGCCACGCGATCACCGGCAACGGCCCGGTCTTGCAATTGCCGCCGGTCACGACGTTCGATGTGATTGCGGCGCGTGGTCTGCTCGAAATCATGACCGACGTGATCGTCGCGGTCGCCCTCTTGGCGGGGTTCGGCGCGATCGGGCTGGCGGCGATGCCCGACGATCTGTGGGGACCGTCGCTGGCGCTCTTGGTGACGGCGGCATTCGGCTGCGGCGTCGGTTTCGTCAACGCCGTGCTGACCGCGTTCTGGCGCTCGTGGGAGAAGGCCTACAGCCAGGTGACCCGCGTGCTTTATTTCATCTCGGGCATCTTTTACATGCCGGAGGCAAGTGGGTTTCTAATACTTTCAGCGGGCTAGTCTCACAATAGACTCGCATTCCGGAGCCCCGAATGCGGAATTGCCCGCAGAGTCTCGAATGGCCGCAAAGTGCCACATGGCGGTCTTATCTCTCAGGCGCGGGGCAATCGGAGGTGCCTGGGCCTGGGCTTCGGCTCATGCCCCACAGCTGCCGCTCGCGGCAGCGGCCGGGAGCGGCGCAGTCGGATAGTTAGCTGCCGTTG
>DATLRS010000059.1:0-7846 GCA_035534535.1 Allostellaceae bacterium | reverse complement strand
GGGCGCGCACCGGCACGGTGAACGGCTCGACCTCGCGGATATGGGTGATCGTCAACCCGTGGCTTTTCATGTGGTCGACATGCTCGGGCCAGAAATCGATGAACGTCACATCCTCGCCCGCCTTGACCATGTGGGCGCCGGCATAGCCGCCGACCGCCCCGGTGCACACGACCGCGATCCTCTTCCCCGTCGCCATCTACCATCCTCCAATTCCGCGGCGGCGCTCGGCGCCCGCCTCGCGGCGATCCTAGTACGAGCCGGCGGCCCGGGGGAAGCGATGCCGGTGCGGCCGCTCCGCCGCGGCTCAACGGCCGAGCGGCGCGAACGGCTCCTTGCGGGTGAAATTGTGGTGCGCCTCGACATAGCGCACCGTACCGCTCTTTGAGCGCATGATGACCGAATGGGTGAAAGCGCCGCCGGGGAACCGCCGCACCCCCTTCAGCATGCTGCCGTTGGTGACGCCGGTCGCGGCGAACATCACATCGCCGTGCGCGAGGTCGAGCAGGCCGTATTTGCGGTTGAGATCGGTGATGCCGAGGCGGTGCGCGCGACCGCGCTCGTCGTCGTTGCGGAAGAGGAGCCGGCCCTGCATCTGCCCGCCGATGCAACGCAACGCGGCGGCCGCCAGCACACCCTCCGGCGCGCCGCCCGAACCCATGTAGATGTCGATGCCGGTCTCGGGGTCGCTGGTGGCCATGACGCCGCTGACGTCGCCGTCGCCGATCAGCATGATGCGCGCGCCGGCCTCGCGCACCCGGGCAATCAGCTCGGCATGGCGCGGCCGGTCGAGGATGCACACGACCAGATCGAGGATGTCGGCCTGCTTGGCCTTGGCCAGGTTTTTGAGGTTGGTGGCGGGCGTCTCGTCGAGATCGACGACCCCATCGGGCAGGCCGCCGCCGACCGCGATCTTTTCCATGTAGACATCGGGCGCGTTGAGGAACCCGCCGTGATCGGCCATCGCCAGCACGGCCAGCGCATTGGCGCCGCCCTTGGCGGTGATCGTCGTGCCTTCGAGCGGGTCGAGCGCGATGTCGATCCGCGGACCCTGGCCGATGCCGACCTTTTCGCCGATATAGAGCATCGGCGCCTCGTCGCGCTCGCCCTCGCCGATCACCACGGTGCCCTCGATCGGCAGGCTGTTGAGCGCCTCGCGCATCGCGTCGACCGCGGCCTGGTCGGCCGCCTTCTCGTCGCCGCGCCCCATCAGCCGCGAGGCCGAGAGCGCCGCCGCTTCCGTAACGCGCACCGCTTCAAGCGCCAGATTGCGTTCCATCTTCGAGGTTTCGGACACCGTTTCCTCCCTAGCTGCGGCCTGATTGGTGGCACAGATTGTATGTCATTGCGATGATGACCGCCGCCGTCGCAACGGCAACGATAACCGATGGGACGCGCCCAATTTGAACCAGGATATCAGAAATCTTCGATGCGGATCATGCGCGGCGGCTCCAGTGCGGTGTCGAGCGCGGCAATCTTGTCGAGCGCCCGGCGCATTGCCGCCTCGACCGTTACATGCGTCGTCAGCACCACCGGCACTGCCTCGCCCGGCGCCCGGCCGCGCTGGATCATCGATTCCAGCGAGACGCTCTCGTCGCGCAAGGCGGCGGTGACATCGGCGATGACGCCGGGCTGATCGACGACCATCAGGCGGATGTAATAGGCGCCCTGATGCTGCGCCATCGGCGCCCCGGGCAGCGGGCTCAGCGCAGCGGCCGGTACCCCGAAGGTCGGCATGAGACGCCCGGCGGCAATGTCGATCAGATCGGCGGCGACCGCCGAGGCGGTCGGAAAGGCCCCGGCGCCGCGCCCTTCGAGCACCACTCGGCCGACGAAATCACCCTCCGCGACGACCGCGTTGAACACCCCCTCGACGGCGGCGATCGGCGTGCCGCGGCGCACCATGCACGGGTGAACGCGCTGTTCGAGGCCGCCTGCGGTCAGCCGCGCGATACCCAACAGCTTGATGCGGTAGCCCAGCTCCTCGGCAAAGTCGATGTCGAGCCGCGAGACGTGTCGGATGCCCTCGGTATAGACGCCGGCAAGATCGACCGGCCGGCCGAACGCGACGCTCGCCAGGATCGCCAGTTTGTGTGCGGCATCGACGCCGTCGATATCGAAACCTGGATCGGCCTCCGCATAGCCGAGCTTTTGCGCCTCTGCCAGGACCTCGGCAAACTCGCGCCCGCTCTCGCGCATCGTCGTCAGGATGAAGTTCGACGTGCCGTTGAGGATGCCGTAGACACGGGAGAGGCGGTTGCCGGCGAGGCTCTCGCGCAGCGTCTTGATGATCGGGATGCCGCCCGCGACCGCCGCCTCGAAGGCGAGCGCGACGCCGGCCGCCTCGGCGCGCAGCGCAAGGCGGGTGCCGTGCTCGGCCATCAGCGCCTTGTTGGCAGTGACGACGTGCTTGCCATGGTCGAGCGCGGTCTCGATCAAGGCCGGCGCGACCCCGTCGGCGCCGCCGATCAGCTCGACGACCGCATCAACCTCCGGGTCGGCGGCCATCGCGACGGCGTCCTCGTACCAGCGCACCGTTGACAGATCGACGCCGCGATCACGCCGGCGGTCGCGGGCCGAAACCGCGACGACGACGATGCGGCGGCCGGCGCGCAGCGCGACCGGCTCGGCCTGGCGCTCCAACAGCTGCAAGGTTCCGGCGCCGACCGTGCCGAGCCCGGCAACGGCGATTCTGAGGGCTGATTTCATCGGCTGGGTGGCCTTGCTGGCACGAACTGGATGGCGACCCGACCCGCCGCGCCGGCATCGGTCGCCGTCGCCGCCTGGGTCTGGAGCTGATTGGCGGGGATGCCGGCAGCAGCAAGCGCCTTGGCAACCGCCTGGGCGCGCTCGAGGGCGGCGTGGTAGCCGGCGAGCGGGTCGGCGCCGGCCGCCGGTGCGGCGGTGTAGGCGATGACCTGCACGCCGCGCGGCTGCCTCTTATAGAGCGCCGCAACGCGGTCGATCCGACGGCGATCGGCGCCGGTCAATGCGCCCGAGGCGGCGGCGACATCAAGCGTCGCGACGGTGGTGGCGGACGGTGCCGGCGGCGCGAGCTTGCCGGCAGCAGGCGGCGGCGCAATCGGCGCCAGCACCGGCGGCGGCGGGGCGGGCTCGGGCATGACGCTGGCGACCGCAGCCGGCGGCAGGCTGACCGGCGGCGGCGGGGCGAACGCCGGCAAGACCGGCGGCGGCGGGGCCGGCCGCGCCGCTTCGGGCTGCGGAAGCACCGGGATCTGCGGCATCTGCAGGGTCGAATTGAGGGGCTGCGGGGCCGGCGGCTCGTCGGCTTTGCGGCGGCCCGAATTCGACGCCTCTCGGGTTGGCTTCGGCGCGGCGCCCGGCGCTGCGGCCGCTGACGTAGCGGCCGCGGCTGTCGGCGGTGCCGCGGGGGGCCTTTGCGTGCCGCGTACCGCGGGCGGCGCTGCCGGTCCGGCTTCGGCAGCCACCGCGGTGCGCTCGGCGACCAGGCTTTGCGCCAGCTTCTGGCGCTCGGCACCGGTGGCGGCGAGGACCGGCGGCGGCGGCACACTGGCGAGATTGGGGTAGGGCCCGGCTTCGCCTGCCGCCATGTTTTGGGTGAACGGCGCGGTCTTCGGGTCGGGATCGTTATCGCTGATGCCGGTCAGCGATCGCCATCCCTCGATCGGGTTGCAGGCGCCCAGCGTCACCACCAGCACGAGGCCCGCCAACCCTGTCGTCAGACGGAAAACCCGGCCGCCGAGCCGAAACCGGGCTCTGCGCAACGCCATCCGCAAGATCCTACCCGTCGCCGCCGGCGGTACCGCGGCGCCGCCCCGGCAAGCGCTTCATGGCCCGAAAAGCGGCACAATGTAGCGCTGTGTATTAGATCCGGGCCGGCGCGTCACTACATTTGATAGGCCGGCCACGGCGAAGGATACAGCGATGGACGAGAGGCAGCGCGCCCCGCGTAACGCGGGCAAGCAGGCGCGGGGAGGGGCGTCCGACGCCGGACAGCAGCCGGCAGCCGAGGGCTTGCCTGACGCGGCCGAACTGTCGCGGCTGATGGGTGAGATCGCCGAGAAGAGCCAGCACCTGGTCGCTGAATTTCTCTCCCGCCAAACCGGTGGCGGCGACGCGGACAGCAGCGCCCTGGCGAGCCCGAACGCGATCGGCGCCGCCTTTTACGAGATGACGGCGCGCATGATGGCGGACCCCGCACGCCTGGTCGAGGCGCAGGTCTCGCTGTGGAACGACTACATGCGGCTGTGGCAGCAGACGACGCAGCGCTTTCTCGGCGGCAAGGCCGAGCCGGTGATCGAGGCCGCGCCCGAGGATCGCCGCTTCCGCGACGAGGCATGGAACGACAATGCCCTGTTCGACTTCATCAAGCAGAGCTATCTGCTGACCGCTCGCTCGCTGCAGGGGGCGGTCAAGGATGTCGCGGGGCTCGACGAGCGCACCGCGCGCAAGGTCGATTTCTATACCAGGCAGTTTGTCGACGCGATCGCGCCGTCGAATTTCGTGTTGACCAACCCCGAAGTGCTGCGTGCGACGATCGAGAGCCGCGGCGAGAACCTGCTCGCCGGCCTCAAGAACCTGCTCGACGACCTCGATCGCGGCAAGGGCCACCTCGCGATCAGCATGACCGACATGACCGCGTTCAAGATCGGCGAGAACGTCGCAACCTCGCCCGGCAAGGTCGTCTACCAGAACGATCTGATGCAGCTGATCCAGTATGCGCCGACCACCGCCACGGTGCAGCGCCGGCCGCTGTTGATCATCCCGCCGTGGATCAACAAGTTCTACATCCTCGACCTGCGGCCGCGGAATTCGTTCATCGGCTGGGCGGTGGCGCAGGGCCACACGGTCTTCGTGATCTCCTGGGTCAATCCGGACGAGCGCCTCGCCGCCAAGAGCTTCGAGGATTACATGCGCGAGGGGCCGCTCGCCGCGCTCGATGCGATGCAGGCGGCGACCGGCGAGCGCGCGGCCAACGTCATCGGCTATTGCCTCGGCGGTACGCTCCTGGCCGCCACCCTCGCCTACATGACCGCCAAACGCGACAACCGCATCAAGAGCGCAACCTATTTCGTCACCATGGTCGATTTCGCCGAAGCCGGCGAATTGGCGGTCTTCATCGACGAGGAGCAATTGCAGGCGCTCGAACAGCGCATGAAGAAGAAGGGTTATCTCGAAGCCCGCGACATGCACACCACCTTCAACATGCTGCGCGCCAACGATTTGATCTGGTCGTTCGTCGTCAACAACTACCTGCTGGGCAAGTCGCCGTTTCCGTTCGATCTGCTCTATTGGAATTCGGATTCGACGCGCATGCCGGCGGCGATGCACAGTTACTACCTGCGCAAGATGTACCAGGAGAACCTGCTGGTGAAGCCCGGCGGGATCACGCTCGGCGGGGTGGCAATCGACCTGCGCAAGATCAAGACGCCGTCGTTTCTGTTGTCGACCCGCGAGGATCACATCGCGCCGTGGCGCTCGACTTATGCCGCGACGCAGATCTATGGCGGCCCGGTCAAGTTCGTGCTGTCGGCCTCGGGCCACATCGCCGGGGTCGTCAACCCGCCCGGCAGCAAATACGGCCACTTTGAAAACGAAGCCACCCCCTCAACCGCCGACGAATGGCTCGCCGGCGCGACGACACACGCCGATTCGTGGTGGCCGGTCTGGCAGCGCTGGATCGCCGGCCATTCGGGCGGCGAAGTACCGGCGCGGTCGCCGGGCGACGGCAAATTGACGCCGATCGAGGACGCGCCGGGCTCCTACGTCAAGCTCCGCGCCGAGGATTGAACCGCCGCCCCGGGTCAGCCGACCCCGCCCGCCAGGACCGTACCGAAGGGAACGTAGCGCTCGCCGTCGAAGCGCCTCATCTGGGCCTGCCTGATCGGCGCTGACTTCATCTTGTCCGGCCGCGGCCGGGACCCCGGCGGCGCGTGCATGCGCTTGCTGCGCTTTTTTGGTGCGTCGCGGGAACTTCCTGGTATCGTTATGCCGTTCTTAACGCGAGATCGAGGCTCTGCCAATTCGCCGCGTCGTAGGCGCGACGGAGTGCTCGGCTTTGCTGGCCGAGACGCGCCGCGATCGGCAATGATGGTTTGGCTTTGCGAAGGAAGACCCGTCAATGATCAAGCTCATGTGGAACGGTTCAGGTCCCCTGGCGCGCGCGCTGGTGCTGTGCTCCCCGGTACTGCTGCTCGGCGCTTGCGCCGCCCCGGGGGCGCCGCCGCCGTGCGATGCGTGCGCCACCGCCCAGCAGGCGGAGGCGACCGCCAATCAGGCGCTCACCGTGGCGCACCAGGCGCTGGACGCCGCCAACGCGGCGCGCGCCGCGTCGTCAGAGATGTACCAGCGCGGCCTGCGCAAATAGCCTGACGGCCGCCCGCCGCGCCTCTCCTGCGCAACCGCCGCGGCGGTTGCCAAGTGTCGGAGTGTGACCATGATGTGGGCGCTGTCGCAGGCTTGGCGGCGCAGATGTTCGGTCGTCCGCCGGCGCTGGGGCGCCGCTGCCGTCGCCGTCGTCGCCCTGCTGGCGGCGATGCCGGCGATTGCGGCGGAATATGCGCTGATGCCGGGGCAGAACGCGGTCGGCGAGAACCGGCACTATGTAACCAAGGCCGGCGACGTCTTTGCCGACATCGCACGGCGCTTTGACGTCGGCTATACCGCGCTGGCAGCCGCGAACCCCGGGGTTGACCCATGGGTCCCGGGCGCCGGCCGGCGCCTGACCATCCCGACGATCTACATTTTGCCCGACGCGCCGCATCGCGGGATCGTCATCAACCTCGGGCAATATCGGCTGTTTTATTATCCGCCCGGCGGCGACAGCGTCCGGACCTACCCGATCGGCCTCGGCGTCATTGGCTGGAAGACGCCGCTCGGCACGACGCGGGTGGTGCGCAAGGAGCCGAACCCGGTGTGGTATCCGCCGCCCTCGATCCGCGCCCAGCACCCCGAGCTGCCGGCGGTTGTCCCCGCGGGTCCCGACAACCCGCTCGGCGCGTTCGCGCTCCGGCTCGGCTGGCCGAACTACCTGATCCACGGCACCAACAAGCCTGACGGGGTCGGGCGCAATGTCAGCCACGGCTGCATCCACCTTTATCCCGAGGACATCGCGCAGCTGTTCCCGCTGGTGCCGGTCGGCACACCGGTGCGCACCGTCGATCAGCCGGCCGCCGCCACCTGGATCGGCTCCGAACTCTATCTCGAAGTCCACCCGAGCCAAAAGCAGACGGAGGAAATCGACACCGAGCGCCCGGTTACTCCCGACCCCGCCCAAGGCATTCGAGAACTGGTAACCGCCGCGGCGGGCCGCTATGCCGACGCGGTCGACTGGGACGCGGTCGACCAGGCCGCACAACAGCGAACCGGCATGCCGATCCCGATCGCGCAGCTTTCCGCTCCCCGTCTGGCGGAGGACCAGTAGGCTCCGCAATCGGGCGATTGCGGTGGGGGCGCCCGCTCACCCGCGCGCCTTGTACTCCTCGGCCAGCGCGCGATAGTGGTGCTGCACCCAGCGCATGTAGTCGGCCTCCTCGGGCTTGAGCGGGCGGGTGAGGCGCGCCGGGGTGCCGGCCCATAATTCGCCCGATCCGATGCGCTTGCGCGGCGTCACCACGGCGCCGGCCGCAACCATTGCGCCCGCCTCGACGACGGCGCCATCCATCACGCAGGCCTTCATGCCGATCAGCGCGCCGGCGCCGATGCGGCAGGCGTGCAGCAGCGCCATGTGGCCGACCGAGACCCCGTCGCCGATCACGCAGTCGATATGCTGCGCGCGCTCGCCCTCGCCTTCGACCGTGCAGTGCACCACCGTGCCGTCCTGGATATTGACGCCGGCGCCGATGCGAATCGCCGCGTCATCGCCGCG
>DATLRS010000058.1:0-32850 GCA_035534535.1 Allostellaceae bacterium | reverse complement strand
ACCAAGCAGCAATTCAGCGATCGGCACAGGATTGCCGGACCGGCGGCAATCAACCCCTCACCCCAACCCTCTCCCCGCAAGCGGGGCGAGGGAGAAGCGGGGCGCACGTCCTCAACCCTCGCCCCGCTTGCGGGGAGAGGGCAGGGTGAGGGGTGGAGGGCCGGTCAATAGTGGTCCAACCAAACGAACCCTGCCTAAATCCGGCGGAAGCGCTTGCCGCGGCCGATGAGATTGTGTTGCGGCAGCTGCACTGATTTCGTCGGATCGGCGACGGCGTGGCCGATGACCCAGGCCGGCCGGCGATGCCGCGCCAGGATCGCCAGCGTCGCGGCGGCCTCGGCCTCGGCGACGACGAGGCAGAAGCCGATCCCCATGTTGTAGACTTCGAACATCTCGGCCCGCGCGACCCTGCCATAACGTTCGATCAGCCCGAAGATCGGCGGCGGCGGCGGCAGATTGTCGAGCACAAACCCGATCTCGGCGTCGACCCGCGGCAGGTTCAGCAACCCGTCGCCGGTGATGTGCACCAGCGCCTTGACCGAGGCGATGCGTTCGATGATCTCGATGATCTCCGGCACATAGATAAAGGTCGGACGCAGCAGCTCGGTGCCGAGGTCGCCGCCCAGTTCGGCAAAGACGTGCTGCGGCGAGAGCTTGCCTCGCTCGAAAAATGCCCGGCGGGCGAGGGTGAAGCCGTTGCTATGGATGCCGTTGCTGGCGATCCCGATGACCCGGTCCCCGGGCGTGATGTCGCGGCCGACGATGATGCGGTCGAGCGGCACGGTGCCGACCGCGGCGCCGACCAGGTCGAAGCCGCGCACGATGTCGGGCAGCTGCGAGATCTCGCCCCCGGTGATCGAGACGCCGGCCTGAAGCGCACCCTCGGCGAGGCCGGCTGCGATGGCGTCGAGGATTGCCGCATCGGCCCGCTCGACGGCGATGTAATCGACCATCGACAGGGGCCGCGCGCCGACGCACAGCAGATCGTTGACGTTCATCGCGACGCAGTCGATGCCGACCGTGTCGTAGCGGCGCATCATCTGCGCGACGATCGCTTTCGAGCCGACCCCGTCGGTGCAGAACGCGAGGCCGACGCCGCCACCGATGTCGATGACGTTGGCGAAATAGCCGATCGGCAGCTGCACCGCGCCGACGCCGCCGGCCGGACCGCCGGAGGGCCATGTCGCGGTGATGCGGCCGACGATGTTGCGCAGCCCGGCGTCCGCCTCGGCGATATCGACGCCGGCAGCCTTGTAGCCTTCAGGTCCCGAACTGGACTGGCTCACTCTTGGCACACTCGACGCAGGAATACGCGGCTGCGCCGCGCCGTCGGCAATCTCTCACAACCGCTCCCCGGTCGCGACATGAAAACCCCTCCCCCGCAGGGCGGGGGAGGGGTTTTAGGGCCCCGCAGGCTACTTCAGATGCTTTTTCAGGAAGTCGAGGACCGGAGCGTGCGACACGTCGGTGTTGCGCTGGGCGTTATCGAAATAGGTGATCTCGATATCGCCGCCGGCCTTGCGATAATTGCTGACAAACCGCTCGGGCTCGTTGCCGGGGAAGCCGCCGTCGGGATCGTGGTAGTCGTGCGTCTCGTCGGGCCGGCCCTGGATCCAGATCGCCGGCGGCATTTGAACCTTCTCGCCGCGCTCGAGCATCAGCATCGGGTTGCCTTCGGCCATCGCGGCTTCGGTCTTCCAGTAGAGGTCGTGCTTTTCCTTCATGCCGATCGCGAAGGATGGCGGGTTGGCCTCAGTCGAGCGGCGGATCGCGTTGCGATAGCGCGACAGCGGGTTGATCACCGGCCACATCATCACGACGCCCTTGACGCTGGCGTCGACCCCGGCGGGGCCGGGGATCTCGGCATAGCGCGCATCATTGGGGCGCATCGCAGCGAGCATCGCGAGATGGCCGCCGCTCGACGCGCCGCCGATCGCGATCTGGTCGGGCTTTACTTTCAGTTCCTTGGCATGCGCCTTGGTCCAGCGGATGCCGTAATTGATGTCGGCCAGGCTCGTCGGATAGGTGTCGGCGCCATGCCGGAAATTCAGCGTCACCATCACATGACCATGCGCCGCCAGGTATTCGCCGAGGCCGGTGCGGTCGTTGAGGTCGCCCGAGGTCCAGGCGCCGCCATGCAGGTCGATAAAGCACGGGAACGGCCCGGCGCCTTCCGGCTTGAACACGCGCGCCATGATTTCGCGGCTGCCATGCTTGAGATAACAGACGTTTTCGGTGGTGAATTGCGGCATTGTCTTCAACCTCCGTGAGGAACCCTTGCGCGAACCCAGGTCACGCGGGGCTTGCGCTCGCAGGATTGCATAGACCAGCCTAGCCCTCGGGCGGGCGCGACACCATTGCGAAATTCGCGGGGCGCTCCGACACGGTAGGGAACCCAACAGATGCGCACCGAACTGATTTCGATCGAGACCGATACGCTGCCGCTCGACGGCGCCTTTCACCAGCCCGACGACCGGCCGGCGACCGGCGCCGCGCTGCTGTTCCACGGCAATACGATGAACTTCTACGTCGGGGCGCCGCGCTTTCTGCCGCCGGCGCTGACCCGGCTCGGCCTCGCCTGTCTCGCCTTCAACCGGCGCGGCCACGACATCCTCAGCATCC
Organism: Allostellaceae bacterium; assembly: GCA_035534535.1. Classification (GTDB taxonomy): domain Bacteria; phylum Pseudomonadota; class Alphaproteobacteria; order ATCC43930; family CGMCC-115725; genus DATARH01. Next base: position 30,228 of record DATLRS010000058.1, on the reverse strand, counting down.
GCGACAGCCGGGCCGCCGAAGGGGCCGCCTTCCAGCTGACCGGCGAGGGCATCGCCGACAACCGCTATGCCGCCGGCTGGCTCGCCGAGCGGGGGTTTCCTCATCCGGTCGTGATCGGCCACAGCAACGGCGGCATGCTGGCGGTCAAGCACGTCAGTGATCACCCGCAAACGCCCGCGATGGTGTTGCTGTCGGCGCATGGCGGCGGGCGCGGCGGCATGCAGCGAACTTCGCGAGCCGGCATGCTCGCCGGCGGCCGGCTGGAGGAGGTCACCGCTCAGGCCCGCGCGCTGGTCGCCGAGGGGCGCGGCCGCGAGCTGATGCTGGTGCCGGGCTGGTGGTATGTGCTGAGCGCCGAGAGCTTTCTCGACCGCATGACCGAGATGCCCGACGTGCTCGAACTGGCGCCGACGATCCGCTGCCCGACGCTCTATGTGCGCGGCGACCGGGAAGACCGCGACACCTATCCGGCCGAGGCGTTCAAAGAGCGTGCGAGCGGCCCCTGCGACGTCGCGATCGTGCCCGATTGCGACCATTTTTATAAGGGCCGCGAGGCGGCGATCTGCGAGCTGGTCGCCGGCTGGCTCGCGCGGACGTTGAACCTGCGGTAGTATTTCTCCGACGCTCAATCGGGAGGACGCGACATGATGCGCTCATGGATCCATTTCACCCGCGGCCGCTTTCCGCGGCAGGCGCGGGTCGGGCTCGGCGAGTTGCGCGAAGAGCACCTCTCGCGGCACGGCTTTCAGGGCCCGGTGGCGATGATCTACCGCACCGAGGGGCCGAACGAGGTGGTCCGGGTCGAGGGCGACTACCGGGCGCGCGCCGTCGACAGTGCCGATGTCGTCGCCTCCGACGCGACCGACCCGCGCGGCGCGCCGCAACTGATGCTCACCAATGAGGATGTCGCGGTCGCGATCAGCCGGCGCCGCCAGGCGATGCCCTATTGCTACCGCGACGTCGCGGGCGATCTCCTCTATTTCGTGCATCGCGGCAGCGGCATTTTCGCCACCGAATTCGGCCCGATCCAATACGAGCCGGGCGACTACATCCATCTGCCGAAGGGCACGAATTTCCGGCATCTGCCCGACGACCGCGACCACGTGCTGCTGGTCGTCGCCTCGCCCGGCCCGATCCGCCCCTGCGAGCACGAGAATGTCGGCCGCCACACGCCGTTCGACCCGACCATGCTGGAAGTGCCGGATGTCGCCGATTACGGCTTCCCGGCGCAGCCGGAATACGAGGTGCGGCTGCGCCATGCCGGCGGCTACAGCGCGATCTTCTACAAGAACGATCCCTTGAAGGTGGTCGGCTGGAAGGGGGATCTCTTCCCGTTCAAGCTGAACATCCGGCACATCCTGCCGATCATGTCCGACCGCATCCACCTCGCGCCCTCGGCCTGGGCGACGTTTGAGGCGCCGGGCGTCGCGATATTGAGCTTCGTGCCGCAGATCGCGGTGGCCAATTTGGAAGCTGAGGAGCTGCCCTCCTACCACCGCAACATCGACATGGACGAAGTCATGCTCGCCCATGCCGACGAAGACCCCAAGGGCCGCCGCTCCGGCATGTTCCGCCACACCCCGCAAGGCATCCTGCATGGCGCCGACGAGGCGACCCGCGCCCAATTCCAGAAAACCCGCCAGCCCGGCGCCCGCCGCACCGCCACGCTGGTCGGCGTCGACACCTACCGCCCGCTGATCCCGAGCGCCGAATTCACCAAGCTGGCGGGGTGAGGCCGCCTTTGAAACATGCCGGGGGTCTGAAACATGCTGGGGGTATCTGCCGATGTGATCCGGGCGCGCATTTATCTGGGCATAGCGCTGTTCGGACGGACCAAGACCCTGAGGCGCGTGCCACACGGCACATCGGCCGGATGGTGCTGAAGGCGTAGGAGTGTATCGTGCGATCGCCGAACTACGCGCGATCCGAGTTGAAAATTCTTTGGCGCGGCGTGCCGGCCATGCGCTCGCTGGGAGGGACCCATGGATCTGATCCTGATAATCATCGTGCTCCTCCTCCTGTTCGGAGGGGGGTTCGGCTATTCGCGTTACGGCGCCCGCGGCGGCATCGGAATAGGCGGGATTCTGCTGATTGTTCTCGTCCTCTATCTGTTGTTTGGTCACGGGAGGCTTTAAGGCGACATCGAATTTGGTCTCCTTGTCTCAGGAATGCCCCCGCGCCGCGCGGCATTGACGAGCGGGCATTGAGCGGTCACGCTGCCCGACAGTTGGTATCCTGAACGCCGTTCGGAAGGGACAGAGCGATGAAGCTGATGTGGTTCCACTTGATGCCGTATACCGAGCTGCCGGACGATTTCCGGGAGAAGCATCCCTCGGTGTGGGTCGATATCCACAGCTCGCTGTTCGATCCGCGGCGCGCCCATCACATGTACAACGATTTCATGGATGAGCTTGAATTTGCTGCGGAATGCGGCTTCGACGCGGTGTGCGTCAACGAGCATCATTCGAACGGCTATGGGTTGATGCCGTCGCCCAATCTGATCGCCTCGTCCCTGGCGCGGCGCACCACCGACACGGCGATCTGCGTCATGGGGAATTCGCTGGCGCTCTACAACCCGCCGACCCGGGTCGCCGAAGAATTCGCGATGATCGATGTGATCTCGGGCGGGCGGCTCATCGCCGGTTTCCCGGTCGGCACCCCGATGGACACCTGTTATGTCTATGGCCAGAACCCCTCGATGCTGCGCGATCGCTATCTGGAAGCGCACGATCTGGTGATGCGCGCCTGGACGGCGCCCGACACCTTCGCCTTCAACGGCCGCTTCAACCAGCAGCGCTACGTCAACATCTGGCCGCGCCCGGTGCAAAAGCCGCACCCGCCGGTGTGGATTCCGGGCGGCGGCTCGGTCGAGACCTGGCAGTGGTGCGCCAAGATGGACTACGTCTACGCCTACCTCAGCTATTTCGGCTACAAGGACGGCCAGGCGACGATGTCCGGCTTCTGGGACGAGATGAAGCGGCTCGGCAAGGATTTGAACCCGTACCGCGCCGGCTTTCTGCAATTCGTCGGAGTCGCCGACAGCCGTGAGCAGGCGATGGAGCTCTACCGCGAACCGGCCGAATATTTCTATGGCCGCTGCCTGCGCGTCGATCCGCGCTGGGCCTTGCCGCCCGGTTACATCACCGAGGCAACCCAGCGCGCCGGCATCCAGGGCCAGGTCGGCCGCGCCGCCAGCCTCGACGCGCGGCAGAAGGCGCGCTCGACGACCCAGATGGAGGACATCGTCGATCGCGGCTATGTCATCATCGGCTCGCCCGACGAGATCGTCGCGCAGCTGACCGAAGTCGCGACCAGCCTCAATGTCGGCCATCTGATGCTGCTGTTGCAGTTCGGCAGCATGGGCAAGGACCTCGCCAAGTACAACACCAAGCTGTTCGCCGAACAGGTCATGCCGCGCCTCAAGAGCCTCTTCCCCGAATGGGAGGACAAGTGGTGGCCGGCGCCGATGGGCGAGAGCGAACGCGCCGCGCCGGCGCCGTTCCAGGCCGGCGCGATGGCGGCGGAGTAAGACAAAACCCCCTCGCCCCCGTCGGGGGCGAGGGTTCGCTACGCGGGCGCGTAATAGGGCGCCGCCTCGTATTCGCGGTCCTTGCTGGGGATCAGATCGTAGGGCAGGGCGAAGCCGGGCATCGCCTGGAGGCGCCCGGCCCAGGCGTCGAGATGCGGCCAGCGGTCGATCGCGAAGCCGCCTTCGGCCATGAACACCATGCGGCCCCAGCAGCCGATATCGGCGATCGTGCAATGATCGCCGAGGAGGAACGGCCGGTCCTTGACGGTGTCGTCGACAAACGCCAGCGCCGCCTCGGCGCGCGGGCGGAATTCGGCGATGACTTCCTCGTGCATCTTGCGGAACCGCGCCGAGTGCCGCACCCGGGCGACCGCGGTGATGTGGTCGGCCTCCCACGCCAGCCATTCGCGGGCCTGCCAGCGCTGCTGCTCGCTCCGGCCCTCGAAATGCCCGGTGGTGCGCGCGAGATAATCGAGGATCACGTTCGATTGCAGGATCGTCAGCCCGCGATGCCGCAATGACGGCACGACGCCCCAGCGGTTGATCGCGAGATATTCCGGCGTGTTCTGCACCCCGATCTTCAGGTTGACGGTGCGGAACGAGAACGGCAGCCCGGCCAGCGCCAGATACAGCATCGGCTTGTAGCTGGAGCTGGAGGTGAAGCTGCCGTAGAGCGTCAGTCGGTCGTCGGCGAGGGGCGCACCGATCATTCGGAGACGTCGCTAAGGCCGAGGCGATCGGAAAGGCCGTACTCCTCGGCCAGTATTCGCAATCGAGCCCAGGTCGCCTGTTCGACGTCGATGCCGTTCTGGCGGCGGTCCTGTTCGCGGCGGTGCTCGATCTCGCCGGGGTAGAGGACGCCCGACGACCCTTCGGAGGGCGGCGTCTCCTTCAGGTAGCGGGCGAACTCGCCGACCTCCTTCTTGAAGTCGGCCAAGGGGCGGAACGCCTCGACCTTGAAGACCGCCATGAAGCAGCCGTCATTGTGCCGCCCCGTCGGCTCGACCCCGAAGCCGAGCCCGGTCAGCAATCCGCACAATATCTCGACCATGACGGCGAGCCCGGTGCCCTTGTAGCCGCCGTCCGGGCCGCCCAGCGGCAACAGGGCGCCGCCCTGGCGCAACTGGCGCGGGTCGTTGGTCGGCTTGCCGGCGCTGTCGATGACCCAGCCGTCCGGCACCGGCTCGTTGCGCGCGACGGCAACCGCGATCTTGCCGGCGGCGGCGGCCGAGGTCGCCATGTCGAGATAGAGCGGCGCCTCGAGGTCGGAGGGGATCGCCATCGAAATGGGGTTGGTGCCGAGCCGCGCCTCGCGCCCGCCAAACGGCGCCACCGCCTTGGGCGAGCGCCCGGAATCGGCGGTGATGAGGCCGATCATGCCGGCCTGCGCCGCCATCTGCGTATAGCTCGACAACCGCCCGATATGGCCCTGGCGAAACACCGTCGCGGCGGCGACGTTGCTCTTTTCGGCCTTCTCGATGGTCAGCCGCATCGCCCGTTCGTTGACGACGTAGCCGAACCCCCAATGCCCGTCGACAACGGTGGTCGTCGGCGATTCGTTGACGATGACCCACGGCGCGCCGGGCACGATGTGGCCGCGCTTGATGCGGTCGATATAGGTCGGGACCTGGATGACCCCATGCGAATCGTGCCCCACCAGGTTGGCGCCGACGATGTGGCGCATGACGAGCGCTGCCTCCGGCGCCGGCGTGCCGGCCGCGACAAACAGCGCGCGGCCGATTTCCTCGAGGCGCTCGGCTGAGATTCTCGGCATCGTCGGCCCTCCCCTGGCGTGCGGCTCAGCCGGCCCGTGCGGGTTCGTGCGTGGCGCGCATCCGCCGCGCCGCGGCGGCGTCGTCCATCACGGACAGGTTGGTGCCCGTCAGGAAGGCTTCATATTCCGCCGCCATCGCCGGCGTCACGACTTCGACCATCAGCCGGTTCTCGATCCAGAATTCGATGACCTGGAAAAACGGCTTCTGCCCCGGCATGCCGCGGCCGAACAGTTTGGTGCGCCAGCCCTCGTGCGCCCCGATTCGCTCGATTTCGGGCTGCGACAGCGGTACCGAGAGTAAGAGGTGGAACGGCCACGAGCGCGGCGCCGCCTGTTTGCCGAACACGACCTGCTCGTCGCTGTCGGGAATATCGAGGGTGGCCTGTTCGGGATAGACCTCGATCATCGTGCCGTGCGCGTCGCCGCTCGTCGCCATGAAGGCGCCGTCGAGCGGGCCGAAGGCATGGCATGTTCCGCCCATCAATTCGGCAAGAACCTCGGCCACATGGCGCGGATCGCGCGCCGGAATCGATACATGATGGATCATTTGCCTCTCCTCGATTGTCGTGCGGCGCGGGTCGCTCGCGGCCACCGCGCCATGCGCCCGCAAGGTGCCGGTCCGCAACGGCCGGCGATCATACTCCGCTGCGGCTCCGCTCGGCAAACATAGCCGCGGCCGGGTGAGGCTCCCGTTAGGCGGCATGCCAGCGATCTGCGATTGCACGCCGTCCGGCCGGCGCGTAGCCTTTGCTCGGCATCTGCGTCGCCAAGGAGAGCGCGCCATGAATATTGCGGCCAGCGTGGCAGACAGCGAATTGCCGGTCTTGAAAAGGCTGGCGGGCGAACTCGCGGCGGCCGATGCGCCCGAGCTGAGCATCCTCGATCGGATCGCCTCGCTGGCCGCCGAAATCGCCGCACGCTGCCGCGAGAGCGCGCGCCAGGAAGCGCTCGCGCGGGTGACGGCGGGGACGCTGGCGATTTTCCCGAATGCCGGGGAAGATTTGGCATCACGCCTGCGGCAAGCCTCGCTCGACGAGCTGATCGGCATGGCCGGGTTGCTCGATGACGCCACCGCGGGGCGCGCCGCGTTTGCACAGGCCGATGCCGACTTGATGGCGGCGCGCGACAGAGGCGACTACGCGGCGATGGCGCCGCTCGCGCTCGCCGCCGATTCGCAGAAAAGCGCCTTTGTCGCTGCGACCGGCGAGTTTGCCAGCCGGGTCGGTCTGGTCGGCGCCTTGACGGCCGAGATGGCGGTGCCGGTCGTCGCGGCACCGGCCGAGGAGCCTGCCGGCGAGCCTATTTCCGCGGAGCAATTTAGCCCGCCGCCGGGGTCGGCCGAGATCGACGCGCCGTCAGGCCCCCGCGAGGCGGTGCCCGAGATGCTGTCTGCCAGAGAGGAGCCGGCGGACATCGCATCGCAGTTCGGGCTGCATCCGGCTTCGCAGGGCGAGCGGCGGCGGATCCGCGACCTGATCCGCCAGGTGCGCTCGACCCCCGACGAAGCCTGATCAACCCCTTGCTGCCGCGGCATCCGTCGGGCGCGCGCGGCTGCCGGCCACGGCGCCCGGCCTCGGCCGCGGCGTGCCCAAGCCCGGCGACCCGACAGTCTTTTTGAATAATCCAAGATAAATCCGATCAGGTTTATCTTGCCTATTCTTGTGGTTATCCGATAGGGCTAGCATCTGTAAAGTTGTTAACGATCACGTGGTGTGCCGTCCGCAGGTGTCGCCGCTCCGCAATGGGAACGAGGGGCTTCGCGATGAGTTCATTTGAATGGATGGAGCTGCAAGCCCTCGTTTCCGACATCGGCGTCATGCGAGCGCGTCTGGTGGCGGCGCGATCCAAGAAGGACCAGGTCGGCGCCCGCGGGCTCGCGGAGGAGATCAGCGATGCGGAAGGGCGCCGCGATCAGCTGCTGGCGCATATCACCAGCGATCTTGCGGACGGCTCGATAGCGGCGCCGTCTGCCAAGCAAGCCTTGCAGGACGTCGGCGAAGCCCGGCAGCCTGTTGAACCTGCGGGGCCAATCACCGCAGGCGGCGCTACTCGGCCCGCCGCCGCTTCAAGAGCCGACAACATGAAAGGGGGTCACATGGCGTGGGACCAATTAACGCCTGACGATATCGCGAATGCCAAGCAGGACATCGGGATGCGCCGCACGGAAATGCAGGCAAGGCACGCCGAAGAGTTGCAGCGGCTGGAGGCCGACCAGAGCGAACTCGCCGGTCTCGAACAAGCGATCGCCGCCTTTTTGCGGAAATTCAGCCAGTCGCCCGACGCCGCTGCGACGCTCGGGGCCGAGCGCGAATTGCGCCAGGCCCGCGGCTGACCGTTCCGGTTCAGCCGGGCGCCGGTCAGCGGCCCGGCAAGAGCGGACGGATGAAAGGGCGCCTGCCGTTGCCGGGGCAGGTCGCGCCCCGCTGCGATCCGGCCACTGCCATCCGGCCGCTGCCATCCGGCCGCTGCCATCCGGCCGCTGCGATCCGGGCGCTAGGCCGCCTGCAACAGGCTGCGCAGCACGTATTGCAGGATGCCGCCGTGGCGGAAATATTCGACCTCGTCGAGCGTGTCGATGCGGCAGACGACCGGCTCTTCGCGCACCCCGCCACCATTTGGACCGCCCTTTGGGTCGTGGATGCGCAGGGTCAGCATCATGCGCGGCTTCAGCCCGGCCTCGGCGCCGATGACGTCGAGCGTCTCCGCGCCGGTCAGCTTGAGGCTCTGGCGGTTCACCCCGTCGCGGAACTGCAACGGCAGGACGCCCATGCCGACCAGGTTCGAGCGGTGGATGCGCTCGAAGCTCTCGACGATGACCGCCTTGACGCCCAGCAATAACGTGCCCTTGGCGGCCCAGTCGCGCGACGAGCCGGTGCCGTATTCCTTGCCGCCGAAGATCACCAGCGGGACGCCGCGCTTCTTGTATTCCATCGCGGCGTCGTAGATCGCCATCACCGTCCCGTCGGGCATCAGCTTGGTCATGCCGCCCTCGACGCCGGGCACCATCTCGTTCCTGATGCGGATGTTGGCAAAGGTGCCGCGCATCATGACGTTGTGGTTGCCGCGGCGGGCGCCGTAGGTGTTGAACTCGGAGGGGCGCACCTGATAGCCGATCAGGTATTCGCCGGCCGGGCTCTCGGTCTTGATGCTGCCGGCCGGTGAGATGTGGTCGGTGGTGATGCTGTCGCCGAAGATCGCCAATTCACGCGCCCCGAACACGTCCTTCACCGGCGCCGGCTCCTTGGGCATGTTCTCGAAATAGGGCGGCAGCGCAAGATAGGTCGAGGCGTCCTGCCAATCATAGGTCAGGCCGCCGGTGCTCGCCACCGCACGCCACTCGGGCGGACCTTCGAAGACATTGCCGTAGCGCCGCTGAAAGCTCTCGCGCGTCACCGAGGCGGCAACCGTGTCGGCGACTTCCCGGTTGGACGGCCAGATGTCGCGCAGATAGACGGGCTTGCCGTCGCTGCCTTCGCCGAGCGAATCGGTGGTCAGATCGGCGCGCACCGAACCGGCCAGCGCATAGGCGACGACGAGCGGCGGCGAGGCGAGATAATTGGCGCGCACCTGAGCGTGGATGCGGCCCTCGAAATTGCGGTTGCCCGAGAGGACCGCGGCGACCGCGAGATCGCCGTCGTCGATCGCCTCGGAAACCGCCTCCGGCAGCGGCCCCGAATTGCCGATGCAGGTGGTGCAGCCATAGCCGACGAGGTTGAAGCCGACCATGTCGAGATACGTCTGCAACCCGGATTTCTCGTAATAATCGCTGACCACCTGGCTGCCCGGCGCGAGGCTCGTCTTGACCCAGGGCTTGGCCTTCAAGCCCTTTTCGACCGCCTTCTTGGCGAGCAGCCCGGCGCCCAGCATGACGCTGGGGTTCGAGGTGTTGGTACAGCTCGTAATCGCCGCAATCACGATGTCGCCGTCCCCGAGATCGTAGTTCTCGCCGGGCACGTTGACCCGGCGCGGCTTGTCGACCCCGGCGAGGCGCGGCAATTCGGCGTCGAACCCCGCCCCGACGCCGCCCAGCGCGACGCGGTCCTGCGGCCGGCGCGGCCCGGCCAGCGACGGCTCGACGCTGCCGAGATCGAGCTCCAAGAGATCGGTGAATTCGGGGTCGGGCGTGGTGGCGTCGCGCCACAACCCCTGCGCCTTGGCGTAGGCTTCGACCAGCTTGACCCGGGCCGGGTCGCGCGCGGTGATCGTCAGATAGCGGATCGTCTCGGCATCGATCGGGAAAAAGCCGCAGGTCGCGCCGTATTCCGGCGACATGTTGCCGATCGTCGCGCGGTCGGCGAGCGCCAGTTCAGCGATGCCGGGGCCGCAATATTCGACAAACCGGCCGACGACGCCGTGCCGCCGCAGCATCTGGGTGATCGTCAAGACGAGGTCGGTCGCCGTCGCGCCCTCGGCGAGCTTGCCGACGAGGCGCACGCCGACGACTTGCGGGATCAGCATCGAGATCGGCTGGCCGAGCATCGCCGCCTCGGCCTCGATGCCGCCGACCCCCCAGCCCAGGACCGCCAGCCCGTTGACCATCGTCGTATGGCTGTCGGTGCCGACGAGGGTGTCGGGATAGGCGATGGTCTTGCCGTCCTCGTCGGTCGTCCACACCACCTGCGACAGATATTCGAGGTTGACCTGGTGGCAGATGCCGGTGCCCGGCGGCACCAGCCGGAAATTCTCGAAGGCCTGGCCGCCCCAGCGCAGAAACCGGTAACGCTCGCCGTTGCGCTCGAACTCGCGCTTGACGTTGGCGGCAAAGGCCTGCTGGTTGCCGAAATTGTCGATCTGCACCGAATGGTCGATCACCAGATCGACCGGCGACAACGGGTTGATCTTGTTGGGATCGCCGCCGAGATCGATCATCGCCGCGCGCATCGCCGCGAGATCGACGACCGCCGGCACCCCGGTCAGATCCTGCATCAGGACGCGCGCCGGGCGGAACGCGATCTCGCGGTCGGAACTCTTGGTTGCCAGCCAGTCGCCCAGCGCCTTGATGTCGTCGACCGTCACGGTGCGGCCGTTTTCCAGCCGCACCAGGTTTTCCAACAACACCTTCAGCGAAAACGGCAGGCGCGACACATCGCCGAGCCCGGCCGCGCTGCCCGCTGCCGCGAGGCTGAAATAGTCGTAGCGCCGGCCGTCGACGTCGAGGGTGCGGCGGGCCTTCAGGCTGTCGTGACCGATGACGCTCACGGGGATTCTCCTCTCGAAATGCGGGGCGGTGGCGCGGCCGGCTACGATACTCCGCCGGCCCGGTCAAGCAAGTCGGCAAGCAAGTCGGCAAGCAAGTCGGCAAGCAAGCCGGCAAGCAAGCCCTGGCCCTGGGATCAGGATGCCGCGGCGAGTAGCGCCCGCCCGCGCTCGGTCAACAGCAGATGCCCGTCCGCGGTGCGCTGCACCAGATCGTCGGCGATCGCGTCCTCCCAGGCGCAGTTGAGCGGACAGGTGCTGCCCCACGCCTCGCGCATCTCGCCATAGCGGCGCGGCCGCGCCGCGAGCCAGCGCAGGAATTGCACGCGCAGCAATGTCGCCTCGCTTGCCATCGCAGACATGAGGTTTCTCCCAATTCCATCAAAACTTCAACCTCATCCTGAGGAGTGCCTCACAAGCGCGCATCTCGCAAGCGCGCGTCGTGCAGGACGTGGCGACGCGATCTCGATCAGGGTGCCGACCTCGTCGCGCCGCTCAACCTCGCCGATCGCCGCCGTGAAAACTCGGCCGCGGCTCGGCGCTTCATCGCGGGTGCGGCGGCGCGCCACCGAATCGCCGGCCGCTGGCGTTTGACAGCAACCCCCCGCCATCCCACATGATTCGATGCCAGACGGTCGGATGGCCGCTCTTCGTGTAAGCGGGGGGAGGAAAGTCCGGGCTCCACGGAAGCACGGTGCCGGTTAACGGCCGGCGGGGGCGACCCTAGGGAAAGTGCCACAGAAAACATACCGCCGAGCCCCTGCCTCCCGCATGGGATGACATGGGCGGCAAGGGTGAAATGGTGCGGTAAGAGCGCACCGCGCGGCCGGCAACGGCAGCGGCAGGGCAAACCCCACCGGGAGCAAGACCAAGTAGGAGCGGCAGGCACGGCCTCAACACCGTGCCGGGCGAGCTTTCGCGCCGCCGCTCGGGTCGGTCGCGTGAGGCGTTCGGCAACGGACGTCCCAGATGAATGGTCATCGCCGCGCCGGTGGTTCACCCCAATGGCGAACCCCCGGGGCGGCACAGAACCCGGCTTACAGACCGTCTGGCATGACCTCCGATCGCTCTTGCGGCGGGCTATATTTTGTGCTTGCGCGGGCGCGCTGATACTACTAATACCGAATTATGCCGGTTTTGTGACTGGCGGCGCGGGGCGAGCAGGGCAGCGGCATTGCTGGCGCGGCCGGTTGCCGGCCGGCCTCGACCAGATAGGAACAGAATGAGAACTTCAGTTCCACTCTCAGCGCCGAGCGTTGTCCTGCGGACTACATGCTGTGTCGGCGGTGTCGCCGGACCGAACATTTGGAAAAGATGCTTTTTATTCAAAAAGGGATTGACGCCCCATGAAACCCCATGATATCCCATCTCCACCCATGGGCGAACACCATCGTTCTGGGGGGAACCTGATGGTGTTACCGGGCCCGCCCCTTGCCGGACGCTTATGGGGGAGCGTTGGGGGAAGCAAGTGGAACTGTTCTATTCCACTTATGTGAACAAGGTCGACCGCAAGGGGCGAGTTTCAGTGCCGGCGACCTTTCGCTCTACTCTAGCGACCCAACGCCGCGCCAATCTGGTCATAGCGTTTCCGTCGTTTCGCTTGCCGGCCATCGAATGCACCGGCAACGATCGAATGGAAGAGATGCAGGAGCGCATCGAGACGCTCGAACAATACTCTGACGAGCACGAAAATCTGTCGCAGCTGTTCGCCGATTCGCAGCAATTGACGATCGACGGCGAGGGCCGCGTCATCCTGCCGGAAAAACTGAAAGAGCACGCGCACATCGCCGCCGATGTGGCGTTTGTCGGGCTGGGCGCGATGTTTCAGCTGTGGGATCCGGCCCACTACGAGGCGCATAGCGCCGCGGTGCGCGAGCGCGCCCGCCGCCAGGGCACCACCTTGCCGCCGCGCGGCGGCGCGGCGCGGCGCGGCTGATGACGCGGGGGCGCTCAGGGCCCGCTGATCGAAGCCGCCAACCGGCGGCGGACGAAACCGCCCATCTGGCCGCCGCTGCGCCCGATCACCTGCCGGTGCTGCTCGATGCCGTCCTGGCAGCGCTGGCGCCGCGCGACGGCGCCCTTTATGTCGACGGGACGTTTGGCGGCGGCGGCTACAGCGCGGCCTTGCTGGCGGCGGCGCGCTGCCGCGTCCTGGGGATCGACCGCGATCCCGACGCGGTGCGCCGCGGCGCGGCGCTCGCTGCCGCGCATCCCGGTCGGCTGCGATTGATCGAGGGCCGGTTCGGCGACATGGAACGGCTGATCGGCGCCGCGGCCGAGGGCCCGATCGCCGGCGTGGCGCTCGATTTGGGGGTTTCCTCGCAGCAGCTCGACCGCGCCGAGCGGGGTTTTTCGTTCCGCCGCGACGGTCCGCTCGATATGCGGATGGAGGGCGCCGGCGAGAGTGCCGCCGACCTCGTCGCCCGCCTGCCGGAGGACGAATTGGCCGCGCTGATCCGCGCGCTCGGGGAGGAACGCTTCGCCCGCCGCGTCGCCCGGGCGATCGTCGCTGCCCGCCTGCGCGCGCCGCTGCGCCGTACCGGCGAATTGGCCGACATCGTGCGCGGCGCGATCCCGACCCGCGAGCCCGGCCTCGACCCCGCGACCCGCACGTTTCAGGCACTGCGCCTCGCGGTCAACGACGAGCTCGGCGAACTCGACCGCGGCCTGGTCGCGGCCGAACGGGTCTTGATGCCGGGCGGCCGGCTGGCTGTCGTCGCCTTTCATTCGCTCGAAGACGCGCGGGTCAAGAGCTTCCTGCGGCAGCGCAGCGCCGGCGCCGCTTCGGCCTCGCGACACGCCCCGCCCTTGCCCGGCATGGCGGCGCCGAGCTTCCGTCTGCTGACCCGCCGCCCAATCCGGCCGGACGCCGACGAGATCACCCGCAACGCACGCGCCCGCTCGGCCCGGCTGCGGGCGGCCGAGCGCACCGCGGCAGCGCCCTGGCAGGCCGCCGCCGACGCCCCGGCAGCGGCGCGCAGCATCCTGGGAGAACGGGCGAGCGAACGGGCGGGAGGGCGGGCGCGATGACGCGGCTCAGCGCAGTGGTGTGGTTCGTTCTCGTGCTGGCGGCCGGGTTCGCCACCTTCAAGGTCAAGTACGCCGTGCAGGACATCGACGACCAGTTGACCCGGGTGCGCAAGCAGACGGTCGCCGAGCAGCAGGAGATCCGCGTCCTCAATGCCGAATGGACCTATCTCAACCAGCCCCAGCGGCTGGCCGCGCTGAACCGGCGCTTCCTCGGGCTGGTGCCGATCACCGCCCAACAACTGCAGGTGAAGATCACCGATATCCCGTGGCGGACGCCGCAGACAGCCCCCGATGGGGTGGTCGCGGCGGCGCCCCCTCAGGCCGCGCCGGCGAACCCGCAGCGCGCGGTCGCGGCCGCCCCGGCGGCGTTTGGCGCTGTGGCGGTCCGGGCGGTCCCGGCGGCCCCGGCGGCCCCGGCAGTGCAACTGGCGACAGCGGGTCCGAGCGGCGGGCCGGCGTCGCTTGACGCGCTGATCGCGCAGATCGCGCAGGCCCGATGATGCGGGCATTACAGCGCCTCGACGAGAATCCGTGCCGGCCGCGGCACTTCCGGCCGCCGCCCTGCGCCCCGGTCGTCACCGACGAGCGCCAGACCGCCCTGATCGAGATCTGCCGCAGCCGGCTGGTCGTGACCGCGGCATTGTTTGCCGTGGTTTTTCTGGTCGTGGCGTTGCGCCTCGTCGATGTCGTGCTGCTGCCGGGCAGCGGCACCGAATCGCACGCCGGAGGTCTGCGGCCGGGTGCGGCGGCGCCGCCGATGCGCGCCGACATCCTCGACCGCAACGGCGAGCTGCTCGCGACGACGCTCGAAAGCCCCTCGCTCTACGCCGACCCGCGCCAGATCATCGATGCGCGCGCGGCGACGCGCGCCATCGTCTCGGTGCTGCCGCAGCTCAATCCCGCCCAGATCTACGCCAAGCTGACCTCGGGCAAGAGCTTTGTGTGGATCCGCCGCCACCTGACGCCGCGCCAGCAATACGAGGTCAATCGCCTCGGCATCCCGGGGCTGCAATTCCAGCACGAGGAGCGGCGGGTCTACCCGTTCGGCGATCTGGCCGCCCATGTGGTTGGGTTCTGCGGCATCGACAATAACGGGCTCGCCGGGATCGAGCGGGCGCTCGGCAAGAAGCTGCGGGACAGCCCCGGGCCGATCCAGCTGTCGCTCGACGCCCGGGTACAATTCATCCTGCATGAGGAGCTGGCCAAGGTGGTCAGCGATTTCAGCGCCAAGGGCGCCGCCGGAATCGTCATGGATGTGCGCACCGGCGAGGTCATTGGGATGGTGTCGCTGCCCGATTTCGATCCCAACCATCCCGGCCGGGTCGAACCCGGCCTGACGCCGGCGGAAGCCAAGGTGCGGACCTTCAACCGGGTCACCCTCGGCGACTATGAGATGGGCTCGGTCATCAAGCTGTTCACGGTGGCGATGGCGCTCGACAGCGGTGTCGCCACGATGACCAAGCAGTATGACGCCAGCCACAACATCCATATCGGCCGTTTCACGATTTCGGATTACCACGGCAAGCACCGCTGGTTGAGCGTGCCCGAAATCATCATGTACTCCTCGAACATCGGCGCCGCGCGCATGGCGCTCGATGCCGGCGAGAAGCTGCAGAAGGAATATCTTGGCCGGTTCGGGTTGTTGAAGCCGGCGCCGATCGAGCTGGACGAGGTGGCGACGCCGCATTACCCGCACCCGTGGCGCCCGATCAACGTGATGACGATCGCCTATGGCCACGGCATCTCGATGAGCCCGCTCAATGTCATCGCCGGCGTGTCGGCGCTCGTCAACGGCGGCATATTGCGTCACCCGACCCTGCTGAAAGTGCCGCCCGGCACGGTGCCGCCGGGCGTGCGGGTGATCTCACCGAAAACCTCGGAAGATCTGCGCAAGCTGATGCGGCTGGTCGTCGAATACGGCACCGCCCGGTTCGCCGAGACCCCTGGCTATGTGGTCGGCGGCAAGACCGGCACGGCCGAGAAGAACAAGCACGGCCGCTATGAGCTGAAAAAGCTGGTGTCCTCGTTTGTCGCCGCCTTCCCGATGAACGCCCCGCGCTACGCCATCATGACGCTGGTCGACGAGCCGCATGGCACAAAGGCGACGCACGGTTATGCGACCGCCGGCTGGACGGTGGTGCCGGCGACCAGCCGCATCATTCAGCGCATCGCGCCGGTGTTAGGCGTGCCGCCGGTGGACGAATCGTCCCCCGCGGTCGTTCAGGCATTGGCGGTACGCAGCTTGCAGGGCAAAAAGATTGAGGCTTACTGAGCTGACGGGACCGATCGGCGCATCCGGTCACCCCCGGCCGTCGCCATCGCCCGATCCCGAGCCCGATCTTGAGCCCGATCTTGAGATTGTCGGCCTCACTGCCGATTCGCGTCAGGTGAAGCCCGGGTTTCTGTTTGCCGCGCTGCGCGGCACGGCGCGCGACGGCCGCGCCTTTGCCGGCGAGGCGGCGGCGCGCGGCGCGGTCGCGATCCTGACCGATGATGCCGCCGCCCTGACGCTCGAGCCGCCGCAGCGCGGCCGCCTCGCGATCATCACCGACGCCAATCCGCAGCGCCGTCTCGCGCTGTTTGCGGCGCGGTTCTACCGGCGCCAGCCGCGCGTCGTCGCCGCCGTCACCGGCACCAACGGCAAGACCTCGGTCGCCCATTTCACGCGCGAGATCTGGGAGGGGATCGGCCTCGCGGCGGCGAGCCTCGGGACGCTCGGCCTGGTGTCGCCGCAAGGGCATCTCCCCGGCGCGCTGACGACGCCCGATCCGGTCGCCCTGCATCGCGATCTCGCCGCCCTGGCCGAAGCCGGCACCGAGCATGTCGCGCTCGAAGCGTCGAGCCATGGGCTGGCGCAATTCCGCCTCGACGGCGTCGCCGTCGCCGCCGCGGCATTCACCAATCTGACCCGCGACCACCTCGATTACCATCGCGACATGGCCACCTACCGCGCCGCGAAGGAGCGCCTCTTTACCGCGCTGCTGGCGCCGCAAGGGACCGCAATCCTCAACGCCGACAGCCCCGAATTCGCCCGCCTGCGCGCGTTGTGCGGCGAGCGCGGCCATCCGGTCATCGCTTATGGCGGGGCGCCCTCTTGCGAGCTGCGCCTTCTCGAATGCGCGCCGCGCCCCCTCGGACAGCGCCTCGCGACCGAGCTGTTTGGCGAGCGGCACGATATCGATGTGCCGCTGGTCGGCGCGTTCCAGGCGATGAACATGCTGGCGGCGCTTGGCCTTGTCGTCGCGACCGGCGGCGCACTGGCGGCGGCGTTGCCGGTGCTGCCCACGTTGAGCGGTGTGCCGGGCCGCCTGCAGCTGGTCGGGGAGACCGCGTCCGGCGCCGCCGTCTTTGTCGATTACGCGCACACGCCCGACGCCTTGGCGACGGTGCTGGCGGCGCTGCGCCCCCACACAACCGGGCGGCTGGCAATCGTGTTCGGCGCCGGCGGCGACCGCGACCGCGGCAAGCGAGCGCTGATGGGCCGGGTGGCGGCCGAGCGCGCCGACCGGGCCTATGTCACCGACGACAATCCGCGCAGCGAGGACCCGGCGGCAATCCGCCGTGCCATCCGCGCCGCAGCGCCGCAATCGATCGAGATCGGCGACCGGGGCGCGGCGATCACTGCCGCCGTCGCGGAATTGCGCCGCGGCGACGTCCTGTTGATTGCCGGCAAGGGCCATGAGAGCGGCCAGATCGTCGGCGCCGACATCCTGCCCTTCGACGACGTGGTCGTGGCGCGCCAGGCGCTCGCGGCGGCGGCACGCGGCTGATGCCTCGTGGTGGGTTGTCCCCCTCCTGCGATGGGGTTATGCCTAGCCCTCCCGGTCGCATCGGCCGCATCGCCCGGCGGCTGTGCGCGCCCGCGATGCCCTGCGAAACATGACCCGATGCTGTATTTGTTGCTCTTTCCGCTTGCCGACCGGTTTCACGCGTTCAACCTGTTCCGCTACATCACGTTTCGCACCGGAGGGGCGGTCGTCACGGCGCTGGCGATCAGCTTTCTGTTCGGCCCCTCTATCATCGCCTGGCTCAAATCGAAGCAGGGCGACGGGCAGCCGATTCGCCCGGACGGGCCGGAAGGGCATCTGCTGCGCAAAAAGGGCACGCCGACGATGGGCGGGGTTCTGATCCTCCTCGCCTTGAGCGTGTCGACGCTGCTGTGGGGCGACCTCGCCAACCCTTATGTCTGGATCGTCCTGGGGGTGACCGTCAGTTTCGGCCTGATCGGGTTTCTCGACGATTATCGCAAGTTGACGCGGCGCTCGCATCGCGGGCTCTCCGGCAGGCTCAAGCTGCTGGCCGAGATCGTTCTCGCGATCGCCGCCTGCATCGTGCTCGCCTTTGTCATGCGCTCGCCGCTGGCGAACTCGGTCGCGGTGCCGTTTTTCAAAAACGTGCTGTTGCATCTCGGCTGGTTTTTTCTGCCGTTCGGGGTAATCGTCATCATCGGTGCGTCGAACGCGGTCAACCTGACCGACGGGCTCGACGGGCTGGCGATCGGGCCATCGATGATCGCGGCGGCATGCTTTGCCTTCATCGCCTATCTCGTCGGCAATGCGGTGTTCGCCAACTACCTGCAGCTGCATCATGTGCCGCGGGCCGACGAATTGACCGTGTTCTGTGGCGCGATGGTCGGATCGAGCCTCGGCTTCTTGTGGTTCAACGCGCCGCCGGCCAGCGTCTTCATGGGCGACACCGGATCGCTGGCGATCGGCGCCGCGCTCGGCACGATCAGCATCGTTACGAAGCACGAGCTGGTCCTTGCGATTATCGGCGGCCTGTTCGTGCTCGAGGCGGTCTCGGTGATCGTCCAGGTGGCGAGCTTCAAGCTGACCGGCCGGCGGGTCTTCCGCATGGCGCCCTTGCACCATCATTTCGAGCAGAAGGGCTGGGCCGAGCCGACCATCGTGATCCGCTTCTGGATCATCGCCTCGATCCTGGCGATCGCGGGGCTCGCAACGCTGAAACTCCGGTAGCGCCGATGATTGTTGTCGACAGCTTTTCCGGCAGGCGGGTCGCGGTATTGGGGCTGGCGCGCTCGGGTCGCGCCGCCGCCCGCTCGCTCGCCGCCGGCGGCGCCACGGTTGTGGCCTGGGATGACGATCCGGCCGTCCGCGCCGCCGTCGCCGGCGACATTCCGCTCGCCGACCTCGCGACGGCCGACTGGCACGGCGTTGCCGCGCTGGTGCTGTCGCCCGGCATTCCGCACACACATCCGCGGCCGCATCCGGCGGTGCTTCGCGCCCGCGCCGCCGGGGTCGAGATCATCGGCGACATCGAGCTGCTCGGCCGGACGCAGCCGGCGGCGCGCTATGTCGGCATCACCGGCACCAACGGCAAATCGACGACGACGGCGCTGCTCGGCCACATCCTCGCGGACGCCGGGCAGCCTGCCGCGGTCGGCGGCAATCTCGGGACGCCGGCCCTCACGCTGATGCCGCTGGGCGGCGACGGCATTTATGTGCTCGAAGCCAGCTCGTTCCAGCTCGAGCTGATCGCGACGCTCGCCTTCGACATCGCCGTGCTGCTCAACATCACCCCCGACCATCTCGACCGCCATGGCGGGATGGCCGGCTATGTCGCCGCGAAACGGCGCATCTTGGCGGGGCAGGGCGCCGGCGCGACGGTGATCATCGGCATCGACGACCCGATCTGCCGCGCCCTCGCCGAGGTGCTGCGTGCCGGCCCCGCCCGGCTGCTGCCGATCTCGGTGCAGGGACCGGCACCCGGCGGCGTCTATGTCGATACCGGCTGGCTCGTCGATGGCACCGGCGCGCATCCCGTTCGCGTCCTCGACCTTGCCGCCGTCGAGCGGCTGCCGGGGTCGCACAACTGGCAGAATGCCGCCGCCGCCTATGCCGCGGCGGTCGCGCTCGGCGTCGCTCCGGAAGTGGCGGAGGCGGCGATTCGCTCGTTCCCAGGTCTGGCGCACCGACAAGAGCTGGTCGGGACGATCGATGGCATCCGTTACATCAACGACTCCAAGGCCACAAATGCCGATGCAGTCGAAAAGGCGCTCGCGTGCTATGAGGCGATCTATTGGATCGCTGGCGGGTTGCCGAAGGCCGGGGGGATCGCGCCGCTCAAGCCCTGTTTTGGGCGTCTGCGGCACGCCTTTCTGATCGGCACCGCGACAGAGGAGTTTGCAGCGACGCTCGGCAGCGCGGTTCCCTTCTCGCGATGCGGCAATCTCGCCGAGGCAGTGGCGGCGGCGACCGCGGCGGCGCGCCGCGAGCTGGTGCCGGGAGCGGTCGTGCTGTTGTCGCCGGCCTGCGCCTCCTATGACCAGTTTGCCAATTTCGAGGCGCGCGGCGACGCCTTCCGCGACCTGGTGACGCGGCTGATGGCTGATACCGAGGGTCGGCCGCGATGATGTTCGCGCGCATCGACCAGCGACCGGTCGCCCGCTGGTGGTGGACGGTCGACCGCTGGAGCCTCGGCGCGCTGATCCTGCTGATCGGCTTCGGTGCGGTGATGAGCATGGCCGCGAGCCCCGCCGTCGCCGAGCGCCTCGGTTACGCGCCGCTGCATTTTGTCGATCGCCAGCTGGCAACCGTGCCGGTCGCGCTGGCGATCATCTTCGGGGTGTCGCTATTGCCGCCGCGCGCGATCCGGCGGGTGGCGTTCGTCGGGTTTGCGATCGCCTTCGTGCTGGTCGTGCTGACGTTTTATGTCGGCCCCGAGATCAAGGGAGCGCGCCGCTGGATCAACCTGCCCGGCTTCTCGCTGCAGCCCTCGGAATTCATCAAGCCGACCTTTGCCATCGTCGCCGCGTGGCTCTTCACCGCGCAGAAGGAGCGGCCGCAATTTTACGGCAACGCGATTTCGTTCGGCCTGTTCGTCGTGCTGGTGGCGATGCTGCTGCGGCAGCCCGATTTCGGCATGGCGGTGGTCGTCGCTGCCGTCTGGTTCGCGCAGTTTTTCATGGCGGGGCTGCGGCTCTACTGGGTCGCCAGCGGCGCCCTGGCCGGATGCGCGGGGCTGGTCGGCGCCTATCTGTGGCTGCCGCACGTGACCAGCCGGATCAACCGCTTCCTCGATCCGGTGGCCGGCGAGAACTATCAGATCAACCGCTCGATCGAGGCCTTCGTCAATGGCGGGCTGTGGGGCCGCGGCCCGGGTGAGGGGACCGTCAAGGACGTGCTGCCCGACGCGCACGCCGATTTCGTGTTCGCCGTCGCCGGCGAGGAGTTCGGGCTTATCGTCTGCGTTCTGATCGTCGGGGTTTTTGCCTTCATCGTGTTGCGCGGCTTTTCGCGCCTGCTGCAGGAGGGCAACCTGTTCGTGGTGCTGTCGGCCACGGGGCTGCTGATCCAGTTCGGGCTGCAGGCGAGCATCAACATGGCGTCGACCTTGCACCTGATCCCGACCAAGGGGATGACACTGCCTTTCGTGTCTTATGGCGGATCGTCGATGCTGGCTATGGCGCTCGGCATGGGGATGTTGCTGGCGCTGACCCGCCGCCGCCTCGGCGGGAGCGAATCATGAGCGCGGCGCGCGTCCCGAGTTTCGTGCTCGCCGCCGGCGGCACCGGCGGGCATCTGTTCCCGGCCGAGGCGCTGGCGGAAAAGCTGGTCGAGCGTGGCGCCGCGGTGCATCTGGCGACCGACCGGCGGGCCGACGGGTTTGCCGCTTCGGTGCCTGGGGTCGAGATTTCGCAGGTATGGGCCGGGCGGCTCGGCGGCGGCCCGATCCAGAGCGTCCACGGCCTCGCCGAGATGGCGGTCGGCCTCGTCCAGGCGCGGCGCCTCTTGCGCCGGCTCGGTCCCGATGCGGTCGTCGGCTTTGGCGGCTATCCGTCGGTCCCGACGATGCTGGCGGCCGCGCAGCTCGGTTTGCCGAGCGTGATCCACGAGCAGAATGCGGTGCTCGGCCGCGCCAACCGGCTGCTGGCGCGCCGCGTCGAGCGGATCGCGACCGGCTTTGCCGACACCGCCGGTCTGCGGCCGGCCGACCGCGCCCGGGCGGTCTTTACCGGCAACCCGGTGCGCCGGGCGATCGCCGCCGTCGCCCAGGTCGCCTATCGGCCGCCTGAGATAGGTGCGCCGATCGAACTGTTGGTCCTCGGCGGCAGCCAGGGCGCGCGGATTTTCGCCGATCTCGTGCCGGATGCCGTGACGGCGCTGCCGGCGAGCCTCCGCGCGAAGCTGCGCGTCAGCCAGCAGGCGCGGCCGGAAGATTGCGAGCGCGTCTCGGCGCAGTTCGCCGCAACCGGCATCGCCGCCGAGATCAGCAGCTTTTTTACCGATGTGCCGCAGCGCCTCGCGCGCGCCCAGCTGGTGATCTGCCGGGCCGGCGCCTCGACCGTTGCCGAACTGACAAGGGCCGGCCGGCCGGCCTTGCTGGTCCCCTACCCCTACGCGACCGACGATCACCAATCCGCCAACGCCCGCGCCTTTGCCGCGTCGGGAGCCGGCTGGGCGATCGCGCAAGCGGCGTTGAGCGCGCCGATCCTGACCGACATGTTGGCCGAGCGGCTGGCCGACGGCGCCGGCCTCGCGCGCGCCGCAGCGCAGGCGCGCGGCTTTGCCCCGGGCGATGCCGCCGAGCGGCTGGCCGCGATCGTCCTCGCCCTCGGTACGCCCCTCGGTACGCCACGGGAAGACGCGGCATGAGATCGCTGCCCGAATCGATCGGCCCGCTGCATTTCGTCGGGATCGGCGGCATCGGCATGAGCGGTATCGCCGAGGTGTTGCACAATCTCGGCTACCGGGTGCAGGGCAGCGACCTTGCCGACAGCGCCAACACGCGCCGGCTCACCGGCCTCGGCATTCGGGTGATGATCGGCCACGCCGCGGCAAACCTCGACACTGCCGAGATCGTCGTCATCTCCTCGGCGGTCCGGCCCGACAACCCGGAAGTCGTAGCGGCGCGGGCGCGGCGCCTGCCGGTGGTGCGCCGCGCCGAGATGCTGGCTGAGCTGATGCGGCTCAAATGGTCGATCGCGATCGCCGGCACGCACGGCAAGACGACGACCACCTCGATGGTCGGCGCGCTGTTGGAAACCGCCGGGCTCGACCCGACCGTGATCAACGGCGGCATCATCAACGCCTACGGCACCAACACGCGATTGGGCGCCGGCGACTGGATGGTCGTCGAGGCCGACGAGAGCGACGGTACCTTCACCCGCCTGCCGGCGACGGTCGCGGTCGTCACCAACATCGACCCCGAGCATCTCGACTTCTACGGCGATTTCGCCGCGCTGCAGCAGGCCTTCGAGACCTTTGTCGGCAACATCCCGTTTTACGGCTTTGCGGTGTTGTGCATCGACCACCCGGTCGTGCAGGGGATGATCGCCCGTCTCTCGGAACGCCGCATCCTGACCTACGGCTTCAGTCCGCAGGCCGATATCCGCGCCACCAACCTGCGGCTCGGCGGCGACGGCAGCCATTTCGATGCGGTGATCGCCGACCGGCTGACCGGCGAGGAACGCGTCATCGCCGACCTGTTCCTGCCGATGTTCGGCGAGCACAACGTGCAGAATTCGCTGACCGTGCTGGCCGTCGCCGAGGAAATGGGGCTGGAGGACGAGGTCGTGCGCGCCACGCTGCGCGGCTTCAAGGGCGTGCGGCGGCGCTTTACCCGGACCGGGATATGGAACGGCGTCACGATCATCGACGATTACGGCCATCATCCGGTCGAAATCGCGGCGGTGCTGAAGGCATCGCGGGCGATCGCCAGCGGCCGGGTCATCGCCGTCGTGCAGCCGCACCGCTACACGCGGCTTGCCAATCTGTTCGACGAGTTCTGCACCTGCTTCAACGACGCCGATCTGGTTTTGGTCGCCCCGGTCTATGCCGCCGGCGAGGCGCCGATCGACGGCATCTCGCGCGAGGCGCTGGTGGCGGGGCTCAGCGCCCACGGCCACCGCAACGCCCAGCCGCTGCCGGAACCCGACGACCTGGCGCCGCTGCTGCACGAATTGGCGCGACCGGGCGATCTCGTCGTCTGTCTCGGCGCCGGGTCGATCACCAACTGGGCGAACAGCCTGCCGGACGAACTCGCCCGCCTCGACGCGCGGAGCCGCGTCGCATGAGCGATCTGATCGCGCGGCTGCCGCCGGTGCGCGGGCGGCTGACGCCGAACGCGCCGCTCGGAGCGAAGACCTGGTTGCGCGTCGGCGGTCCGGCCGAAATGCTGTTCCGCCCGGCCGATTGCGAGGATCTGGCCGGGTTTCTGGCGGCGCTGCCGGCGGACGTGCCGGTGACGGTGATCGGTGTCGGCTCGAACCTGCTGGTGCGCGACGGCGGTATCCCCGGAATCGTCGTCCGGCTGGGCCGCGGCTTTACCGCCGTCACGCCGGAGGGGGACACGGTCGAGGCCGGCGCCGGCGCGCTCGACGTGAGCGTCGCGCTCGCCGCCGCCGCGGCGGGCATCACCGGGCTCGAATTCCTGTCCGGCATCCCGGGGACGGTCGGCGGCGGGTTTGGCACCAACGCCGGGGCCTATGGACGCGAGTTCAGGGACGTGCTGATTGCGGCCGACGCGCTCGATCGTCGCGGCACCCTGCACCGGCTCCCGGTCGCGCAACTGGGGCTGTCGTACCGGCATTCCTCGGTCGATCCCGCCTGGATCTTTGTCGCGGCTCGCTTCCAGGGCGCCGCTGGCGAGCCGGCTGACATCGCGCGGCAGATGGCGGAAATCGCGGCAGCGCGCGAGGCATCGCAGCCGATCCGCGCCCGCACCGGCGGCTCGACCTTCGCCAACCCGCCGGGCCATCAGGCCTGGCAGTTGATCGACGCGGCCGGCTGTCGCGGCCTCGCCCGCGGCGGCGCGCGGGTGTCGGAAAAGCACACGAATTTCCTGATCAATACCGGCGACGCGACCGCGGCCGACCTCGAGGCGCTCGGCGAAGAGGTGCGGCACCGGGTGCACGAGCGCTTCGGCATCTTGCTCGAATGGGAGATCCGCCGTATCGGGCGGCCGCCGCTCCTGCAATGTCAGAGCGGGCAATGTCAGAGCGGGCAATGTCAGAGCGGGAGGGCGGCATGAAGGCGCCGGCGCGGCGATCCGTGCCGCCGAAGCGGCGGCGCCGGCGGATCCCGCCCGTCGTGCGGCGCGCCGCCCGGTGGGCGCTGCCGCTGGCGTTGGCAGCCGGCGGTTATGGCCTGGTGATGGCGAGCCGCCTGCCGGCCGGCGAGGCTGTGATTGCCGCTTCCGCCGATCGGGCGATCGCAGCGAGCGCCCGGCTTGGCCTGGTGGTCAACAACATCGAGGTCGAGGGCCGCCAGACGACCGCCGCCGCGACGATCATGGCCGCGCTCGGCGCCCGACGCGGCACGCCGATCCTCGCCGTCAGCCCGAGCCGGGCGCAGCAGCAGCTGGAGCGGCTGCCGTGGGTGCGCTCGGCGACGATCGAGCGGCGCCTGCCCGGCACGCTGTTTGTCCGGCTGGTCGAGCGCCATCCGCTGGCGGTCTGGCAGCATGACGGCCGGCAGGAGCTGATCGATCGCCACGGCGAGGTGATTGCGGTCAAGGATCTCGGTCGCTTTGCCCGGCTGCCGACCGTGGTGGGCGCGGATGCGGCGGCGCACGCCGCCGCGCTGATCGCGATGCTGGCCAGCGAGCCCGCCTTGGCCGCCCGCGTCACCGCCGCGATCCGGGTCGACGATCGCCGCTGGAACCTGCGCCTCGACAATGCGATCGACGTGCTGCTGCCGGAGGAAGACGCGGCTGCCGCGTGGACCCGGCTGGCGGTGCTCGAACGCAGCGACGCCCTGTTGAAGCGCGGCATCCGCACCGTCGACCTGCGGCTGCCCGACCGGCTGGTGCTGCGGGTCGACGGTCCGCTGCCGGGCACGGCCGCACCGGCGAAGAAGGCCCACGCCGGCCGCCCGGCGGGCAAGAGCACATGAGCCAGGGCACCACACCGCCGGTCAATTCCGAGAGCAACGCCGGCGGCAAGCCTGACGGCACCGCCCGCAACGGCACCGCCCGCAACGGCGCCGGCGGCAACGGCGTGCGATCGCGCGCGGCACCGGTCCGGCCGCGCGGCAGCATGATCGCGGCGATCGATATCGGCACCACCAAGGTGTGCTGCTTCATCGCGCGGGTGGAGGCTCGGCCGCGCGTCCTCGGCATCGGCCATCAGATTGCGCGCGGCGTGCGCGGCGGCACGATCGTCGATCTCGACGCCACCGCCAACTCGATCCGCGGCGCGGTGCAGGCTGCCGAAGAGATGGCCGGGGAGACAATCGAGCGCGCCGTCGTCAACCTGTCGGGCGGCTATGCCGCCTCGCGCATCGTCAAGACGGAAATCGACGTGGCGCGGCGCGAGATCTCCGACTCTGCGATGCGCCAGGTGCTGGAACGCGGCTACCTGATGCGGGGCGCCGCCGACCGGCGGGTGATCCATTCGATTCCGGTCGGCTTCTCGATCGACGACAGCCAAGGCATCCTCGACCCGCGCGGCATGGTCGGCGAGCGGCTCGGGGTCAACATGAATATCGTGACCGCGTCGGCGGCGAGCGTGCGCAACCACACCGCTGCGATCGGGCGGGCCCATCTCGTCGTCGAAGCACTGGTCGTCAGCCCCTACGCGGCCGGCCTCGCCTGCCTCGCCGACGACGAGAAGGAACTCGGCGTCACGGTCATCGACATGGGCGGGGGCACGACGACGATCGGGGTGTTTTTCGGCGGTAATCTGATCTTCGCCGATGCGGTGCCGGTCGGCGGCATGCACGTGACCAACGACATCGCGCGCGGGCTGGCGACGCCGCTGGCGCATGCCGAGCGGATGAAGGCGCTGTTTGGCAGCGCCATCGCCACGACCCTCGACGAACGCGAGATGATCGCGGTGCCGCAAATCGGCGAGGAGGAAGACGGGCACGTCAACCACGTCGCCAAATCGCTGCTCGTCAGCATCATCGCGCCGCGCGTCGAGGAAACGTTCGAGCTGGTGCGCGACCGGCTCGACGCCAGCGGCTGCGACAAGATCGCCGGCCGGCGGGTGGTCCTGACCGGCGGCGCCTGCCAGCTGCATGGGGTGCGCGAACTGGCCGGGCTGATTCTCGACAAGCAGGTCAGAATCGGCCGGCCGATGCGGGTCAACGGCCTCGCCGAAGCCACTCATGGCCCGGCATTTTCAACCGCTGCCGGCCTCTTGCACTTCGCGCTTTCCGAGCGCGCGGAAGCGCCGCGGCCGGCGAGAATCGCGCCGGGCGGGATTTTCGGTCGGGTGGGGCAATGGGTGCGCGAGAATTTCTGACTTTTGCTCGGATTTTTCGGTGGCGGCGGGTACCTCGCCGGCCGCAAAGCCGCTACTATCGGTCGGCCGCAGCAGGGGAGCGACAATCGGTTCGGGCCGCTCCCGGCCGATCGCGGCAGGCGCAACCAGGGGGAGCCGGCCGGTCGGGCCGTAATCATTACAGCCGCGCAGCGGGGAGGGCGACAGCATGATTAATCTCAGCATCCCGAAGGACGAACAGGAGCTCAAGCCCCGCATCACCGTGGTCGGGGTTGGCGGCGCCGGGGGGAACGCCGTCAACAACATGATCCGATCGAACCTGATCGGCTGCGAATTCATCGTCTGCAACACCGACGCGCAGGCGCTGCAACTGTCGGCGGCGCCGCGCAAGATCCAGCTCGGGATCGGCGTCACGCGCGGGCTCGGCGCCGGCGCGCGCCCCGATGTCGGACGGGCCGCCGCCGAGGAGGCGATCGACGACATCCTCGAATCGATGCAGGGCTCCAACATGGTGTTCATCACCGCCGGGATGGGCGGCGGCACCGGCACCGGCGCGGCCCCGGTGATCGCCCGCACCGCCCGCGAATCGGGCATCCTGACCGTCGGGGTGGTGACCAAGCCATTCCATTTCGAGGGTCCGAAGCGGATGCGCGTCGCCGAGGAGGGCATCGAGGAGCTGCAGCGATACGTCGATACCCTGATCATCATCCCGAACCAGAACCTGTTTCGCATCGCGAACGAGCGCACGACGCTGGACGGCGCCTTCAAGATGGCCGACGACGTGCTGCATGCCGGGGTGCGCGGCGTCACCGACCTGATGGTGATGCCGGGCCTGATCAATCTCGACTTCGCCGACATCCGCACGGTGATGAGCGAGATGGGCAAGGCGATGATGGGCACCGGCGAAGCCGAGGGCGAGCGCCGCGCCGTCGATGCCGCCGAGGCCGCGATCAACAACCCGCTGCTCGAAGACGTCTCGATGAAGGGCGCCCGCGGCGTCCTGATCAACATCACCGGCGGCACCGACATGACGTTGTTCGAGGTCGACGAGGCGGCCAACCGGATCCGCGAGGAGGTCGACCCCGACGCCAACATCATTTTCGGTTCGACCTTTGACGAAAAGCTGGCCGGCCGCATGCGCATCTCGGTCGTCGCCACCGGCATCGAGGCCGAACTGCAGGGCGAGGGGCGTCCCGGGCTGCCGGGCCGCGACGCCGACGCCGCCGCGCGCGACACCGGCGCGGGCTACACCCAGCCGATCCTGACGCAGAACGCCGCCAGCCCGCCGGCCAACCGTACCGAGGGCGGCGCCGGGGGCGGCGCCGGGGGCGGCACCGGGGGCCGCAACGAGGCGCAGCGATCGGAAGCGCGCCCCGCCGGCCCGGCCGAGGCGGCATCCCCGGCTGCCGAGGCTGCGGAGAGCGCGGCGGTGCGCAGCGGCGCCTTCATCGCGCCGCGGCCGGTCGATGCCGGTCCCGCCCGCCCGGCGCCGGTGGTGCAGTCCACCGCGGCTCCGCCGGCCGCCGCCGCCACGCCGCGCGATGCCCAGGCGCGGCCCAAGGGACGCGTGCCGAGCCTCATCGAACGCGTCACCGGCGTCGGCCGCGCCCGGCCCACGCCGCCGGCACCGGTCGCGCCCCGCCCGCCGGCAGCAGCCGCGCCGACGCGTCCGGCCCAGCCGCGGCTGGCGCCGCTCGAACCCGAGGACCGGCCGGGCGGCAGCAAGGAAGACGACCTGTTGGACATCCCGGCTTTTCTGCGCCGCCAGGCAAACTGAGGCGGGCGCGCTGCGCCGGAGGGGGCTGTGAGCGACTCGCCAGATGTTGTGTCCGCCAAGCCGTCGTCATGCAACAATTGGCAACAATGTTTGATTTGTATCGACTCCACTAGCGGCAATAGGTTGCGCGCGGGGGATCATTTCATTGTGAGCGTTGTCGCATGTTGGGGGATATGAGAATTGCACCGCAGCGGACTTTGAAGACCGTCGTCAGTTGTCGCGGCATCGGCTTGCATTGCGGCCAGCCTGTGGCGATGACGCTGCGGCCGGCGGCACCGGATAGCGGGATCGTGTTTCGCCGGCTTGATGCCGGCGCCGAAATCCGCGCCAACTGGGCGAGCACCGGCGAATCGGCGCTGTCGACGGTGCTGTCGAATGGCGAGGGGACGCAGGTCGGCACCGTCGAGCATCTGATGGCGGCGCTCGCCGGCTGTCAGGTCGACAACGCGCTGGTCGAACTCGACGGCCCCGAGGTGCCAATCATGGATGGCAGCGCGGCGCCGTTTGTGATGATGGTCGCGCGCGCCGGCCGGGTTGCGCAGGATGCCGTGCGCCGCGCCATCAAGATCCTGAAGCCGGTGTGCGTCAGCGAGGCCGGCGCGTCGGCCGCGCTGTTGCCCGATGACGGCTTCTCGATGAGCTTCGAGATCGATTTCGACAATCCGCTGATCCGCCGCCAGGAGATCACCCTTGCCTTCGAGCCCGGCACCTTCGAAGCCGAACTCGCGCCGGCCCGCACGTTCGGGCTGCTGGACGATTGGCCGCGCCTCAAGGCGGCCGGATTGGCGCGCGGCGGCTCGCTCGACAACGCCGTCGTGATCAGCGGCAACCGCGTCTTGAACGATGGCGGCTTGCGCTTTGCCGACGAGTTCGTGCGCCACAAGCTGGTCGATGCGCTCGGCGATCTCTACCTCGCCGGCGGCCCGATCATCGGGCAGTTCCGCGGGTTGCGCTCGGGCCATGCCTTGACCCGCCGCCTGCTCGCCACGCTGTTCGCCGACCGCACGGCATGGTGCGACACGACGATCCTCGAGAGCACCACCCTGGCGACGATCCCCCGGCGGGAGGCCGGCCGGGCCGCGGTCGCCTGATCGGTCGCCTGATCGGTCGCCTGATCGGTCGGGGATCGGCGGCGCGGGCGATTTGTCGCCGCCGGCGCGATCCGTGCTATAAAGCGCCGCCCCGGCAGCGGCGGGGCGCCGGGGAATTCTGGGGCGGGGTCACGAACAGATGCGTGGGTTGTTGCCGCCGCGGCTGGTTGTCGTCGGATTGTTGCTGCTGCTCGCGGCCTGCAGCACCTCGAAAGACCAAGCCTATATCGAAAAGCCGGTCGACGATCTCTACAACAAGGCCATGGACGCCATGGCCGAAGAGAACTACACGCAGGCGGCCAAGATCTTCGACCAGGTGGAGAGCCAGCATCCCTATTCGGTATGGGCCACCAAAAGCCAGTTGATGGAAGTCTATGCCTTCTTTGAGGATGAAAAATACGATGACGCGGTGATTGCGGCCGATCGCTTCATCCAGCTGCATCCGGGGCATCGCGATGTCGCGTATGCGTATTATTTAAAGGCGATCTGCTATTATATGCAAATTGTCGATGTCGGCCGCGATCAGAAACTGACGCAGCTCGCCTTGAAGGCCCTTGAGGAGGTGGTGCGCCGCTTTCCCGACAGCAAATACGCGCGCGACGCCAAGCTGAAACTCGGCTTCACACGCGACCACCTGGCCGGGAA
>DATLRS010000057.1:0-21000 GCA_035534535.1 Allostellaceae bacterium | reverse complement strand
CGGCGTTTTACGCGACCTGGTTGCTGCGCCGGCTGGAGGTCGGCTGGTGCCGCGTCGCCAGCTCCTATGGCGGCGCCCCCTATAAGGTGTCGCTGCGGCCGGAGGCGGTCGACGGCATTGTCCTGTGGACCCGCAACCTGCGGCCGCTGCTGCCGGCGCTCGACGCGGTGCGGCGGGTCGCACCCTTTACCGTGCAGTTCACCGCCACCGGCTACCCGCGCGCGCTCGAAAGCTCGGTGATCGGCAGCGCGGAAGCGGTTGCCCAGTTAGGCGAATTGCGCCGCCGCTTCGGGCCGCGGGTGGCGGTGTGGCGCTACGACCCGATCGTCTTTACCGGCGAACTCGACGCCGCGGCGCATCTCGCGGGCTTTGCGGCGCTGGCGCGGCGGCTCGCCGGCAGCGTCGACGAGGTGGTTCTCTCGGTCATGCACCCTTACCGTAAGACGCGGCGCAACCTCGATCGCGCCGCCCGGCGCCACGGCATCGCCTGGCGCGACCCGCCGGCAGCGGAAAAGCGCGACCTCGTTGAGCGGCTCGCCGCGATCGCGCTCGACAACCGCATCGCGCCGACGCTCTGCAGCCAGCCCGAGTTGCAGGCGACCGGGCTGGGCGAGGCAAGCTGCATCGATGCCGCCCGCCTCGCCGATGTCGCCCAGCGCCCGATCGCGGCGCCGGCCGGCGGCAACCGCCCGGGCTGCCGCTGCGCCCGCTCGCGCGACATCGGCGCCTACGACACCTGCCCGCATGGCTGCGTCTATTGCTATGCCGTCGCCGAGCGGGACCGCGCCGTCGCCAATTTCACCGGGCACGATCCCGCTGCGGCGATGCTGCGGGGTGAGGTCGGGTCCGCTCAGCGATGATGGCCGCCGCGATGGCCGCCGCCGCCATGGCCCCAGCCACCGTGGCCGCCGCCACCGTGGTTGCCGCCGCGGAAACCGCCACCGCCCCAATGGCCGCCGCCACCCCAGCCGCCGCCCCAGCCGCGACCCCAGCCGCCACCCCAGCCGCCAGCCCAACCCCAGCCGCTGCCCCAGCCGAGGCCGACCGTGACTGGGGTATAGCCGTAATACGGGTAGGCATAGGCGCCCCCGCAGCCATACGGGTAGTAATATGGGTTGCAATAGGCTGAGTAATACGGATAGGCATAGGAGTAATACGGATAGTATTGCGCCTCGGCCGGGGTCGTCGCGGCGCCTGCGGCGACGAGGCCGCCGACGATGACGGCGGCGCCGACCAGGGACCGCCGGATCGAACGGGTCACGGATGACGGGGACATGATACCCTCCACTGGGATGTTGCTAACCAGTCAGTTTATTATACGCAACCGGTCAGTTTTGGATCCCCGGGATCGTCTTCGCCGCCCCGGGGAGCGGGCGAGGCGCAGCGCCTGCCGCCGGTGCGTCGCCGCCGGTCTCGTCCGCCGGGCTGCGATCGGTTACACTGCCGGGCCATGACGATCCGCCAGCTGCCGTCCGTCCTCGTCAATCGCATCGCGGCCGGCGAGGTTATCGAGCGCCCGGCGGCAGCGGTCAAGGAACTGGTCGAAAACGCGATCGACGCCGGCGCCAGCCGCATCGAGGTGGTGTTGCGCGACGGCGGGCAGAGCCTGATCGCGGTCGCCGATAACGGCAGCGGCATGCACCCGGACGAACTCCAACTGGCGGTCGAGCGCCACTGCACCTCGAAGCTGCCCGATGACGACATCATCGCGATTCGCACGCTCGGGTTTCGCGGCGAGGCGTTGCCGTCGATCGGCGCGGTCAGCCGCCTGCGCATCGTCTCGCGCCCGGCCGCCGCGGCGGAGGCCTGGGAGATCGCCGTCGAGGCCGGCGCCAAGGGCACGCCGATGCCGGCGGCCTATCCGCCCGGCACCCGGGTCGAGGTGCGCGACCTGTTTTTCGCAACCCCGGCCCGCCTCAAATTCCTCAAGACGCCGCGCCGCGAGCGCGACCAGGCCGTGGACGCGGTGAAGCGGCTGGCGATGGCCTGCCCGCAGATCGCCTTCACCGTGATCGGCGACGAGGAGCGCGTGCTGCTGCGGCTGGCGGCAGCCGATTCGCGCGAAGCGCGGCTGGGCGCGCTGCTCGGCCGCGACTTCGCCGACAATTCGGTGCCGGTCGCCGCGCTGCGCGAGGGGTTCAGCCTGACCGGCCTGATCGGCTTGCCGACCCTCAATCGCGGCCTGCCGCGCGACCAGTATCTGGTGGTCAACGGCCGGCCGGTGCGCGACAAGCTGCTGGTCGGTGCGGTGCGCGGCGCCTATCAGGACGTCCTGGCGCGCGACCGGCACCCGGTCGTCGCGCTGTTTCTCGACGGGCCGCCGGCCGAGATCGACGTCAATGTCCACCCGGCGAAGGCCGAGATCCGCTTCCGCGATGCCGGGCTGGTGCGCGGCCTGATTGTCGGCGCATTGCGTCATGCCCTGGCGGCGGCCGGGCAGCGCGCCTCGACGACAATCAGCGCCGCGGCGCTGACGGCGTTCCGGCCGCCGCCAGGGCAGGGCGCGGCGCTGCCGGCCGGGCTGCGCTTTGCCTATCCGGCGAACCCCGCGACCGCGCTGCCGCCCGGGCTGGCCGAAGCCGGCAATGCTTTCCTCGCGCCCCGCGACGCAGCCGGGGCGATGGGCGGGGCGATGGCGCAGGAGGCGCCGGAAGAGGCGGTCCTCGGCGCCGCCCGCGCCCAGCTGCACGGCACCTACATTCTGGCCGAAACCGCCACCGGCATCGTCCTCGTCGACCAGCATGCCGCGCATGAGCGCCTCGTCTACGAGCGCATGAAGGAGGCGCTGGCGCGCCACGGCGTTGCGCGCCAGACACTACTGTTGCCCGAAATCGTCGAACTCGACCCGGCGCTCGCGGTGCGGCTCGCGGTGCGGGCCGCTGAGCTCGCCGAGTTCGGCCTCGTCCTCGAAGCCTTCGGCAGCGGCGCGGTGATCGTGCGCGAGGTGCCGGCGCTCGTTCCCGGGCTCGATGTGCCCGCGCTGGTGCGCGACCTCGCCGACGAGCTGGCCGAATGGGGCGACGCGCTGGCCTTGAAGGAACGCATCGAGAGCGTCTGCGGCACCCTCGCCTGCCATTCGAGCGTGCGCGCCGGCCGCCGCCTGAGCGCGCCGGAAATGGACGCGCTGCTGCGCCAGATGGAGGCGACGCCAAACAGCGGCCAGTGCAACCACGGCCGCCCGACCTATGTCAGCCTCGCGCTCAGCGACATCGAGCGGCTGTTCGGCCGGCGCTAGGCGGACCCTGCGTGACCCTCGTCGATCCGCAGGCGGCGCGGCGCAATCAGATCCCGCGCGGCATTCTTTACATGGTCGCCTCGACGGTGATGTTCGCCGGCGGTAATGCGGTCGTCAAATGGGAGGTGGCGCGCTACCCGGTCGGCGAAGTCGCCTTCTTCCGCGGGCTGTTCGCGTTTACCACCGTCGCGGCGATCATCCTGCCGCGCGCCGGCTGGTCGGTGCTGCGCACCCGCCGTTATCGCGAGCATCTGCAGCGCGGCCTGTCGCAATTCGGCTCGATGATGTGCTGGTTCCTGGCGGTGCGCGTCCTGTCGCTCGGCGCGGCGACGGCAATCGGCTTCGCGGCGCCGCTGTTCACGACGCTGCTGTCGATCGTGATCCTGAAGGAGAAGGTCGGCATCCACCGCTGGTCGGCCCTGGTGATCGGCTTCATCGGCGTCCTGGTGGTGACCCATCCCGGCGCCGGCAGCCTGACCGCGGGTGCCTTTTTCGCGCTCGCCAATGCGATCCTGATCTCGACCGTGGCGATCGCGATCCGCCACATGAGCGCCACCGAATCGACCGAGACCCTGACCTTCTATCAGATGAGCGTCATCACGCTGTGCACGCTCTTCCTGCTGCCGCTCGGCTTTCGCCTGCCGGCATGGCGGGATGCGCTGGCCCTCGCCTTTGCCGGCATCGGCAACGGCATCGCGCAATATTGGTGGACGCGCTCGCTGTCGCTGGCGCCGCCCTCGGCGGTGGTGCCGTTCAACTATCTGTCGCTGATCTGGGCGACGATCCTCGGCTTTGCGATCTGGGGCGATGTGCCGACCACGACGCTCCTGGTCGGCTCCGCGATCGTCGTTCTCTCCGGCCTCTACATTCTGTGGCGCGAGACGCTGCGCCGGGCGCGCCCGCTGGTGCCGGCGCCCCAGGTCGAGCCCAGGGCGCCCAGCGGCTGAGTCACAGCCGCTTTTCGAGGAACCCGGCCATCCGCTCCCAGGCCTGGTTGGCGCAGCCGAGGTTGTAGGCGGCGCTGCGCTCGTTAAAGAACGCGTGCGCGGCATCGTAGCGGTAGAGTTCGGGTACCGCGCCGGCCGCCTTCATCGCCGCCTCAAGCGCGTTGACCGCGGCCGGGGTGCACCAGTCGTCCTGGTTGGCGAAATGGCCCTGAAACGGCGCTTTGATCTTTGCCGGGTCGGCGAATTCCTTGGGCGGGATCCCGTAGAAGCAGACCCCGGCCGCGAGTTCCGGGATATGGACGAGCGCGGCGATCGTCAGCGCGCCGCCCATGCAAAAGCCCATCACGCCAACTTTGCCGCTCGTTCCCTTGAGGTGCGCTGCCGCGCCGCGCAGATCCTGGGTTGTCGCGTCGGGGAAATCGAGCCCGCTCATCAGGTGGTTGGCTTCGTCCGGCACGGCGGTCAGCCGGCCCTTGTAGAGGTCGGGGGCGAGCGCATTGTAGCCGGCGCGCGCGAAACGGTCGGCGACGCCGCAGATCTGATCGTTGAGGCCCCACCATTCCTGGATCACCACGAGGCCGGGCCGGCCATTGCCGGCCGATGCCAGATAGCCCTTGGTCTTCCCGCCGTCGGGACGCGCAAACTCGATCATCGTGCCCATCATCCGGCTCCACTTTCGGCAATGCTGCGGGCGGGGAGCGTGCCGCAGCGCGGCGGGCAATGCAAATCCGATATCGCGGGCAGGGCTGTCGCGGGTTCAGCGCCAATCCGGGTGCTGCGCCAGGAGGATCGCCGCCAGCCGTTCGCAGCCGGCGCGATCGTCCTCGTCGAAGCGCCCGGGAAGCGGACTGTCGAGGTCGAAGACGGCGACGACGGCCCCGGCCGCGACCAGCGGCACCACGAGTTCCGAGCGCGAGGCCGCATCGCACGCGATGTGGCCGGGGAAGGCGTGCACGTCCGGCACGACGATGGCGGCACCGCGCGCCGCGGCGGCGCCGCAAACGCCGTTTCCCCAGGCGATGCGCACGCAAGCCGGCTTGCCCTGGAACGGCCCGAGCACCAGCTGCGTGCCGCGCGCAAAATAGAACCCGGCCCAGTTGAGGTCGGGCAGGGCGTGATAGACGAGAGCGGCCATGTTGGCGGCATTGGCGACAAGGTCGGGCTCGCCGGCGACGAGCGCGGCGAGCTGGTCCGCCAGCTCGCCGTAGAGCGCGCTCTTGGGTGCTCCGGTCGCGGCGACGGGGCTGTTGCGCACGGGCCCTGCTCCTGGAAATCTCGCGGGACGGTAGGGCGGTGCGCAACGCACGGTCAATCTTGCCGGCGATGGGAGATGCCGCAGCGCCTCGTCCATCGCGATCGCCCGCGACCCGCTCGCGCGCTTGTTGGCCTTGCTCGGGCCGGGCAGTACGATCACGATCCGGCCGTGACAAAGGCCGTGCACCAGGAGGCAACATGGGTCTCGCCGTCGCGATCCAGATGGATCCGATCGACACGATAAACATCGACGCCGATTCAACCTTCGCGCTGGCCTTGGAGGCGCAGGCCCGCGGCCATGCGATGCACCACTACCTGCCGCAGGCGATGACCCTGCGCGACGGCCGGCTCTACGCCCGATGCCGCCCGTTGCAGGTGTTTCGCCGGCACGGCAACCACCACCAGTTCGGCGCCGCCGAAGAACTCGACCTCGCCGGCTTCGACGTCGTGTTGATGCGCCAGGATCCGCCCTTCGACATGGCCTACATCACCGCGACGCACCTGTTGGAGCTGCTGCCCGAGGACGGGCCGCTCGTCGTCAACGATCCGGCCGCGGTGCGCAATGCGCCTGAAAAGCTGTTCGTGCTGCGCTTTCCGGAGCTGATGCCGCCGACCCTTCTGACCCTCGATCCGCAGGAAATCCGCGCGTTCTGGCAGGAGCATGGCGACATCGTGCTGAAGCCGCTGTTCGGCAATGGCGGGGCCGGCGTCGTTCACCTGCGCCCGGGCGACGACAACCTCAACTCGCTATTGGAGATGTATGCCTCGGTCTACCGCGAGCCGGTGATGGTGCAGCGCTACCTGCCCGAGGTGCGCCAGGGCGACAAGCGCATCATCCTGGTCGAGGGCGAGGCGGTGGGCGCGATCAACCGGGTGCCCGCCGAGGGCGAGGCGCGCGCCAATCTGCATGTCGGCGGCCGCGCCCAGCGCACCGAACTGACCGCGCGCGAACACGAGATCTGCACCGCGATCGGGCCGAGCCTCCGAGAGCAGGGGCTGGTGTTTGTCGGCATCGATGTCATCGGCGATTACATGACCGAGATCAACGTGACCTCGCCGACCGGCATCCAGGAGATCGCGCGGCTCGGCGGCATCGAGATCGCGCCGATGATCTGGGACGCGATCGAGGCAAGGCGCGCCGCGCAGCGCCCCGCCGGCCGCCCGGCGTGAATCTGAGTTGAGCTGAGCTGAGCGGAGCGCCGCGATGTTTGCCCGTCTTCTGCAGCGGTTGCGACGGTCCGCCGGCGGCATCGCCTGGGTTGAGGCGAACGAATTGCGGCGCCGGCTGCGGCGCGGCGACATGCGCATGGTCATCGACGTGCGCGGGCCCGATGAATTCGACGGGCCGCTCGGGCACATCCCCGGTTCGCTCAACGTGCCGCTGCCGGCGCTGGCCGGGCGGGCGGCCCAGCTCGCCCTCGTCGGCTGCCCGATCGTGCTGGTCTGCCTGAGCGACAAGCGCTCCGCGCAAGGGGCTGCCGAGCTTGTCGCCGCCGGGGTGCGCGATGTCGCCGTGCTGCGCGGCGGCATGAAGGCGTGGCGCGGCGAGTGACCGGCGGAGTGCGGCCGGCTCGATCGGCGCCGTGCGGCCGGCTCGATCGGCGCCTCAATGCCGGCGCGCGAGGAATTCGGCCTTGGCGATCATGCGGTGCAGCGCCAGCCGCTGCCGCACGTCGAGCGGCCGGTGGGCGCGGACCGTGCGCAGCTCGCTCGGCAGGCCGCTTCGCGCGATCAGCTCGCGCAGGCGAACCAGCAGCTGGTCTAGCCCCTGTCCTTCGAGCGTCCAGTTGCGCACCGGTCCGCTGTCGAGGTGCATGAACCCGGAGCGCGGATACCAGCCGACGCCGCCGCGCCGCATCGCGCGCGCTGTCGCCATTGCCTCCTCCAGCCGCGTGTCGAAGCGGATATCGAGGGCGCGGCCGTAGAGGTGCTGGCTGTTGTCGGCCACGCCGAACGTGGTGCGCGCCAGCATCCGGTTGGTCTCGACCGTGCGGTAGGCCGACAGCACGGTGGCGCGGCTGGCGCCGACCGCGTCCATCACCGCCGCGAGGAAATCGACGGCCGCGACATCGATGGCGATGCGACGGCCGGAATGGAAGTCGCGCAGAAAGAACGACAGCTCGGCCATCGCCGCCGCGATCGGCCCCTGTGCGTCGCGATAGGGGCCGCTGAAGCTCTCGCCGGTATGGGGATTGACGAGGCTGAGGCGGCGCAGCGGCGGCGGTGCCGGCGCGGCATAGGCCGGCCCTGGCCTCGTCAGCAAGCCGCCCGCGAGGGCGAGAAAAAGCCGCCGGTCCATTCCCCTCATTAACCGGTCCATGCCCCTCATTAAAGAGCAACGTTGCCGCAAAGAAAAGCACACCCGACCCGCGGCTTGTCGCGCCGCCTGGGCTGTGACAAAATATCAGATCGTTGCTCGGCTTTTTGAGCCTGACAGCGTGTTGAGGATCGGGCGTCCGCATGTCGTCAGAACACGCCGGATCGGTGATCGCTGAGCTGCCGGCGGTCGACCAGCTGCTGGGCGAGCTGCGGCGGCTGCGGCTGTTGGCCGAGGTCGCCGACACGGTCACGCAACATCTCTCGCTCGATCATCAGCTGCCGCGCCTGATCGACCTGATCACCGAGGCGCTCGATGCCGAACGGGCGACGCTGTTTCTCTATGACCGCGACACCGCCGAATTGTTCTCGCGCGTGCTGAGTGGCGAGGGGGTGGCCGAAATCCGCATTCCGGTGACCGCCGGCATCGTCGGGGCGGTGTTCGGCGCCGGCATTGCCGAGATCGTCCCCGACGCCTACGCGGATTTCCGCTTCAATCAGGAGATCGACCGGCGGACCGGCTATCGCACCCGCAACGTCTTGTGCGTGCCGCTGCACAACCGCGACGCGCAGACGATCGGCGTGACCCAAATCCTCAACAAGCGCGCCGGCGATTTCGGCGCCGCCGATCTCGCGATGGCCGAAGCGATCAACCGCCACGCCGCGAGTGCGCTCGAGCAGGCGCTGCTCGTCGAGCGGCTGGAGCAGGCCCAGCGCGAAGAGATCGAGCTGCTGACGATCGCCGAGGCGATCTCGACCGAGCTGCGTCTCGATG
The DNA here is from genome assembly GCA_035534535.1 of Allostellaceae bacterium. Lineage (GTDB taxonomy): Bacteria > Pseudomonadota > Alphaproteobacteria > ATCC43930 > CGMCC-115725 > DATARH01. Next base: position 12,473 of record DATLRS010000057.1, on the reverse strand, counting down.
TCCTGTTCACCCGGATCATGGCGGCGTCAACCCAGCTGCTCGGCGCCGAGCGCTCGACCCTGTTCCTCTATGACGCGGCCAAGGACGAGCTGTGGGCGCAGGTCGCCGAGGGGGCCGGCCAGACCGTGATCCGCATTCCCGCGCGGGCCGGGATCGCCGGTGCGGCGTTCAGCGACGGCGATGTCCTGGTGGTGCCCGACGCCTACGCCGACCCGCGCTTCAACCGCGAGGTCGACCGCGCTTCCGGCTTCCGCACGCGCAACATTCTGGCGGTGCCGATCACCGACAAGGCCGGCGAGCGCCTCGGGGTCGTGCAGGTCCTCAACAAACGCGGCGGCGCGTTTGCCCCGATCGACATTCGCCGCGCCAAGGCGTTCTGCGCCCAGATCGCCATCGCGGTCCAGAATGCCCAGCTGTTCTCGGACGTCATGGCGCTGAAGAACTACAATGAAAGCATTCTGAAGTCGCTGTCGAATGGGGTTGTCACGCTCGATCAACACCTCACCATCATCAAGATCAACGAGGCGGCCGAGCGCATCCTGGGGATGCCTGCCGATGGGGTGCTCAACCGGCCGGCGGCGCAGGTGTTCGGCAACCGCAACCCGTGGGTGACGCGCAGCCTCAGCTATGTCGCCACGATGGGCACCACCGACTACCACGCCGACACCGATTTCGAGCGGCCTGACGGCAGCACCGCCGCGGTCAATCTGACGGCGGCGCCGCTCTTCGATGCCGCGGAAAAGACGATCGGCTGCATGCTGGTGCTCGAAGACATCACTCGCGAAAAGCGCGTGCGCAACACCATGGCCCGCTATGTCGCCAAGGAAGTCGTCGACAAGCTGCTTGCCAGCGGTCATGACTTTCTCGAGGGGCACTCGCACGTCGCCACCGTGCTGTTCTCGGACATCCGACGCTTTACCGAGCTGGCTGAGGCGATGACGCCGCGCGACACGGTGGTGATGCTCAACGCCTATTTTACCAGCATGGTTGAGGTCGTGTTCCAGCACGGCGGCATGCTCGACAAATACATCGGCGATGCGATCATGGCGGTGTTCGGCACGGCCGTCAGCGACGCGACCGATGCCGACAACGCGCTGACCGTGGCGACCGAAATGATGCGCGAACTCGCGCGCTTTAATGAGGCGCGGCGCGAGCTCGGTCTCACGGCGATCGAGATCGGCATCGGCATCGCCACCGGCGAGGTGCTGGCGGGTTCACTCGGCTCGCGCCGCCGGCTCGAATACACGGTCATCGGCGACAACGTGAACCTCGCCGCCCGGCTGGAGAGCGCCAACAAGCACTATGGCACGACGGTGCTGGTCGCCGCCTCGACGGTCGAGCGGCTGCGCGCCCGCACCGTCTTGCGGCAGCTCGACTTGATCCAGGTCAAGGGCAAGTCGCAGCCGACCCTCGCCTACGAATCGCTCGACCACTACGATGCCGCGCGCTTTCCCAAGCTGCCCACCCTGATCGCGGCCTACGAGGCCGGCCTTGGCTGCTATCAGCGGCGCGACTGGGCCAATGCGATCCAGCATTTCGGCGAGGCGCTGGAGGCCGCGCCGAGCGACCGGCCCTCGCAGATCTTCATCGACCGCTGCCGCTATTACGACGAGAACCCGCCGCCGCCGGATTGGAACGGCGTGTGGATCATGGCGGAGAAATAGCCGCGCACGACTTGACCAAAATCGTCCTGTTCGGGATGAACGTCGTATCGCTGGCGGGGTTCGCCCTGATGGGCATCACCCTGACGATGCGACGCCAGGGTGGCGTTCGCAGTTGGCTGGCCTTTCTGCTGATGGCGGTCGGCACCGTCCTGCTGCTGCTTGGCCTCCACCTCGCGCCGCCGGCAACCCCTTAGCGGCCGCCCAGCGAAATCCGGCGGCCGGCCCAGTCCGGCCGCGGCAAGGCGGCGTGAGCTGCCGCCCAAAGCGCGACGCGGCGACGCAAATCCTCGGGAAACGGGCTCACCCGGCGGGCGACGAGATCGACGTGGAGGAACATCAGCTCCTGCGTTGCAGCGCGCTGGCCGCCGTCGAGCGCGAACATCTCGTGCGCCAGATGCAGCCGCTTGGCGTCGGCCCCGAGGATCTGCGTCGCGACGCGCACCGGCGCATCGACCAGCAATTCGCGCTCGTAAAGATTGTGCGTCTCGGCGACGAACGTGCCCAGTTGCGTCTCGCGGCGATAGTCGAGGCCGAGCCCCAGTTCGTCAAACAACAGATCGGTCGCCTGGTCGAACAGCACCGTGTAATAGGCTAGGTTCATATGTCCGTTATGGTCGATCCACTCGGGCAGGACGGCGCCTTGAAAGCGGTCGAACGGGGCGGGGATGCTCATCGCCAGGGGCTCCAGATCGGCATCGGCCGGTTTTATCAGGCAACCGCGGCACCGCGCGAGCGCGGATCGCCGCGGGGGACCGGCGCCGATTGCGTCGGCCACGCGGGTTTGTTACAACCCCGTGGCGCGTGAAGCCGCGGGATCGGGCCCGCTGGCGGTGCTTCGTGGCCGGCGATGAAAATCCTGACCTGCAACAGCAATCGGCCGCTCGCCGAGGCGATCTCGGCCTATCTTGGTCTGCCGCTGACCAAGGCCAGCGTGCGGCGGTTTTCCGACATGGAGGTATTTGTCGAGATCCACGAGAACGTGCGCGGCGAAGATGTCTTCGTCGTCCAATCAACCTCCTACCCGGCCAACGACAATTTGATGGAGCTGCTGGTCGCGCTCGACGCGCTGAAGCGCGGCTCGGCGCGGCGGGTGACGGCGGTCATCCCCTATTACGGCTATGCCCGCCAGGACCGCAAATCGGGCCCGCGCACGCCGATCTCCGCCAAGCTCGTCGCCAACCTGATCACCACCGCCGGTGCCGACCGGGTGCTGACCCTCGACCTGCACGCCGGCCAGATCCAGGGCTTCTTCGACATCCCGACCGACAATCTCTATGCCGAGCCGGTGCTGGTAAAGGATATCGGGGAAAACCATGCGATGGCTGATTTGGTGCTGGTGTCGCCCGATGTCGGCGGCGTCTATCGCACCCGGCAGATCGCGCGGCGGCTCGATGCCGACCTGGCGATCATTGACAAGCGGCGCGAGCGCGCCGGGGTCTCCGAGGTGATGAACATCATCGGCGATGTCGCCGGGCGGCGCTGCATTCTCGTCGATGACATCGTCGACAGCGCCGGCACGCTGTGCAACGCCGCCGAGGCGCTGATGGACAGCGGTGCTGAAGGCGTTTATGCCTATGTGACGCACGGCGTGCTGTCGGGCGGCGCGGTGGCACGGGTCGCCGCCTCGCCGATCAAGATGCTGGTGCTGACCGACAGCATCGTCGCGACCGAGGCGGTGCGTGCCTCGCACAATATCCGCCAGCTGACGATCGCGCCGCTGATGGCCGAGGCGATGCAGCGCATCAGCGAGGAACGGTCGGTTTCGAGCCTGTTCGACTGACGGCGCGGCCGGGGTCGCAGCCGCTGCGCGGCATCCGCCCGGCTTCCGTCACATTGCCATTTGCCTATAGAGGAGTGTGCAGTCGATGCCCGAGATCATCAGCCTCAGCGCCGAGGTGCGCGAGCGCGCCGGCAAGGGCGCGGCGCGGGCGACGCGGCGCATGGGGCGGGTCCCCGCGATCGTCTACGGCGACGCCAAGGAGCCGGCGCTGATCAGCCTCGACCCGCGCGAGCTGGCCCGCGTCCTGGGCAAGCCCGGCTTTCTCGCGACCCTCGTCGACATCAGCGTCGCCGGCATGACGCACCGCACCTTGCCGCGCGAGGTGCAGTACCATCCGGTCAGCGATCTGCCGCTGCATGTCGATTTCATGCGGGTCGGCGCCGGCGCGCAGGTGACCGTCACGATCCCCGTCGTCTTCATCAACCATGAGCGCTCGGCCGGCCTGCGCCGCGGCGGCATCCTCAACATCGTGCGCCACGGCGTCGAGATGAGCTGCTCGGTCGACAACATCCCGGAACGGCTGGTCGTCGATCTCGACGGGCTTGATATCGGCGACAGCGTCCATATCGGTGCGATCGAGTTGCCGCCGGGCGCGCGCGTCGCGGTGCATGAGCGCGACTTCACGATCGCCACGATCGCGGCATCCTCGGCGGTGCGCGAGGAGGCGGCCGCAGCGGCGGCGACCGCCGCGGTCGCGCCGACCGAGGAGGCGGCTCCGGCGGCATAATCCTTCGGCATCGCGGGCGGCGATGCGCCTCATCGTCGGGCTCGGCAATCCGGGCAGTCGCTACGCCCGCAATCGCCACAATATCGGCTTCATGGCGGCCGCGGCGATCGCCCGGCGTTACGGTTTTGCGCCGTTCCGCAGCCGCTTCAAGGGCGACCTCGCCGAGGGGGTGATCGCCGGCGAACGCTGCCTCGTGCTGTGTCCGCAGACCTTCATGAACGCCTCAGGCGAGGCGGTGCTGCCGGCGATGAGCTTCTACAAGATCGCGCCGGGCGACATCGTCGTGATCCATGACGAAATCGACCTGCGGCCGGGCAAGCTCAGGGTCAAGCGCGGCGGCGGCAGCGCTGGGCATAACGGGCTGCGTTCGATCGATGCGTTGATCGGGCCGGATTACTGGCGCATCCGCATCGGCGTCGGCCATCCCGGGGTGAAGGAGTTGGTGCAGCCCTACGTGCTGCAGAATTTCTCACCCGACGAGATGCGGCTGTGGGTCGTGGCGCTGGTCGATGCGGTGGCCGAGACGCTGCCGCTGCTGCTCGGCGGGGCGCCCGATGCGCTGATGAGCGAGGTGGCGCGACTGTGCCCGGCGCCATCCGAGACGGACACCGACCAGCGGCCGTAAGCCTGGATTTCTGCCGCGGCCGCCATAAATAGTGTCGGCGCGACCGCGCCCGGGCGACCGCTGGCAGTTTTGATGTTTGGCATCGAGGGATCATGGGGTTCAACTGCGGCATCGTCGGCCTGCCGAATGTCGGCAAGTCCGCCTTGTTCAACGCGCTGACCGCGACCGCAACGGCGGAGGCGACGAAATATCCGTTCTCGACGCGCGAGCCCAATATCGGCCGGGTTGCGGTGCCCGACGAGCGGCTCGAGGTCTGCTCGCGGCTTGCCAAATCGGCCAAGATTGTGCCGACGCAGCTCGAATTCGTCGATATTGCCGGGCTGGTGCGCGGCGCCTCGAAGGGGCAGGGGCTGGGCAACCAGTTTCTCGGCCACCTGCGCGAAGCCGACGCGATCGCCCATCTCTTGCGCTGCTTCAGCGACGACAACGTGGTGCATGTCGAGGGCTCGGTCGATCCGGTGCGCGACGCCGAGACGGTCGAGACCGAACTGATGCTGGCCGACCTCGACAGCCTCGAGCGCCGCGAGATCGCGTTGCAGAAGCGCGTCCGCGGCGGCGAGCGCGAGGCGAAGGCGCTGCTCGATGTCGTGGACCCGGTCCTCGCGGCGCTGCGCGACGGGCGCCCGGCGCGGCTTGTGGACATCCCCGGCGACCGGCAGCGCGAACTGAAGTCGCTGCAGCTGTTGACCGCGAAGCCGATCCTCTACATCGCCAATGTCGACGAGGACGCCGCCGCCACCGGCAATGCGGCCAGCCGTCAAGTCGCCGAATACGCCGCCGCACAGGGCGCGCCGGCGGTGACGATCGCCGCGGCGATCGAGGCCGAACTCGCCGTGCTCGCCGATCCCGCCGAGCGGCACGAGTTTCTCGTCGCGCTGGGCCTCGCCGAGACCGGGCTCGACCAAGTCATCCGCACCGGCTATGCACTGCTCGACCTGATCACCTACTTCACCGCCGGCCCCAAGGAGTCGCGCGCCTGGACGATCCCGCGCGGCACCAAGGCGCCGCAGGCCGCCCGCGTCATCCACAGCGATTTCGAGAAGGGCTTCATCAGGGCCGAGACGATCGCCTACGCCGATTTTGTCGCCGGCGGCGGCGAGCAGGGCGCCAAGGACGCCGGCAGGATGCGGCTCGAAGGCGCCGACTACATCGTCCAGGACGGCGACGTCATGCATTTCCGCTTCAATGTCTGAGGCATCCCAAATCGTCCGCAGGAGCAGGCAATGGCCGTCATTCCCGACAAATTTCTCGATCTGTTGACGCAGAAGAAGGCGTTCGCCCATCTCGCGACAATCATGCCGGACGGCTCGCCGCAGGTGACGCCGGTGTGGTTCGACTATGAGGGCGGCATCATCCGGGTGAATACGGCAAAGGGCCGGGTCAAGGCGCGCAACATGACCGAAGGGGCAGCGGTCGCGCTGTCGATCCTCGACCCCGACAACGCCTACCGCTATCTGCAGATCCGCGGCCGGGTGCGGCGGGTCGTCGAAGCCGGCGCCAGCGCCCACATCGACGCGCTCGCCAAGAAATACCTCGACAAGGACAAATACCCCTTTGCCCAGCCGGGCGAAGTGCGAATCATGTACGAGATCGAGCCGCGCGCCGCCAACGCGATGGGGTGAACGCGCGCCCCTTGCCGTGACGGCCGGGACGGCAACCAAGAGGCCTCAGAACGCGACGCGCGCCCCCGCCATATCGGTGACGAAATCCTCGCCCGAATGCATCTGGATGTCGCCGGAGAGCTGCCCGCCGCACTCGATTTCGAGCTGGCCGTAGCGGATCGTGCCGGAAACCCGCCCCGAGGCGCGGATCAGCAACCGCTTGCGGACCACCAGATTGCCCTCGAAGCGGCCGCGCACGTCGGCGTCGTCGATCGTCGCCGAGCCCTTGAACAGCCCCGATTCGGCGATGTCGACATCCTGGCAGTTCTGCAGGTTCGCCTCGACGCTGCCCTCGACGATCAGCTTGTCGCACGAGGTGATCTCGCCCGACAGCGAGATCTCGCGGCCGACGATCAGTTTGCGCGCTTCGGCGTCGCTGCGTCGCGGTGCCGGGGCGGGCGACGGCGCCGGCCGCGGCATCGTCTCGGCCGGCCGCGGCGCCTCGCCGACCGGCCGCGCCGGCTCGGGGGCACGCGGCGGCACCGTCGCCGGTACGCGGCCGATCGGTGCGACCGTGGCCGGCTGTCCGGAAGGGCGGGCGGGCTTCATCGGAATACCCAGATCGTCAGGCGCGTCGGTCATCTTGCGATCCTCTGGCTCGGCTCTTTTCCGGGTGAACATGGATGGGGCATCCCATCTGTTGTTGTTGGCCGTGGACGTCGGTGGCTGTCGTGATGGATCACGCAGCCGAGGGCTGCGGTGCAGCGCGCGGCAATCCCTCGAACAGGTGCAGCATGAACGCGGTGGCGATCACCGGCGCGACCAGGTTGACGAGCGGCACCGCGAACAGCCCGGCAATCGCCACGCCGCCGAGGAATACACGCCCGGCAAAACGCCGGCGCAGGGCCCGCGTCGCTGTCGGCTCAAGTCGTCTCAATGCGACCACCTCAAAATACTCGCGGCCGAAAAGATATCCGTTCAGCCCGAGGAAAACAAAAAAATTTATGCCCGGCGCCAGCACATAGACCGGTAGCGCCAAGAGATTCATAAGGATGGCGAGACCCATCAGCCGCAATGTTGCGATCATCGTCTCGCCGATCGAGACCCGCCTGGCGGGGCCATGGTCCGGATAGTCGAGCGCCTCGACCGTGGTGGCGATTCGGTCAAGAAAACATCCGGTCATCATCGTCGCCACGGCCGGAAACAACAGCCAGCTCAGCACCAATACGGCGAGCGAGCCGAGCAGGTTGACGATCCAATCGAGCGGACGCCAGCCAAAGAGGGCCGTGTGGGTGAGGATGACGGCGATCGCGATCCACAGCACCGCAAAGCTCGCGACGGCGAGCGCCAGGCTGAGCCAGACGATGCGGCGCAGCGGCGGTGCAGACAGGTCGCCAACGGCGCGGACGAGGGCGGCAATCATGACGCGGCCGTTTGTACGCGAACCGCCCTCTCCGGCCAATCGCCCTCTCCGGCCAATCGCCCAATGCGGCGGCTTGTCGCCTCGCGCCATCGCCCTATACTCCGGCCGCCATTTCCCCGTTTACCGGCCAAGGGAGCGCGCATGAATTCCGCCGCCATCGATGTCGTCGGCATCGGCAACGCGATCGTCGATGTGATCGCGCATGCCGACGAGCAGTTTCTTGTCGCGGAGGGTTTCGCCAAGGGTGCGATGACGCTGGTCGACGCCGAGCGCGCCGAGGCGCTTTATCGCAGAATGGGGCCGGCGGTCGAAAGCTCGGGCGGCTCGGCTGGCAACACGATGGCCGGCATTGCCTCGCTCGGCGGCCGCGGCGGCTATATCGGCAAGGTGCGCGACGATCTGCTGGGCGAGGTGTTCCGCCATGACATCACGGCGATCGGGGTGCGTTTCGACACCCCGGCCGCGACCTCCGGCCCGGGCACGGCGCGCTGCCTGATCCTGGTCACCTCGGACGGGCAGCGCACGATGGGCACCTATCTGGGCGCCTGCGCCGAGTTGGGACCCGAGGACATCGACGACGCGCTGGTCGGCGCCGCCAGCGTCACCTATCTCGAAGGCTATCTGTTCGACCCGCCGCGCGCCCAGGCGGCCTTCCGCGCCGCGGCGGCGATCGCCCACGGCGCCGGCCGCCAGGTGGCGCTGAGCCTCTCCGATCCGTTCTGCGTCGGACGCCATCGCGCCGCCTTCGGCGAACTCGTCGCCGGCGACGTCGACATCCTGTTCGCCAACGAGGCGGAAATCTGCGCGCTCTACCAGACCGACGATTTCGCCGCGGCGGCGGCGGCGGTGCGCGGCCATGTCGCGGTCGCGGCCTTGACCCGCAGCGCCGAGGGCAGCGTCATCCTCGCCGGCGATGCGACCCATACGATCGCCGCGATGCCGGTGCCGCGCGTCGTCGACACCACCGGGGCGGGTGACCTTTATGCCGCGGGCTTCCTCTACGGCTTGACCCGCGGCCTGGCGCTGCCCATTTGCGGCAAGGTCGGCAGTCTGTGCGCTGCCGAAATCATCAGCCATGTCGGCGCCCGCCCCGAGACGGCGCTGAGCGGGCTCGTCGAGGCTGCGCGAATCATCTGAGCGCGGCCGTTTCAATCAGGGTTCAATGGATATCCGCAACATCGCGATCATTGCGCATGTCGACCACGGCAAGACGACGCTCGTCGACCAGCTGCTCCGGCAATCCGGCTCGTTCCGCGCCAACCAGCACGTCGCCGAGCGTGCCCTCGACTCGAACGAACTGGAGCGCGAGCGGGGCATCACGATCCTGGCCAAATGCACGTCGGTGATCTGGCGCGGGGTGCGCATCAACATCGTCGACACCCCCGGCCACTCGGATTTCGGCGGCGAGGTCGAGCGCATCCTCAGCATGGTCGACGGCGTCCTCGTGCTGGTAGACGCCGCCGAAGGCCCGATGCCGCAGACCAAGTTCGTCGTCGCCAAGGCGTTGGCGCGCGGTCTCAAGCCGATCGTCGTGATCAACAAGGTCGACCGGCCCGACGCACGGGCGGGCCTCGTCCATAACGAGATCTTCGATCTGTTCGCGCTATTGGACGCGAGCGAGGCGCAGCTCGATTTCCCGACGCTGTTCGCCTCGGGCCGCGACGGCTGGGCGGTCGCCGATCTGGCGGCGCCGCCGCTCGACCTGGCGCCGTTGTTCGAGTTGATCCTCGCGCATGTCCCGCCGCCCGAAGCCGACGAGGACGCCCCGTTTGCGATGCTGGCGACGACCCTCGACTACGACCCGTTCCTGGGGCGCGTGCTGACCGGCCTCATTCATTCCGGGGTCGCGCGGCTCAACATGCCGGTCAAGTCATTGGCCCGCGACGGCCACACGATCGAGCAGGCGCGGCTGACGAAGCTGCTCGCCTATCGCGGTCTCGAGCGGCGGCCGATCGAGGAGGCACGCGCCGGTGACATCATCGCGGTGGCCGGGCTGGCGCTGACCACCGTCGCCGACACGATCTGCGCCCCCGAGGTGACGGCGGCCCTGCCGGCCGACCCGATCGACCCGCCGACCCTGGCGATGACGTTTTCGGTCAATGACGGTCCGCTCGCCGGCCATGACGGCAGCAAGGTCACCTCGCGCGTCATCGCCGAGCGCCTCTACCGCGAGGCCGAGGGCAATGTCGCGATCAAGGTGCGCGAAAGCGCCGAAAAGGATGCGGTCGAGGTGGCCGGCCGCGGCGAATTGCAGCTCGGCGTGCTGATCGAGACGATGCGCCGCGAAGGCTATGAGATGTCGATCTCGCGGCCGCGCGTCTTGTTCACCACCGACCCGGTGAGCGGCCAGCGGCTCGAGCCGATCGAGGAAGTCATCGTCGATGTCGACGAGGATTTCGCCGGGATCGTCGTCGACAAGATGAGCCGTCGCAAGGCCGAGATGCAGGACATGCGGCCCTCGGGCGGCGGCAAGCTGCGGCTGTCGTTCCTGGCGCCGACGCGCGGCCTGATCGGCTACCACGGCGAATTCCTGACCGATACCCGCGGCTCGGGCGTGATGAGCCGGCTGTTCCACGGCTATGCCCCCTACAAGGGGCCGATCGAGGGGCGGCGCAATGGCGTCCTGATCTCGAATTCGCAGGGCGCCGCGGTCGCCTATGCGCTGTGGAACCTGGAAGAGCGCGGCCCCTTGTTCATCGCGCCCGGCGCCGACGTCTATGCCGGCATGATCGTCGGCGCCCACAGCCGCGGCAACGATCTCGACGTCAATCCGCGCAAGGGCAAGCAGCTGACCAATATCCGCACCACCTCGAAGGACGAGGCGGTGCGGCTGACCCCGCCGTTGCAGATGAGCCTCGAAGAGGCGATCGCCTATATCGAGGACGACGAGCTGGTCGAGGTTACCCCGACGGCGATCCGGCTGCGCAAGCGGCTCTTGGATTTCAACGATCGGCGCCGCGCCAATCGCGCTGCGGCGGCGGAGTAGGGTCCGCCGGCGACGCGGCGGCACGCGCCATCGTGAGGATTGCGAACAGCGCCAGGCCGAGCGTGCCGATCCACCATTCCTGCCAGACGCCCCAGCTGGCATCGCCGACGGCGAGCGCCGCGGCGAGACTGCCGCCGGCCGCCGCCGCGTAAAGCGGCGGCCATGCCACCGCGGCGAGGCGCAGCCACAGCCACCCGACGAACAGCGCCAGCAGCGCCGCGCCGGGGGCGCCGAGTTCCAGCCAGAGCTGCAATGCGGCATTGTGCGGATGCAGCGGCAGCCAGCGCTCGCCCGGGCGGATCTCGAGCTTGCCGCCGGGAATCGCCCGCGCCGCATCGAGGCCCCAGCCGGCAAACGGCCGCTCGGCGATGCGGTCGCCGACAAACGACCAGATCAGCAGCCGATGGCCGGCCGACTCCTTGAAGGCGTCGACCGCGGCATACACGCGCGGCAGCTGCGCGAGGCGCGGCAGGGTCAGGGGCGCGGTCAGGATGAAGACGATCGACAGCGCAGCCGCGACGCGGGTGACGGCGCCGCGCCGCAGGCAGATCAGCGCCATCACCGCCAGGCTGAGCGCCAGCGCGACCTTGGCCGCGGTGCCGGCCAGCACAACGACCGTCGCCGCCATCACGAGGCCGGCTGCCAGCGCGAGCAGACGCCGACCGCGGCCGAGCAGCAGCGCCGTGCCCGGGGCGGCCAGCATGGCGAGCCAGGCGGCGATCTGGTTGAGCCGCGGCGCCGCGAAACCGCGGACCGTGACATAGCGGCTCAACCCGCCGCCGCTGGCGAGGTCGTAGAGCGCGAGCGCGACAGCGAGGCCCGTGCCGGCGAGAAAAAAGACGCTGAGGCGCCACGGTGCGGCGATCCGGCGCGCTGCCATAGACAGCACCAGGCCGGCCGCGAACAGCCCGGCGAGGCGCGCGTCGAGGATCAGGCTGCGCCCCGGGCCGATCGACCACGCCGCCGACAGCGCTCCCCATAACAGCAGCGCCGCCAGCAGCGAGGCGGGCCACCGCATTGCCGCGTCGCGCCGCGGCGGCCGCATCAGGACGAGCCCCGCCGCGCCCAGCCCGGCGATTGCGGCGAGCGCCGCCGCGCCGCGCGGCGTCAGGGCCAGCAGCGGCGGCAACAGCAGCGCACAGACGCCAAGCCCCGTTTCCAGCCCGGCGCTCGACAATGCCGCCGCCGCCCGGCCGGCGTGCTGCTCCCTCCCGGTTTGCCGCGGCATCGCCGTGCTGCCCGCCTTCCCTCGCTCGCTACCGCCGGCCGCGAGCAGTCGAGGATATTGCGGTGCCGGTCAAGGGGCACGCAGGTGCGAGATGAATCCGGTCGCGCGCGTTGCCGCTCCGGCGCAAACTGTGCTTGGTAAGCCCAGGGCAAGCCCAGGGCAAGCTCAGGGCAAGCCCAGGAGACGAACACGATGCAATTTGGATTCAACCTGCCGAACAGCGGCGCGCTGGCGGCCCCTGCGATCATGGCAAGGATTGCGGGCGAGGGCGAGGCGCTCGGCTATGACTACCTGACCATGACCGACCACGTCGTGCTGCCCGACATGGCCGAGCCCGGCTATCCCTATTCGGAAAGCGGCGCGTTCTATTCGTCGGACAGCGCGCACCGCCATGAGATGCTGACCGCCGCCGCCTGGCTCGCCGGCATCACGACGCGGC
>DATLRS010000056.1:0-5539 GCA_035534535.1 Allostellaceae bacterium | reverse complement strand
CCTCATTCGCGAACTGCACGAGGAACTCGGCATCGACGTGCACGAAAGCTGCCTGGCGCCGTTCACCTTCGCCTCGCACGCGTACGCCGATTTCCACCTGTTGATGCCGCTTTATGTCTGCCGCAAATGGGTCGGCATCGTAATGCCGCGCGAAGGCCAGCGCCTCAAGTGGGTGCGCCGCGCCAAACTCGCCGATTACCCGATGCCGCCGGCCGACAAGCCGCTGGTCGCGCTGCTGCGCGACCTGTTGTAGGGGTGCGCCGATGCCTGCCGCGCCGATCGTCACCGCCGACAGCATTACCCGGATAACGCCCGAGGCGGCCGCGGGCGCCGTCGTGGTCAACGCCTCGCATGGCGGGGTCTATGCCGCCTATCTCGCCGCGAAGCTCGGCGTTGCCGCGGCAATCTTCAACGACGCCGGGGTCGGGCGCGACCGCGCTGGCATCGCCGGCCTCGACTATCTGCAAGAGCTCGGCGTGCCGGCGGCGACGGTCGGGCATATGACGGCGCGGATCGGTGACGGCGCCGACATGCTGGCGCGCGGCATCATCACCCACGCCAATGCGCTGGCCGCTGCGCTCGGCGTCCGCCCCGGCACGAGCAGCGCCGATGCCGCGGCGGCGTTGCAGCATGCCGCGCCGGGGCATCGCGCGCCGCCGCCGGCCTTGGAAGGGGCGTTTCTGCTGGAGAGCGGGCCGCCCGAAATCTGGGCGCTCGATTCCGCCTCGCTGGTTGCGCCCGAGCACAAGGCGGCGATCGTTGTCACCGGCTCGCATGGCGGCCTCCTGGGCGGGCGGCCGGAAACCGCCCTCAAATACGATGTGCGCGCCGCCTTCTACAATGACGCCGGCATCGGCATCGATGATGCCGGCGTCTCGCGCCTGCCGGCGCTCGACGTGCGCCTCATTCCCGCCGCCACCGTCGCGGCCGCCAGCGCCCGCATCGGCGACGCGCGCTCGACCTACCAAGACGGCATCCTGTCGCGGGTCAATCAGCGTGCCGCCGCGCTCGGCCTCGCCCCCGGCATGACCGCGCGCGAGGCGATCGCGCTGCTGCGCCGCGCCTTTGCAAGCTGAAGCAGCCCCTCACCCCGGCCCTCTCCCCGCATGCGGGGAGAGGGAGACAAGCGGCGGTGTCCTGCTTTACCCTCTCCCCGCTTAGCGGGGAGAGGGAGGAGCCCATCGCGTCAGCGATGGGAGGGTGAGGGGCAGAGGGTTACGATGAAAAGGCCGCATCATGACAATCAATAATTCAGATGCCAGCCGCCAGAACCGCCCATCCGGCACGATGACCGGCGGGCGCGCCTTGGCCGAGATGCTGCGGCTCTCGGGCGTCGGGCCGATGTTCGGGATGGGCGGGTTCCAGCTGCTGCCGTTCTATGACGCGCTGGGGCAACTCGGCATGCGGCACTTTCTGATCAATGACGAGCGCTGCGGCGCCTTTGCCGCCGACGCCTATGCGCGGGTCACCGGCCGGCCGGGGATCTGCGACGGCACGCTCGGCCCCGGCGCCACCAACCTCGTCACCGGCCTCATCGAATCGACCAATGCCGGCATCCCGATCGTCGCCATCGCCGGCGACACCAACCGCGCGCATTCCTGGAAGAACATGACGCAGGAATGCCGCCAGGCCGAAATCTTGCGCCCGGCGGTCAAGGAATTGATCCGCATCGAGCAGACCAGCCGCATCCCCGAATTGACCCGTCGCGCCTTCGCGGTGGCGACCGCGGGCCGGCCGGGGCCGGTGCTGCTCGACGTGCCGGAGGATGTCTGCCACGGCAGTCACGATTTCACCGCCGACGATTTCGCGATCGATGCCACGACGCTGGCCGCGCCCTCGCGCCGCATCCGCCCCGACCGCGCCGATATCGAGCGCGCCGCGCGGCTGATCGCCGGCGCCAAACGGCCGCTGATGCTGGTCGGCGGCGGCATCCATATCTCGCAGGCCTACGCCGCGCTCGTTGCCTTCGCCGAGGCGCAGGCGATCCCGGTGGCGCATACGATGAGCGGCAAGGGCAGCATCCCTTGCGTCCATGCCCTCAATGTCGGCCTCTTCGGCCGCTATGCGCGGATCGCCAACGAGCTGATCGAAGCCTCGGACTGCCTCCTCGTCGTCGGCTGCAAGCTGGGCGAGATCGCGACCAGGCGCTACGCGCTGCCGCCGGCGCATATCCCGATCATCCATCTCGAAATCCAGGCCGAGGAGATCGGCCGCTGCTTCCCCGCCGCGGTGGCCTTGTGGGGCGACGCGCGCGCCGGGCTCGAAGACCTCGCCGAAGCCTTGGCCGGCGATGCGGGAGCCGCGCGCATCGCACGCGCCGATTATCTCGGCGAGATCCCCGGCCGCATGGCGGCCTGGGAAGCGGATGCGGCGCCCCGCCTCTACTCGCGCGACCGCCCCATTCACATGGCGCGGCTGTGCACCGAGCTGAACCGCACCCTGCCGGCCGAGTCGATCCTGGTGGCCGATGGCGGGTTTGCCGGGCACTGGACCGGGCTCCTCTACGACACCAAGATCGCCGGGCGGCATTTCATCCCGGATCGCGGGCTGGCTTCGATCGGCTACGGGCTGCCGGGCGGGATCGGCGCGGCGATGGCGGCGCCGGGCGTGCCGGTCGTCGCGATCACCGGCGACGGCGGCTTCAACATGGTGCTGGGCGAACTGGAAACCGCGCGCCGCGCCCGCCTCGGCCTGACGATCGTCGTCGTCAACAATGCCGCCTCGGGCTACGTCAAGGCCTTGCAGCACGCGATGATGGGCGGCCGCTACCAGTCGGCCGACCTCAGCGAGATGGATTACGCCGCGGTGGCGCGCGCGATGGGCGTCGGCGGCATCCGGGTCGAGGACCCCGAGGCATTGGGGCCGGCGCTCGCCCAAGGCATGGCCGAACACGACCGGCCGACCGTCGTCGATGTCGTCGTGACCCGCGACCCCGGCCAGATGCTCCCCGCCGTCGACAACCGCACCGTCGAAATCAAACAGGGCGACCGGGTGGCGTGAGGGCACTATCAGCGGCAGCACACCCCTCACCCAGCTGCGGGTAAGGCTCGGCGTTGCCTCGCCAACCCTGCGCAACCCTCTCCCCCCCCCGTGGGGCCCGCGGGGGAGAGGGCAGGGTGAGGGGGAAAGGCGGCGGCTATCTCGGCATGGCGCGGGTGGCGGCGCTGGCGACGGCCTTCAGGGAGGCGGTGACGATGTCGCTGTCCATGCCGACGCCATAGAGCGTTTCGGCGGCTCCATTGCGGATCTGGACATAGGCGGCGGCCTGCGCGTCGGCGCCGGCGGCGACCGCGTTCTCGTGGTAGTCGAGGACCGTGAGGTCGACGCCGCAGCCGCGCCCGAGGGCATCGACAAAGGCGGCGATCGGCCCGTTGCCAACCCCCTCGATCCGCCGTTCGGCGCCACTCACGTCAACCGTCGCGACGATGCGGCGCTCGCCTGGGCGCGGCTCGGGCAGCACGTTGTAATCGACGAGGCGGATGCCGCGGTGCCCGAGATAGGTGTCCTCGAACAACGACCAGATATCGGCGCTGGTCATTTCCTTGCCGGTGCGGTCGGTGACCTCCTGGACGATCTTGGAAAACTCGACCTGCAGGCTGCGCGGCAGGTCGAGGCCGTGATCCTCCTTCAGAAGATAGGCGACGCCGCCCTTGCCGGACTGCGAATTGACGCGGATCACCGCCTCGTAGGTGCGCCCCAGATCATGCGGGTCGATCGGCAGATAGGGCACCTCCCACAGCGCGTCGTTGCGCTTGGCAAGCGCGTCGAAGCCCTTCTTGATGGCGTCCTGGTGCGAACCGGAAAACGCCGTGTAGACCAGTTCGCCGGCATAGGGGTGGCGCGGGTGGACCGGCAGCTGGGTGCAGTATTCGGCGGTGCGCACGACCTCATCGATATCGGTGATTACCAGCCCCGGATCGATCCCCTGGCTGAACAGGTTGAGCGCCAGGGTGATGACATCGACATTGCCGGTGCGCTCGCCATTGCCGAACAGCGTGCCCTCGACGCGGTCGGCGCCGGCGGCGATGCCGAACTCGGTCGCCGCCACCGCGGTGCCGCGGTCGTTATGCGGGTGCAGGCTGAGAATGAGGCTGTCGCGGTCGCGGATGTGCCGGGCAAACCACTCGATCTGGTCGGCATAGATGTTGGCGGTGGCCATCTCGACGGTGCCGGGCAGGTTGACGATCATCTTGTGCTCGGGCGTCGGGCGCCAGACATCCATCACCGCCTCGCAGATCTCCACCGCGAAGTCGAGTTCGGTGCCGCTGAAGCTCTCGGGCGAGTATTGATAGGTGATCTCGGTCTCGGGCATCCGGGCGGCGAGGTCACGGATCTGCCGCGCCCCGGTCACCGCGATATCGGTGATGCCGGCCCGGTCGAGCCCGAAGACGACCCGGCGCTGCAACTCCGAAGTTGAATTGTACAGGTGGACGATCGCCCGCTTGGCGCCGGTGATCGCCGCAAAGGTCTTGTCGATCAGCTCGGGCCGCGATTGCGTCAAGACCTGGATCGTCACGTCATCGGGGATCAGGTTCTGCTCGATGATCTCGCGCACAAACGCGAAATCGGTGTCCGAGGCGGCGGGAAAGCCGACCTCGATCTCCTTGAAGCCGAGCCGCAGCAAGAGATCGAACATGCGGCGCTTCTTCTCCGGCCCCATCGGCTCGACGAGCGCCTGATTGCCGTCGCGCAGATCGACCGAGCACCAGGTCGGCGCCTTGTCGATGCTGCGCGCCGGCCATTGCCGGTCAGGCAGGTCGATCGCCGGGAAGGTGCGGTATTTATGGATCGGCATGGCAGTCATAGCGGAACTCCTGGGGTCGGATCGCCGGCCGGATCGAAGGCCTGGCGATTATGGCATGGGTCGATGGAAGGCGGGGGCCGGCGGGCTCAACTCCCCCGGCCGGTGCTAAGTCGCCCAATGCTCACCCGCCATGCGCCATCCGACCGCAGCGCTGCGCAGCGATAAACCCGAACCATCGTAGCCATGAAAGTCACCAAGCGCGGCAGAGGTGTTCCCCGGCGGGAACGGACGAGCAGACGACCGGCGCCCTCTAGGACGCCGGGATGATAAGTCGCAGCTCGTTGCGCAGCTTGGTCATGCGTAGCGTATAGCACGCGGCAGGCCACAAAGTCAATGCGCGGTTGGCGCCGCCTCCCGGCCTTCGCCGGGATGACATATAGGCGCGAGGTGTCAGAAATTCTCGATCCAGGGGCGCAGCTCGATCTCCCAGGCCCAGGCGCTGCGGTGCTGGCGGTGCAATTGCAGGTAGGTTTCGGCGATCGCGCCTGGATCGAGCAAGCCGTCGGGACCGCGCTCGTTGGCGCGCGGGTCGCCCTGCTTCCCGATGCCGCCGTCGATGACGATATGGCCGACATGGATGTTCTGCGGCTGCAGTTCGCGCGCCATCGACTGGGCGAGGCCGCGCAGCGCGAACTTGCCCATTGCAAAGGATGACGAGCGCGGGTAGCCCTTGACGCTGGCGCTGGCGCCGGTGAAGAGGATCGTGCCGTGGCCCCGCTTGACCATGCGCTGGGC